>JBHIWP010000266.1:0-8469 GCA_041987425.1 Promineifilaceae bacterium (SeqCode) | reverse complement strand
TTCTTGCTTCACCACCATTTCCAGGACAAATTTGGCAGTCGCGATGAGGGTTACTTTCATAGTTTAGTGTTCAGTAAGTCAGTATTCAGTATTCAGTCGTCTTAACACTGTTCTACTGATCACTGATAACCGCCTTCAGGCGTTCCAACGCTTCTGCCAGAAGCGAGCGCGGGCAGGCCAGGTTAATTCGTTCAAACCCCTCACCTTCGGGACCAAAGATTTCGCCCTCGTCCAGGTAGAGGCGAGCGTCTTCAAAGATGAGCTTTTTGCGCTCCTCCGGCGTGAGTTCCAGGGCGCGGCAGTCCAGCCAGACCAAATAGGTGCCCTCGGCTGGCAGCAGGTGAAGCTGCGGCAGGTGCTCTGCCAGATAGTCGCGCATAAAGTTGTAATTGTTTTCGATGTACGTCATAACGGCCGTTAGCCACGGCTCGCCAAAGTTATAGGCTGCTTCTGTGGCCACCACGCCAAAGGTGTTGGTGCCCAGCAAGCCCGTGCACTCGAGTGTTTTAGCAAACCGGATGCGCAGCGATTCGTTGGGGATGATGATATTAGACAGCTTAAATCCGGCAAGGTTGAACGTTTTGCTCGGGGCGGTGCAAACGATGCTGTTTTGGGCAAAGCGCTCGCTGATGCTGGCAAAGCTGGTAAAGGTAACCCCTTTGTAAAGGAGATCGCAGTGGATCTCGTCGGAGATGACCAGCACGTCATTGTCCAGACAAATCTCGCCCAGGCGGGACAGCTCCTCGGCGGTCCAGACGCGGCTAATGGGGTTGTGGGGGCTGCACAGGATGAGCATTTTTGTATCTGGATCGGCTGCTTTGGCGGCCAAATCTTCGAAGTCCATCTGGTAACGGCCGTCTCGCAGCACTAGTGAGTTGGATACCACCTCTCGGCCGTTGTTTTCGATGGCAAAGGTGAAGGGATGGTACACCGGCCGCTGTATGATGATTTTGTCGCCCGGCTGCGTGTAGGTTTGCACCATCATGTTGAGCGCAGGCACCACGCCCGGCGTGAGCACAATCCACTCTTGCTGAATGGAACGGCCGTAGCGGCGGGCAAACCAGTTCTGCACTGCTTCGTAATAAGAATCTGTGGGCATGCAGTAGCCAAAAACACCTCGCTTAGCCCGCTCCACTACAGCTTCCACCACTGGCGGCGGCGCACGAAAGTCCATATCGGCCACCCACAGCGGCAGCAGGCGCTCATCGCCATGCCTGGGATGGGCATGGTCGCCATGTACGGCATTGTGCTCGGCATCAAACAAAAATTCCCACTTGATGCTGTTAATGCCAAACTTGTTTACTTCCGTATCGAAATCAAAAGACATGGGTAACTCCGTAGCTTGTGGTCTTTTTGTAATTGAGTAACCGGGTAATTGGGTAATTACTCAATGGGGACAAAAATCATAGACGAAGTGTAGTAGATGATAGAGCGAGGAGCAAAAAAAATGGTTAATGGTTAATGGCTAATTATTAATTTGGCGGCTGGCAATCGGTAAGCATTTACCGTTTACTGAATATAGACCTACTGATTACTGCTTGCCGGGCTAAAAAGGGCCATTGGCCCCCCGCCGACGTTGATGAGGAGCTGATTGTGGGTAACGGCCGTTACCCACATGTCGTTGGCGATTGGAGTACGAGAGCCACCCACAAACAGGCGCGTCAGGCTGTTTTGTGTTTGGTCGAGAGCGTAGACGGTGAGCGTGCCATCGTTGCCGCTGCCGATGCTGGCAACCATGTAAGGCTGGCCGTTTAGCAGGTGCAGCGTCACGTTGCCGGTCACCTCGCCAGCGTAGGAGCGTTTCCAGGCGAGACGGCCGTTCACGTCAAAGTGAAGCAGCCGACGGTCAGAGATGTCTGCGTGGGCTAGCAGCAGGTCGCCGTCTGGCAAGGCCAGCAGATCGCCCCGGCCAACGGTGCCGACGGGTAGTGGGTAGATCAGCTCGGTGGTTGGTTCGTCGCCGCTAAGGTCAACTAGATAGAGGCCCTCTCTATCGTAAATCCATAGCCCATTTTGGTGCAGCGCCAGCTTGCCACCGAGTTCTGCAATGGGTGCAGCCTGCTCTGGGTCAATGCGCCAGAGACGGCCGTCATTGCCGTCTGTGGTCAGGTAAAGCGCGTCATCGGCCAGCTGCCAGTCGAGCAGCTGGCTTTCCAATAGCTCCGTCCAAAGCCTGTCGCCCATGGCGGAAACGGCCGTCATGTTGGCGCGCGTTACGGCCAAAACACCGCCATCAGGCAGGGGCAGCAGCTGGACGCCGCTGTTGAGCGGCAGGCTGGTTTCCCACTGCAAAATCAGGTCTGGTAGGCTGTAGGCGGCCAGCGTATCTTCTACGCTGTCGGCCAGGTAGAGCAGGTCGCTGGCCTCGTGGCGCATTGCCGCATCGATCCTGGTTCGTCCGAAGTCAATTGGATTAGAACGGCCGTCTGACAGGTTCACCCGTATCAACTGCTCGCCTTCCAACAGGAGATATTCGCTGTCATTGATGAGGCCAATGGGCTGGCTGGCGCTGCTGGCAAACGGCCGTACCCAGCTCACCCCTGGAATTGCCCCCACCCGAGCTGCCCAAATTTGCTGCGAGGGCCAGAGCCAGCCTTCAGTCGTTGGGTCTTCTGGCCAGTAGCCCGTGAGCGTGCGGTAGGGGGCCTGGGTGCGCACTTCAAAATGCAGGTGCGGGAAGCCGCGCGGCTGGCCAATCAGCCCCACAAGATCGCCCCGTCGAACGCAGGCGCCGGGTTCTAGCAGCACGCTGTCTGGGTCCAGGTGGCCGTAAAAAGAGAGAACGGTACGGCCGTCGGCAAAGGTGTGCTGAATAATGACCACACCCTGATCGCGCCCCCAGCCCAGCGGCTGGGCGTAGGTGATCAGTCCATGCCCAATGCTGTAGACAGGGGTGCCCAGGTTAGGCCGCCCCGATAGACCGCTCCAATCTTCTCCGGCATGATATTTGTCGAATCGGCTGCGGAAGACGCCAAAATCGCCGCCGCCCCGGCTAACATTGGCGGCGTCCGGCGGATCAATGGGGAAGTCGAATAGATCCACGAAGCCGCAAGCTGCACCGCCGCTGGGAACAGGATCGCTTTCCTGCCAGCTGCGCACGTCGCCCAAAACGTTGAGGGGAACGGCCGTTGCTGTCGGTGTGGGCGTGGGCGTTGGTGTGTTGGTTGGGGTGGGCGTATTTGTGGCTGTGGGAACGGGCGTGCGGGACGGCGTAACGGATGGTGTGACGGTGGCCAATGGCGTATTGATGACCGCCACGGGCGTTGCCGCGCTGCCTGGGTTGGTGCAGGCGCCCAGCACCATTAGATAAGCGAAGGCCAGGCCAACGACGCCCGCTTTGATTACTAATTTCCTCCTCCAATAAGCCACCATCGTCAAATTTTAGCCATTCTGCAACTGGACGTTAGTCCGTTCGGTAAAAACTCACTGATTGTTTAGATTTGATTCAAAAATCTCCCGCAGGTTTTATCTACATGGCTTCGCCTTAAATGAAGCCTGCGGGAGGTTGGTGTATAGTTGGTGTAAGAGTTGGGCAAGATGGAGCGCTTATGAATTTACCGCAGGGGCTGGGTTTGGCACGGTCGCTACTAATCTACTATGCAAGTCCCTGGCGGCCCTGGCAGATGCGGCGGCTGTACGGCCGTTTCATCCGGCCAGGTGATTTGTGCTTTGACGTGGGGGCGCACGTGGGCAATCGGCTGCGGGTCTGGCGGCAGCTAGGCGCGCGTGTGGTGGCCGTTGAGCCGCAGCCGCTCTTGTTTAACTGGTTAAATAGTGTATACGGCCGTTCCCCACAGGTTACTTTGTTGCCGCAGGCAGTTGGGGCAGCGCCGGGCGAGGCCACGCTGCACATTAGCCAGCGCACGCCCACCGTTTCCACGCTATCTGCGGGCTGGATGGAGGCGGTGCAGGGGGATGAGAGCTTTGCGGCGGTGGACTGGGACACGGCCGTTACCGTGCCGGTTATTACGTTAGATGAATTGATTGCGCGATACGGCCGTCCTGCATTCTGCAAAATCGACGTGGAGGGGTTTGAGCTGGAGGTGCTGCGCGGTCTTTCAGTCCCGGTTTCAGCGCTTTCATTTGAATACATCTCGGCGGCCCGCGAGGTGGCGTTGGGCTGTTTGGATCGCTTACAGGAGCTGGGTAACTATCGCTTCAACTACACCCTGGGTGAAGCCCACCATTTTCAGACGGACCGCTGGTTCACTTATCCTGAAATGCACCAATACGTACAGAACCTAATGCCCCAGGCTGGCAGTGGCGATATTTACGCCGTGCTAACGTCACCTTAATCGCTAAGTTGACAATCTAGAACACAAACCAGTCGCGCTAGCTGAGCAGGCGCCAGAGCAGCCACGCCAGCACTGCGACCAAACTAAGCGGGAGCCAGGTGGTAACCAGCCGCAGTAGCTTAAAGCGTCGCAGTATCATTGCTCGGTCATTGACGTGCGGAAAGGGTACTGCAGGCACAGGCACATCTAAGAAGGTGCAGAGCGGTTCCCAGCCTTCTTTAACCTGGAAAATGAGTAATTTATCTGGGGGCACATGCCGTTTTACCGCTTCTGTATGCTCATGGAAGCATTGGATAGCGTGTGCGCGGTCAGAAAAACGGCCGTCAAAAATCTTTTGCCATACCAGCTGATTTTGGAAGTCAAAGAATCTGCCCAGCCAGGGAAATAGCTTAAGGACCCAGGCGGGGAAACCGTTGGCAATCGTGTAAATTGTTTCAGCGGTGCTATCGTACCAGCGCTCCGGATCGCGCACGGTGTGGACCACTTTGGCGTCGGGGTAAGCTGCAACCAGTTCCCGGTAAAATACGCTGGCGGGATAATCAACGGTGGCCTGGAAGTTGTGGAAGAGCTTTTCCCAGGGCACGGCTTGACCTTGCCCAATTTGATGCCACATGTTGATGTGGGACGGCCGTTTGATCACTTCTTCCATATGGTAGCAGGGATCAAATCCCAAAATTTCCAGCGCCGCTTTAAGCGAGAGCGTGCCGGTACGGCCGAAGCCGGAGCCAATCACCTGGAGCGTCATGAAATCATTCCTTCACAGGGAGTTAGGGAGTGGAGACTGGAGATTGTTTGGCTCATCCTCTGCACGCTCCACTTATTTTTACCAGACGTTGATCTGCTTAAATTGCTCGGCGTAGGTTACCCCAATTCTTTCGCCGGGGTTTTTATCGAGTTCTTTCATCCATTCCAGGTTGGCTTCGCCCTCGGGGAATTGACTTTTGTGGGCCAGGCTGGCAGCGATTTTTTGGGGGTAAACGGCCGTTACATCCACCATCACATCCGGGTCTCGATCTGTGCTGAATAAAAACACCTGGGTCAAGCAGCTTAATCCAGCCCGTTCATTGAGCTGTCCTGGGTGGTACAGCGGCATCTTAGACGGCATGTAGGCATCCATTGCCGCCTGGCCCGCCGCCCGATGGTCTGGGTGAATTTGCCCTGCCCAGAACGGATCGAACGTAAACAGCGTATCGGCCTGCGTCAGGCGGTAAAGGCGGGCGATCTCTGCCCGCAGCGCCAGATCTGGCAGCAGTTCGCCGTCTGGGCGGCCCAGGTTGAACGTTTGCCGAATGCCCAATATTTGGGCCGCAGCTTCAGTTTCTCGCAGGCGACTGGCGGCCAGGTTGGGTCGCGTTTCGGTAACATCGCTAGTGCCAATGTCACCAAGCGTGCAGTTAACAGAGAAAATTGTCACACCCCGTTGGGCCAGTTGGTAAATAGTTCCGCCGCACATTGTTTCCAGATCGTCCGGGTGGGCGGCTACGACAATTATTCGTTGGGCAGCGTCAAACGCTTCCAGTTTTCGAACTATTTGGGTCATCGTTGAGTCCTTTGTTGCTGATTCCGCACAATGGTAGCGTGGTATTAAAACGTTTACAAGCGGCATAAAGACAAAGAGGCCAGGGAATTTCCCTGGCCTCAGCGTGTTCAATTAGCGACAATAAAGTTGTTATAGAAACGGTCGTCGCATCATACGAGTTACATGCGGAAACCTACGGTTTAAGATCAATCGCCGCTTTATTACTGCCGTCCATATACATGGGTACGGATTGATGCTGATGTGTAATTTTCCACTGCCCGTCAAATTTTCGTAAGCCGAGCGTTTCGCGTACCCAAACATCAGTAGTAGTGCCGTCGACTCGCTTACCGCTAATACGGTCTAGGCTATGACAAAATGCTACTGATTCGCCGCTTGTAATTTCCAACTCACGATACTCGTAACCGATGTCATTTTCAAATGAATCGAACCATTCCTGAACACCGTTTATGCCGGGCGCATTGACTCCGGTTTTAAATCTAAGCGGCGGCGCAAGAACGAACATTACGCTTTTTTCTGCAAACAGCGACACAACACCATCTGCATTTTTCTGGCGAAGGGCATTTGTCATTTCATCTTTTAGTCGACGAATTTGAGCATCGTCATTCGTACTTTGTTCTGCTGTCATAATTTCTCAATTTATCCTTGAAGTTAATGACATTAAATTGACTCTACGATTTGAGCGGGCCCAGCTTCATTAAATACCACTATTCTAAACCGCGCGCCTGCGCCGGCCAGATATCAGGCTCAGAATGGCGCTAAAGAGCGCAGAACCAATAATAGACCAAAGCACTGGAAACGTTTCACCTTCAATTGTGATAGGGAAGATTTCCGGCAGGCCAAGCTGTTGGCCCAGCCACATGCCTAAAAATGCGCCAATGAAGCCTACAACGGCCGCAACCAGACAGCCACCGGGAGAGTAGCCAGCAATGGCCTGCCCTATGCTGCCGCAAATAGCAGCTATAACAAAGAGTAATATGAAGCCTACTAATGTCATGGTTTACTCCTTAGTAGAGAGCAACAATATCTGAAATCGTTTTAATACGTGTTTAATTACTGGGGGTAACCCTGATATTGTTAATAACGGAGATTACGCCTGGTTCGTTGCCCACGATTTGTCTAATTGCCTGTCGCGTGGCTGGAGAATCTACCTCTCCTGTGAGCGTAATGAGCCCGTTTTCATTAATGACTTCAATAGCAGCATCCTTGGTTTCTGGGCTTGTCGCCAGCGCTTTTAGCAGTCGCTCGTTCAATTCCAATTCCTTATCATTATTTGCCGTTATCTGGTTCATCATTAACCTCCATTGACAGGATTTACCTGGGCAGGATTTGCCCACAATAGTTATGTTTGCCACGATAACAGAAAAGCGCTGCGCTTAGGATGTATCTGGATATAGTTGGCGGGACCAGGAGGTGTACAAGTTTGCCTCGATTAAATAGCTGCTTTTACACTCACCTTTGGCTCGTACCAGCCTAAAATGGGTGGCTTTTGCTGCTGGGGCACGCCACCACCGATGTCACGTCGATACTGCGCCCCGGCGAAGTAGATTTGCTCCACGCCCCGGTAGGCCCGCTCCAGGGCACAGGGCAAGGTGTGGGCCGTAGCTGTAACGGCCAATACTCGGCCACGTGAGGTTACGAGACGGCCGTTTACACAATCCGTCCCGTGGTGAAACAAGTTTACGCTCGGCAAGGTGCGGGCAACTTCCGTGCCGGTAACGGGCAGGCCAGTGGGGAACGACTCTGCCGGATAGCTGGGCGAGGCCAACATGACCGCCGCCGCTGCGCCATCCCGAATTTGGACGTGGGCCGGGGCCAGCGCGCCGTCGATGCAGGCCAGCATCGCTTCCACCAGATCGCTTTCGAGCAGAGCCATTAACACCAATGTTTCCGGGTTGCCAAAGCGGCAGTTAAATTCCAGCACCTGCGTTCCGCGCTCTGTGAGCATCAGCCCGGCAAAGAGCACACCCACATAAGGGTTTCCCTCAGCCGCCATGCCGTCAATTGTGGGCTGGATGATGTGGGTCATTACCTCAGATACAAAGTTGGGCGGCAGATCGGGTGCGGGGGCAAATGCGCCCATGCCGCCGGTGTTGGGGCCGCTGTCGCCATCAAAAATGCGCTTGTGGTCGCGCACGGGCATCAAAGGCACGGCCGTTTTGCCATCGCTCAGGGCAAACATGGAAATTTCTGGCCCGCTTAGCCGCTCCTCGATAATGACGGTTTGCGCCGCCGCTTCGCCCAGCTGTTTATCTACCATATAAGCTTGCAGCGCCGCCCGCGCCTGTGCCTTGTTGTCACAAACGGTTACGCCCAGCCCCATCTTGCCCAGTCCGCTCACCTTCACCACCATACGGCCGTGGGGCAATGCGTCTAGATAAGCCAGCGCCTCATCGTAGCTGTGGAACGTGGCAAAGGCAGGCGTGGGAATGTTGTGCCGCTGCATGAATCCTTTGGCAAAAGCCTTCGAATACTCCAGCCGTGCCGCCGCCTGCCGCGGGCCAAAGATGGCCAGCCCGGCCGCCTGGAAGGCATCTACGACGCCAAAGGCCAGCGGATCGTTGGTTCCCACAACGGTCAGGTCGATTTTACGCGGATATCGATGACTGTGCGGGTGTCAGGGTCGGTCAGAAATTA
>JBHIWP010000265.1:0-8525 GCA_041987425.1 Promineifilaceae bacterium (SeqCode) | reverse complement strand
TGTCTGCGGCGATTGTTGCGCCGGTTGCGCAGATCTTCCATCTTCTTCGCCACTGTTTGGCGGATAAGGATGGGGCGCAGCTTTTGCCATTGAGTCAGCGGATTGAAGCCATCTTCAAATGCCTTGGCGGCGCTGAACTGCTTGAGGACGAACTGTTTAGTCAGAGTGCGGATCGGTTCTTTGCCTTCGGGAACGGCCGTTACCAACATCTCCGCCTGCTCATACGGCGTGTGCGTTTCACGCGTAGAGAGGCCCAACCAGTTGGCCCAGCTGCGCAGGCGCGAGAAGCTTTTGTCCACATCCCCTTCAACGCGCCTATTCATCTCGTTAGCCATAAACGAAAGGCAGATGGCCACAGCCAATACTAATATGGCACCAACCGCCTGCCATACGGGGAAGGTATCCCAGAAAGAAGGTTCCACCAGGGCCGCTCCTTCTTCTGCCAATAAATCTTCCAACGCCTCTGGGTCCAGCGCCGGGTCTTCCGCGTCGTCCAGGTCTTCGCCCAGCAGTTCCTCACGGTTCAGCAGCGTCTGGGCTGAAAAAGCGCTAAAGGCGTCGCCACCACTGCCGCTTTCATCAATGGCTTCGGGACGATCCCAGGCCGGAATGGAGGCCGTTGGCTCAAACTGAATCCAGCCGTACCCAGGGAAAAACACTTCAACCCAGGTGTGCGAATTACTGGCCTGCACGCGATAGGAATTTGTCTCGGCGTCGAAGCTGCCCTGGGCGTAGCCGCCCACTACTCGGGCCGGCACACCTTGGGAACGCAGCATCACCGCCATTGCGGAGGCATAATAGTTACAGTACGCTTCCTGGCTAACAAACAAGGTGTAATGTACCGGGTCGATTCCATCCGGCGTGGCCTGAATTTGGTCGTTGTAAACAATATTTTCGCGCAAATAGTCCCGCACGGAAATTGCTTTATCAAATGGATTGTCGTGAGCGGCCGTTAGCTCTTCAGCCAGGGTGAGCGTTTCCGATGTAATGCTATTTGGCAGCTGTAGATAAATTTGTTGTATCCACTCCGGGTACTCCGTTCCGGCAGCGCGCAGGCTGGTGGCATCTGCCAGCGACAGCCGGGAAGTGACTTCATATTGGTCTCCCAGCTGCAACACAAATTTGGAGCGTACCTGGCTTACCAGCTGATTGCCATTACTGTCTCGACTGCCATAAACGTTAATTGGCCGATCAACATCAATAATATCCGGTGCACCGTAGATCAAACTGGAGTTCGGCAGGTAAGAAATGACGGTCTGGGTAATGACTTCACGGTCTGCGGCAAAGGGGTGGTTGATTGGACCTTCATCGGGGAAATGCTCAACGAAGGGTTCATCCATGCTTTGCCAGCCGCCATCTTCATACGAGTGGTATACCTTGGCCTGCCAATACACGTAAGGCAGCTCGCGCGGCACAATGATGTCCATAACGGCCGTATTCCCCACCGTCCTTGGTCCACCCAGAACCAGCGTATCCTGGTACGGATCCGTCGTGTTGGTGCCATAGGTACGCAGCGCCGAAAACATCCGCGTCCAGTTATCCTGAAATTCGCGCCAGGGGCCTCGGGCGCCGCTTAAGGCGTCGCCCATGGTGGTGCTGGCAGCCAGTGGCGGCAGCCGCCAGGTAAAGGCCAGGGCCAGCAGCGACACAATAAAGCCTGCTCGAATAAAACTAAACCAGATGCTCTTTTCGTAGCGCACGGCACTGGCCAGCCAGCCCTTTTCTTGCTCAACTAAGTAGGTACGGGCCACAAACAGCAGCGCCAGCACCAAATATATCGCCAGATAAAATTCCAGAGGCCGCGGCCCGGCATAGTAGTAGACAACGCTCAGCAGCACCAGCCCGCTGGGAATAACCGCCCGCCACACGCGCGGCTTGCGAAATGTATACCAGGTGGCCGTATAGCCCAGGGCCCAATAGATAAAGGAGGTCTGAAAAACAAAAATAAAGCCATCTCGGCTCGTGCCACCAGTCACCAGCTTTTGCAGCCAGATCAGCTGGCGGCCAATCATGCCGTTCGTCGGATCGAGAATGCGGTCACGCCAGGACATACTGGCAAAAGTGTCTACGGTACCGACAATGACAAATACTGCAAACAGGCCATAGATGATGGCAAACGTATGGGCGGTGTTGGGAGAGAAGCGGCTTTTAGCCAACAAAGTTCCGGCCAGCAAGGCCACGGTACCAACCAGCGGAATGACGTGCAGCCCAACAATCAGGTCTGCCTGGGCAATAGCCATGGAGGAAACCATGATCATGGCCCAAAGCAAAAACAGGGTGGACCATCCTTCTTCTAATCTGGGTCGAATACGCATATTTTTTTCCCTGGCGTTTTCAGATTGCTTACGATTGGTTGTCTCAAATAGGGTGCCTGAGTCAAATCAGGTTACTCTTTAACTCAAGCCTGTTAATTATTCTTCTCGCAAGAAATTATAAACAGTTGTCACCAAAATGTCACTGAGTTAGGTGACGTTTCATCGACGCTTAATCTACAGAACGGTGCCGGGAAACGGCCGTATCCCGCGCCGATGAGGTGTCTCTTGCCGCTTTGCGCCAGGTGCGCAGCACCAGCCAGATAAAAGCCAGGGCAACAGCAGCACCCACCAGCCAAAGCCATGTGGGTGTGGATTCCACGGACAACGGAAAAGCAAGCCCGCCATTGCCCTGGTTCCCTTCCACTTCAATTTGCACTTCGTACTCTCCAATGGGCAGGCCGTCCAGGTCCGCTTCGTAAAACAGCCGATTGACCGATTGTTCAGTGGTAGCGGGAGCCATCGCCAAGGTTTGGCCGCTATTATCAACAACGCTAACAGAAACGGCCGCATCCAGAACAGGCTCACCGTTACCGGCACGAGCCACGCCAACCGTTATGTGCACGGCCTGCCCGGCGCGGGCGGTCGGTGGATTGCTCCACACAGACACCCGATAGTCGCCAACGGGCGCATTACTGATTTGCAGCTCGCCACCGCCATGAGCGTGGACAGCTTGCCAGGGCAGCAGGCAAATGAGGAGCAAACAGAGGTACGCAGCGCAGCGTAGGATTTTTTTCAACATGGGTTAGTTATTGTGGGGGCGAAGACGGCCGTTCCTTTTCTGATTCAGACCGGCGCACAAATACCAGGTAAAGCCCCCCCGTGAGCACGCAAAAAATAAACCACTGCCAGGCATAACCCAGGTGCGGCCCCTCTGATAAATCAATCTCACGAGCGGCGCGCAGGGGTGGGTCCAAATCGAATTCTTGCTCAGGAGTGGCTACCAAAATGACGGGCAACAGCCTGTAGGGCAAGGCCGCTGCCATTGCCTCCAGGTCAATACGATAAATTTCCTGTGGCGCTACTTCAGGCGAGTCGCCTCGTCGCGGCTGCCCTGATGCCAGGTAGCCTTCTACCCTCACCGTTCCAGTCTCACTCTGGTAGCTGGCTAGCTGCCCGGCATCGTACGCCGCTTGCGGCACCCAGCCACGGTTCACGAGAATGGCTACCTCCTCATCCCCCTCAATGATGAGTGGTGTCACCAGCGTAACGCCCGGCTGCCCCTGCCACGTTTGCAGAAGCAGAATTCTCTCCTCAGCAAAATCATAGCGTCCTGTCACCAGCGCCAAACGGTTTTCTAATGCCTCAGGCTCATTGGGCAGCGGCTCCGCCAGGTCCAGGGGAGGTGAGTCTAGCACGGTGCGCAACACCTCATTTTGGGCACGCCGTTGTTCCAGTCGGTCTAGCTGCCAGATGCCCAGGCGGGCAAACAGCAGCATGGCAAACAGCACCAGCAACGTGCCGCCCAGCCAGCGGCGGCTAAATAGCGTTTTCAATAGCTTCATTCTGGGCGGAGCTCCCTACTGCTTCAGGCCAGGGGCGGCAACGGCCTTCTCTGAAGCCCATTCCGAATCGGGCAGACGTGGTTTGCCATCTTCCTGGCTTAAATAACGGCCGATCAAGATCAGGGCCGCAATGATGTACATCATGCTGCCCGGCACCCACATGATCACTCCGCCTAGCTGCTGGTCGGTTAGCACGTCGAAGCCCCACAGCCTGGGCACCGATTCATAATATGAGTAATAACCTCGTGTGGCAAAGGCCAGCACAATGCCCGTGAACATGTTCGGCGGCACGGCCGATATCACCATCCCTATACGCCCCAGCAAGCCAAACTGCTTGTGAACCCGGGGGCCAGCACCCGTAAGATGCCACCATAACAACATGCTGGGGATAAAGAAAGTAAGGTGCTCCGCGTTATGCACCCATTCGTAGCGCAAAGCCGCGTTGTACAGGCCGGGATCGTGCCAGCCGATGAGGGAAACCACCCACACCATCCAGATAACGCCGGGTTGAGTGAACTGCCGCAGCCAGCGCCGAAAGCCAGAGCGGCGATGCAGGGCCTGCCCAAACAGGCTCCCCACCCTTAGCCGCCATTTGGCGGGCAGGCCCCAAAGCACAAAAGGCATGGGGTTCGCAATTAGCAGCAGCGGGGGAGCGATCATGATCAGCAGCAAGTGCTGAATCATGTGCATAAAAAAGAGCTGCTGCCCCAAAGCGTCGATAGGAGAGAGTAAAGCGAGAGCAATGGCTAACAAACCGACCCAATAGGCCACGAGCCGCCAGGTTACGGCCAGCCGCCAGCGTGAGCGCGCCGTTCGCCGGTAACGACGTACGTCGCCTCGCGAGCGCTGACGCAGCAGCCACCATCCCCTAGAATAAAGCGTCCCGGCCAGGGCCAGGACGATGATAACTTCGATTTTCCAATCCCAGGAGAGCAGAATCGCCTTCAGGACAGGATCCATATTTGTTTACTCACTTGTGGAAGGAGCAGGTTTATCCGTGAGCGGCCGTACCAATCAGATACAATGCCGGGTAGAAAAACACCCACACTACGTCCACATAGTGCCAATAGATGGCGCAAGCCTCTACGCCCCAATGCTTCTCAGGCGAGAAGTGGCCCTTGCGACCCAGGTTCCACACCATCAAAATGAGGATAATGCCGCTGAGCACATGCAAAGCGTGCATCCCCGTCATGGCAAAGAAGACGCCACCAAACACGCCGTCGGTGGGCTTTAGATGGCCAAACCACTCAATGCCAAACAGCTCCAGCTCCAGGCCGAAGATGTTCCACTCCAGCACCACCACACCAATAAAGAAGATAAAGCCTAAAACGGCCGCAACCATAAAGCTGCTCAGAAATGACTTGCGATCCCCGTGCTCCATGGCAGTTTCACCCCGAAATACAAAGTAGCTGCTCACCAGCAGCACCGTTGTGGTAATCAGGCCAAGTCCTTGGCTCAGCTCCGGCCGTTCGCCGCCCCAAAGATAAAAGCGGGCCGCCAATAGCGCCAGAAACAAGAAGATTTCGGAAATACAAAACAGCCAAAGCCCCAGCCGATTGGCTCGTAGCTGTTGTGGCCAAGACAGTTCGTGACTGTGAGCATGATGCTCCAGATGATCATCATGATGCGCTTCTGCAGCTGCTGAACTCATCAATGACTCTCCTCACGCCATAAGCGATATACATGCATAAAAAAGTAAATAATCAGAGCGGCCTTAACCAGGGCGATGATGATTAACAAAACCGTGATTGGCGTCTCTAGCCCACCTACAATAGACTCTGCAATTGTTAGAACCAGCAGCGCCAAAAAGACAAAAAGGCCGGTGCGCTGGGCAGATGCTTTCACTTCACTCACGTTAAATTCTCCTTAAAACCGCTGTTTCGCCAAAAGAAGCCATGCCTCACCTCAGCATCAATCGCCGACAGCAGGCACCGGGCTAATATATTGCGACGAAGTCAATCCGTAATCATAGGGTTCACCTACGACCTCAAACGGCGTATCGTAGTTGAACTCCGGAATTGGGCTTGGAATTTGCCATTCTGGTGAACGAGAGCGCCACGGATTCGTTTCTGCCACTGGCTCGGTACGGGCACTGGCAATAAAGTTGTACACCATAATCAGCATTGCCCAGCCAATCACCAATGCAGACAGGGTGATTAAAATATGCGTGTTGGCAATGCCCAGGCTTGGCTCATAATCCGCATAGCGGCGATTCATGCCCAAAATGCCTACGCTCATCTGGCCGAAGCTCATCACCCAGAAGCCAGGCACCATCAACCAGAAATGAAGTTTGCCTAAAGACTCCTTGTACATATGCCCGGTAATTTTGGGATACCAATAATAGAGAGCAGCACAGAAGGGGAAGATAAACCCGCCAAACATAGTTGCGTGGAAGTGCCCCACCACCCAATAGCTGTCGTGCAAGTGCATATCGGTAGGGATTGTGCCCAAGATTGGACCACTTACGCCACCAATTAGAAACACAGAGATCGAGCCTAGCACAAAGAGCATAGGCGTCTCAAAAGATAGTTTGCCTTCCCAAATGGTAGCCACCCAGCTAAAGAATTTAACGCCTGTGGGAATAGCCACGAACATGGTGGAGATCATGAAGGGAATGCGTAAAGCGTCGCTCATGCCCGAGACAAACATGTGGTGGGCCCACACCAAGAAGCCTACCAGGGCAATCCCCAGGCTGGATAAGGCAATCCAGCGATAGCCAAAAAGCGGCTTGCGCGAGAAAACGGGCAGCAGTTCGCTGATGATGCCCAAACCGGGCAGTACAAAAAC
The DNA here is from genome assembly GCA_041987425.1 of Promineifilaceae bacterium (SeqCode). GTDB lineage: Bacteria > Chloroflexota > Anaerolineae > Promineifilales > Promineifilaceae > Leptofilum. The sequence goes on along the minus strand of JBHIWP010000265.1, from coordinate 1,921 downwards.
GTACACAGCCGGGTGCGAGTAGAACCAAAAGAGATGCTGGTAAAGAATAGGGTTGCCCCCATTAGCCGGGTCAAAGAAGGTGAAGCCAAGCGTCCTTTCGGCAATGGTCATAGAGAGGGCCACGCCAACGGTCTGTGTCGCCGTAAACTGAATGAGCGCGGCGGCGAGGGCTGCCCAGACGAAGATGGGCATACGGAACAGGCTCATGCCCTTGGCCCGCATGACAACGGTGGTAACCAGAACATTGATGGCGCTGGCAATAGAAGAAAAGCCGTTCATGTAGAAGCCGAGCAGGAACATCTGCACGCCCAAAGGCCCGCGCAAAGAAAGCGGCGCATAACCAACCCAGCCGGTATCCCAGCCACCCACCAGCAAGCCCACCAAAATCAGAACGACAGAAGGAACGCCAATCCAAAAGCTGAAGGCATTGAGGCGAGGAAAGGCCATATCTGAAGCGCCAATCATCAGGGGCACGAGGTAGTTACTCATGGCACCGACTCCCAGCAAAATGCTGACGATCATGATGATGCCGTGGGCGCTAAAAAGGGAGTTGTATTCGTCGAAGGTGAGGAACTGCATGCCTGGCTGAGCCAGCTCGAGCCGGAAAAGAATGGCAAAAATGCCGCCAATAAACAGCACCAGAAGGCTGGTGACGCCGTACTGAATACCAATCACTTTATGGTTAACATCCACCATAAAATAACGGAACCATTCAGGCTTACCCGCTGGTGCACCGTGGTGCAGGGGCGTTGGTTGGCCCACAATCCAAAGCATCCAATCGGTTAAGACACCTGCGCCTATCATAAAGCCAATAACGCTGACGATGGCCCCGAAGACAAAGGCGGGCTCGTTGAGCAACCCCGTCTCTAGCCCGGCAAGATAGCGAATGCCATTTACCAGACCATTGCCCAGGAAGAAGGCCACTGCCTGCCCTACCAGCCCCCAGATGACGGCCGTTCCCGAACCAAAATACAAAAAACGGCCCAACCGGGTATTTTGGAACAAGCCCAACCCACTGCCCAGCCCCACAACCACATGTCCCACGATAAGCAGCACGGCCACAGCGTTGATGACAACGGGGTAAGCAGTATCGAGAACGGCCGTTGGAATCAGCATGAACTGCAGCATGAACTTAATAAAGCCAGACACCGCTTCCAGGGTAAACACAGCCTGAAAAATAGCGGCCAGTATCGTACCGATAACGCCACCAAAAACGGCCGCAACAAAAACAAATGCAACTCTTGAACGAACAATCTTTAATAGAGTAGTCATAGGTTCACTTCCTTTAGCCAAACTACTGGTCCAACGTTTGCATAAAGGCAATTATATCAGCAATAACGTCTACTTCAGCACCTTCACTGGCTAAAATCTGCTCCTCCAGGGCGGCAATGCGCTCTTCGTAATCTTGGGGCATGATGCCAGGGTTAAAGCCCAGCACAATTTGCTCATTGGGGTGAAGAATGGAATTGCGTATGTAGTCTTCATCAACGACAACCGTTGTGCCGTCGGTAAGCGCTTCTTCGCGCATCCAAATGCCCTGCCAGGTTGGCCCGGCCCCAGCCGTTCCATCCAAAGAGTGGCAGCCACTGCAGCCTAGCTCCACATAGAACTGCTCGCCGCGCCCTGCAACTTCCAGGTCTGAATAGCGGAAGGAAGCGTCGATGAGAAACTGCTCAAAGTCTGCCTGAGAAACAACTTCGACATCGGCCAGCATGTCTGAATGGCCCGTGCCGCACATTTCGGCACAGCGCAAGCGGTAGCTACCTAACTCTGTAGGGGTAACACGGAGCGTTTGCATTTGCCCCGGTACTAAATCTTGCTTCACGCGGAATTCCGGCACCCAGAATGAGTGAAGCACGTCCTCTGCTTGCAGCTCTAGCAATACGGGCTGATCCACAGGCAGCACAAGCCGGGCAGAGCG
>JBHIWP010000264.1:0-8594 GCA_041987425.1 Promineifilaceae bacterium (SeqCode) | reverse complement strand
AAGCTGCATGGCTCGCATCCCATTGCCAGACGTCTGGCTGTAAATTGTGGTGCAAAATTTGGGCCTCGTCATGCAGCCCCAGCAGCCACCTGGCCAGCTGGCTAATAGCCAACTGCACGCCTAGCGTTGGCCGGGGGAAGCCCAGCTCGTGCAGACTAATCACATAATTGCCCGCTTCTCGCTGGCGAATAAGCAGCCCCAGCCGCTGTGTCACTGGCTCTTCCTTTAGAAAGGTTTCCACCAGCAATGCCTCCCCTTCATGCGCCCGGAATATCTCCATAAAATTTATGTGGCATTCATCGGTGGACAATTGCCAACGGCCGTAACGCGCCTGAATTTCATCTAGCTCCAGGGGGGAATGCAAAACAACGTGAGGCATAGGAAACTCCTTGGGAATGGGAAAATGATTGGGAACGGCCGTCTCGCGGCAGGTCCACTTGTAATAATGGCAGGTACGCCCCTCATCCAGGCCGATTTGCTCGTATTTTGTGCGCAGTCGTTCACTGTCTTCCGTCACAAACGTGGTGGGTAGCCGACTGCAAAAATAAGGCGTTGCCTCCAGGGCTTCTGTGATTGCCAGTGCATAGTCGGCGTGGTCCGTAGCAATATCCAGCCGCCCGTCGGGAATCATCCGCGTAGCCAGCAGATGCAAAAAGTCTACAGTGATCAAGCGCCGGTGGAGCTGCCGTGCCTTGGGCCAGGGATCGGGAAAGTTGATATATACCTCTGCCACGGTTTCCGGGGCGCACAGCGCTTGCAGCAAGTAGCGCGCATCCGATTGTATCAACCGCACGTTGCTGAGAGCAGTCGTCTTTATTTTTCGCTCTGCTCTATCTAGCGCGGGCAAGGAAATTTCGACGCCCAAAACGTTGGCAGATGGCCGTTTCTGGCCCAGATCGACCAAAAAGTGCCCGCCGCCAAAGCCAATCTCAATAAGTAACGGTGCAGCACGGCCAAAAATCTCGTTCCAGTTTGTAGGCCAAGTCAGGTGTTGCGAATGTAGCAGTGTGGTTGTCATGGTCAGATTATAAGTGGAGAACAGAAATTTTCTAAATTCGTTGAGGGGACGGCCGTCTTTTGCACTTATAGACCACTGCAACTTTCTTGGTCATGCGGCAAAACCCCGTATTGATACTTAATATACCCCTATATGTCACCTAATTGACACTAAAATGATTTCCGACTATAATGCAAAAACAAATTCAGAAAGTGGATTTCTTCGGCCGAATCGATCCAATCAAACCCATTTCGGAGGATTGAAGCATGTTTTCTAACCAATTTAATAAACGATGGTCGCTTCTCGCGATCATCTCCCTGCTTGGCTTGACGCTGCTGGCAGCCTGTCAGCCAGCGGTTGGCGAGACGGTAGAGGTCACGCGGGTGGTAACAGAAACGGTCACGGTTGAGGGTGAAGCACAAGAAGTTACCCGCGTCGTTACCGAAACCGTTGTTGTTACGCCAGAAGTTGAAGAACCACCGGCTCAGCCAAAGGATCTCATCGTTTGTATGGCCCAAGAGCCTGATACGCTGTATCCGTACGGAGGCTCTATGTTGGCGGCAACGGCCGTTCAGGTTGCCATCTTTGAAACCGAAGTCACCACTTTCTCCTATGATTACCAGGCGCTTGGTATTGAAAAGCTGCCCAGCCTGGCCGATGGAGATGCAGTCATTAATCAGGTAGAAGTAAATGAAGGCGATTTGGTATTGGATGCCAGCGGCAATCCGGCCACGCTGGAAGCGGGCGTTTCTGTCATTAACGCCGATGGCGAAACCGTGGAGTTTGATGGGAGCGCGGTTACTATGGAGCAACTTTCCGTAGACTTCACGCTGAACCCGCGCGTATGGTCCGATGGCACGCCGGTCACCGCTGCCGATTCCGTCTACAGCTACGATCTGAACCGCGATCCGGACACGCCTGCGGGCAAGTTTGTGGCTGATCGCACCGCCTCCTACGAGGCAACGGGCGAGCTGACCCTGAACTGGACCGGTATCCCGGGTTTCCTGGACCCAACTTATTTCACCAACGTCTGGCAGCCAATGCCGCAGCATGTTTGGGGCCAATTTAGCGCCACCGAACTGCTAGAGGCAGAAGAAGCCAGCCGCCTACCAGTCAGTGATGGTGCCTTCCACATTGTTGAATGGGTTGCTGGTGACAGCATACGGCTTGAGCCAAATCCATTCTACTATCGGCAGGATGAGGGGTTGCCCTACCTGAACAGCGTAACCTACAAGTTTATTCCCGACACCAACCAGCTAATCGCTCAACTTATCTCCGGTGCCTGCGACATTGGCACGCAAGATGGCCTGACCGCCAGTGATGCGCCCTTCCTCATTGAGGCAGAGAATAACGGTCTGCTAACCCCTTATTTCCAAACCGGCACCGTTTTTGAGCATATCGACTTTGGCATTAACTCCTATGGCGATTACGGCGATGATGCTGGCCGTCCCGACTGGTTTGAAGATGCACGTGTCCGTCAGGCAATGACCATGTGTACCGACCGTCAGGGAATGGTTGACAATATCCTGTACGGCCGTTCCGAAGTTATCCACAGCTATGTTCCCAGCGTTCATCCGCTCTACCCAGAAGATGGCCTGACAGAGTGGGCCTACGACGTAGAAGCAGCTAATGCGCTGCTGGACGAAGTTGGCTTTGTCGATAGTGACGGCGACGGTATCCGCGAGTATTACACCGATAGCGGCACGTCCTGGGAAGGTGAACCGTTTGCGGTAAGCCTGGGCACTACCACCGGCAACGACATGCGTCAGCAAATGACACAAATTTTCAAAGCCAACATGCTGGACTGCGGTATTGACGTAGAACTGTACTACATTCCCGCCAGCGAATGGTTTGCCGATGGACCAGATGGGCCGCTGTTTGGCCGCCGCTACGACCTGGGTGAATTTGCCTGGATTAGCGCGGTGCAGCCAAGCTGTAATCTGTACCTGTCCAGCCAGATCACTGGCCCCGAAGAAGAAGGCTTTGGCGGCTGGGGTGCTACCAACAACACCGGCTGGAGCAACGAAGCGTTTGACCAGGCCTGTAACACGGCCCTGTCATCCTTGCCCGGCACGCCAGAGTATGAAGAAAGCCACAAGGAAGCCCAGCGTATCTTCTCGCAAGAAGTGCCCGTCATTCCCGCATTCTTACGTCTGATTGTGGCGGCAGCACGGCCAAACGTTGTTGGATTTGGCGTTGACCCAACCGGCGGTACCGAGCTGCAAAACATCTATCAGTTTGATCTGCAAGATTAGGAACCCTCCAGCGTCTCGGAAGCAATAGAAGGCTTCTGGAGATTAGTAAAAGCGCAGTCGTGTGTTTGCACGGCTGCGCTTTTTTTGTGCATAGTTGCTGCATTGGGCGGGATAGGTGACAATTGCGTACCTATTGAGCAAATCACGCAAAAGATGCTTTCATTAAAGGGCTTTTACGCGATTTGCTTCCCACAAAGCGAGGCGCATATTGCACAAGAAGAATATTCGTATTATTGGCGTCCCTATGGACCTGGGGCAGAGTCGGCGCGGGGTAGACATGGGGCCAAGCGCGGCCCGGTATGCCGGTTTACAGGCCCGTCTAGAGCGCCTGGGCCACACTGTTTATGATGAAGGCAACGTGCCAGTTCCTAATCCAGAAGAAGATATTGCCCAGTCTGGAGCCAAAAGATTGAAAACGGTTACGGCCGTTTGCCAAAATATCTACGATATCGCCAGAAAATGCGTGTTGGCCGATGAGTTTGCAATCTTCCTGGGCGGGGACCACAGTATCAGCATCGGTTCCATCGCCGCGGCCTCACAAGATGAATCGTTGGGCGTCATTTGGGTAGATGCTCACGGTGACTTCAACACGCCGCAAAGCTCGCCCAGCGGCAACATTCACGGGATGCCGGTAGCCACCCTGACTGGCGAAGGGCCAGACTCACTGGTAAACGTGGGCACGCCAGGCGCCAAGCTCAAGCCGCGCCAGATTGTGCAGATTGGCATTCGAGATTTGGATAAGGAGGAGCGCGAGCGGCTGGCTGGCAGCGGCATTAGCGTGTTTACCATGCGGCACTTGGATGAAATGGGCATGGCTAGCGTCGCCCGACAGGCGATTGACCACCTGCGTCACTACTCCCGCATCCATGTAAGCCTGGATATGGACAGTCTTGATCCTGACGAAGCGCCAGGCGTGGGAACGGCCGTTCCCGGCGGGCTCAGTTACCGGGAAGCACACCTGCTTATGGAGATCCTGGGCGACAGTGGCCGGGTGCAGTCGATGGACATTGTTGAAATAAATCCAATTTTAGATACGATGAACAGAACGGCCGAACTGGCTGTAGAATTGGCAGCATCGCTGCTGGGACAGCGCATACTATAACGATCAATATTTTCAGGTTGAAGATCAGAGACTGAGTAAAAAGTCAGTCTTCAGTCTCCAATCTCTAATCTCTCCAAAGGAAATTTTATGGCAGCCGTCATGCGCGGTCTGGAAGCTGAAGCTTACGACCGACAATACAGTGACAAAGAGCTCGTACAGCGCATCTTTAACTATTTTCGCCCACACCGACGCAAAGTGATCATTATTACCGTTAGCGTGTTTTTAATGGCCCTGGCAGGTGCAGCCCTGCCAATAATCGTCTCCAACACCGTAGGGGTGATGACCGAAGGCAGCGATGACCGACTGGTGCCCCTGCTCATCGGTGTCGTGTTTATCACCGGCATTGGCAACTGGGGCTTAAACTGGATTCGCCGCCAGCTTACTTCTGAAGTTATTGCCGATGTTATTCTGGCCATGCGGCAAGACGCATTTTCCTCGGCAGCGCGTCAGGACCTTTCGTTTTACGATGAATTTAGCTCCGGCCGTATTGTTAGCCGCATCACCAGCGACACGCAAGAGTTTGGCGAGGTCATTGTGCTGAGCACGGACGTTATCAACCAGCTGGCGGTGGCTCTCATTTTAATAATCACCTTGTTTACCATCGAGTGGCGGCTCACCCTGTTGGTGCTGGCGATGGCTCCCTTTGTAGCCCTGGCGGCCCTAGCGTTTCGCAAGCTAGCCCGCCAGGTAACCCGGCAAGGCTCACGCGCTTTAGGCGAAGTAAACAAGGCCATTCAGGAAGCCGTGACGGGCATTCGCGTGGCTAAAAACTTCCGGCAGGAGCAGGCAATTTACGACGAATTTCTGGATGTAAACCGGCAGGCGTATGGCATCAACGTGCGTCGTGGTTTTGTCATTGCCAATATTTTTCCTACGCTGAATATTTTGGCCGGAATTGCCACGGCGATTCTTATCTACTTTGGCGGACGCAGTGCGGTGGCGGGAGCCATTACGGTGGCCGCCTGGTATTTATTCGTGGCGACAGTAGACCGGTTTTGGTTCCCAGTTAGCAATCTTTCGGCTTTTTGGAGCCAGTTTCAGGCTGGTTTGTCGGCGGCTGAGCGTGTTTTTGCGCTAATGGATGTGGAAACGGCCGTGCGCCAGACCGATAGCGTGAAGCCGCAAAGTTTGCGGGGCGAGATCGTATTTAAAAACGTTTCCTTCCGCTATTCTGAGCAAGAGCAGGTGCTCAACAACTTCTCCCTGCACATAGCCCCAGGCGAAAGCATTGCCCTGGTGGGCCACACGGGAGCAGGGAAATCCAGCATCATCAAGCTCATCGCCCGCTACTATGAATATCAAGAGGGGAGTATTGACGTCGATGGGCGGGATTTGCGGTCGTTTGATTTAATCGCTTTTCGGCGGCAAATTGGCATCGTATCGCAAGTGCCCTTTTTGTTTGCTGGCACGGTGGTGGAAAACATTCGTTACGGCCGTCCTGACGCCACCGACGCAGAAATTGAAGCAATGGCCCGTCGCATTGGCGACGGCGAATGGCTAGAAACCCTGCCAAACGGGCTAGCCAGCAACGTGGGTGAACGGGGCAGCCGCCTTTCGATGGGACAGCGACAGCTGGTAGCCCTGACGCGCGTTCTGGTCCAATCCCCGCGCATTTTCATTCTAGACGAAGCCACCGCCAGTGTCGATCCATTTACCGAGTCCCAAATCCAGCAGGCGTTGAATCTTATCATGGCCAACAGCACAGCTATCATCATTGCCCACCGTCTCTCTACCGTTCGCGCTGCCGACCGAATCATCGTGCTGCAAAACGGCCGTATCATTGAGCAAGGCGATCACGAAGCGCTGATGGAGCAAGCGGGACACTATGCCGAGCTGTACGACACATATTTTCGGCACCAGTCGCCCAAATATAACGAAACAGTTTCTACCTGGCGCAAAGAAGCTGCCAGGAAGTGATACGGCTAACGATCCACCCAGACTCTATAACTATTCGGGAAATAGTAGAAAATCGGCAGCAACCCAACCCGTAACCCCCAGTTCGGTTTGAACCTGCTGCCAAAGCAAATCATCGGCCGTTTCCTGGCCTTCAAGCAGGATCAGCACGGTGCCATCCAGCAGCCATTCCAGCTGCTCACCACTGGTGCTGGGGCTTGCGCGCAGCCATACGCCAACGCCACTGCTGACAACGGCCGTTTGCACCTCAGGCTCCGACGTTACTGTGGATTCTTGCGTAGGCGGGATTGTTGGTGAAGGGGTGGGTTCCGCAGTATCGTCTTCCGTAATGATGGGCGCGAGGGGCGTGAGCGTGGGGGCATCTGTAGGAACCAATGTCATGGGTGCTGTGGGGGTTTCAGTAGCTTCCTCTACCAAAGAGGGCTGCGTAGGAGAAAGTAACGGCTCCACGGGGCGGGGCGTAAGGCCAAAGGCACCCAAAAAAATCAACGCCACCACAATTGCGGCCAAAGCGCGAATGAGATCGATTTGTACTTCCCTACGTGCCTGCTGTTTTTCTACGTTGTAAGCAGAATCAGTGGAGCGACCACGACGGATAAGCGCCCGTCCCCCGTAATATAGCGCTGCCAAGATTGCCAATCCTGCAATTGCGGCAAAGACAATGTTTAATACGGCCGTCACACTGCCTCCTTCCTGTACGTCTAATTAGCAACTACTTTAACCAACACGGTACCGTTTGGCAAGGCACATTGAGCAAATCATAAGAAGCCGTGCTTTGTACTTCAAAATCACTCTTATGATGGCTTAATCTGCCAACTGCACCTTTACCTCCTGCCACAAGGCCTCCAAACTGTCCAAATCCATTTCCGCCAGGGTAAGTTGGCGCATTTTCGCCAGCTTTTCCAATGCCCGAAAACGGCGGCTGAACTTGGCGTTGGCCTGCCGCAGAGCCGATTCTGCATCCACATTTAACCATTTCGCCAGATTTACCACCACAAAAAGAAGATCGCCTAACTCCTCTTCTCGATCTTCCGGCGACTTAGCTTCGCGCAGCTCTCCAATCTCTTCCTGCACCTTTTCATATACCCCTTCGATGTCAGGCCAGTCAAACCCGACCCGGCGCACGCGCTCTTGCAGCTTTTGCGAACGCGCCAAAGCCGGCAGTGCACTGGGAATATTATCAACTAAGGATTCAGAACGATCTGCTTTCTCGTTAGCTTTGAGCATTTCCCAGTTATGCACTACCTCTTCACTGTCTTGCACCTTCCAATCCCCCCACACGTGCGGATGACGGTATTTGAGCTTGGCGTCTACACCGCCTATCACATCCGTCAGGCGGAACTCTTCCGCTTCGCCGGCCATCTGAATTTGCATGATGAGATGATAAAAAACGTCACCCAGCTCTTCCCGCAAGCCGTCCATGTCAGCCTCATCAATGGCTTCCAAAACTTCGCTGACCTCTTCCAAAAGGCCGCCGCGCAAGCTTTGGTGCGTCTGTTCTTGGTCCCAGGGGCAGCCGTCGGGGCTGCGTAAAATGGCTACCGTTTCGGCTAAATTAGCCAGTGAGGAGGGCTGAGGAAGGGGCGGTATAAATAAGCTGGTGAGATGGTTTACTCTGTCACTGCGATCAATTTGGTATAGAGGAATTTGCTCTACAACCTGATCATCGTCTCCGGCCTGGTGAATGAGGGTAACGGGATGCTCATCAGGGTAAGCGGCCGTTACCACAAGCTTTAGTTCATTGGCCAGCATCCGGCTATAAACTTGCCCTAGCAGCAGGGGAAAATCGGGATTCACCGGGGGATAGTGGTATTGGGTCAGCTCAATGGCATCGAAGATTTGCAGCCCGTCCATCCCATCTTGCTGAACGGCCGTTAAGCAAGGCTCAACAAAACTCAATCCAGCGATAATTTCCACAGGCACTTGCTCAATGTCCGCTTGAGCCACCAGCTTTGTCACGGGAACCGCAAAAATCACATCGCTGCGTTGTGCGCTTTCTAGCAGTGTAGCCACAATTGTTTCATACACGGCCTCAAAATTCTCCGCCGAATCGTAAATGTGGTCAAAGCTATGGCGCTTAATATGGGCTGGCAAATCCAGCACGGCTGGATGGCGCTCCGTGCGCAAATAAATGATCTCTGCCTGGCTCAGGACTTCCCAGGCGGCTCTGGTAAGGAAACGGCCGTTCCCTGGACCTAATCCCACCACGGTAATCTTACCCATCCAAATACCCCTTTTTCCAAAGCAAAAAGACGAGAGCCAGCTCTCGCCTTTTCAAAGTTCTTTTGGACTGTCCACCTAAACTACATAGTCCTTGAAATCACGG
>JBHIWP010000263.1:0-8612 GCA_041987425.1 Promineifilaceae bacterium (SeqCode) | reverse complement strand
CCCATGAACCGGTAAGCCGCTTGAAAAAGTGGACCTGCAAAGGCATCTCGCCCGGCCATGGTGGGGTGAAAATGCTAAGCGGCTGGGTGAGATCGTACCATTTGGCGTTGGTGAGTAAGTTGATTGTTTGTTTTTCGCTCATTTCGTTCTCCCGGAAATAATTAGGAACACAGAGTTACGCAGAGAAACCACAGAGGTTCACAGAGGAGAAAAGAAAAATCTGCGTAATCTGCAAGCGCAATTTGCGCAAATCTGCGGATTATTTTTCAAAAGCTGTGCCGATGACGACGGTCCACGGCCGTATTTCCCAGCGGGCCACCAATCCATTTTTCACATACGGATCGCTGTTAACAAAATTCTCCACAACGGCAGCGTCTTTGGCGCGCCAGACGAGCAGCGCCGTGTCTGCCGGATCGCTGTAGGCGCCGCCCAGCACCAGTTCGCCACGATCTTGCGCGTCTGCGGCCAGCTGCAAATGCTCGGCGCGGTAATCAGGCCGCCGCTCTAAATAATCGTCCGTTAAATGATAGATCAGGGCAAAATAGTTCACGATTCTCTATTCTCCTCGTGTTGTTTGGGATCTTTGATGTTGACTGCAGGTAAAGCGATCGAGAGGGTCGTGCCGCGGCCGGTTTCGGATTCCAACCAGATACGGCCGTTCTGCGCCTCCACCGCCAGCTTACAAAACGTCAGCCCCAGGCCGCTGCCGCCAGACCTGGCCCCGGAAACCTGGCCATATTTGGCAAAAACGCGCTGCTGCCACTCTTCCGGTATTCCCGCCCCCTCGTCGTGGACCGCGATGATTACTTCATCATGCTGCCCTGCAGCAGCCGAGAGGGTGATCGTGCCCTGCTGAGGGCTAAACTTGATAGCATTGTTAAGCAAGTTAATCAGAATTCTCTGCGTGAGGGACGGATCGGCATAAACGGCCGCAGCCGCCGGTTCAAGCGACTGCAAAATGTTTACCTTTTTGAATTCGGCCGTTAGCACTATCTGGTCGATGCTCTCGGCAAAGAGGTCGGCGATCAGCACCGTGTCGGGCTGCACCTTCACCTTGCCGCTCTCCAAACGAGACAGGTCCAGCAGGGAATCCACCAGAATGAGCATTCGTCGCCCAGACGACAAACCAAGATTGACCAGTTCCTGCCACGTGCCATCTAAATTTTCAGACACGGCCTTTGTGTGCAACATGTCTAGCGCCGTAAGCATATTGCCCAACGGCGCGCGCAAATCATGGACCACAAAAGCCATCAAATCCTCCTGCCGCTGGCGGCCGCGTCGCACCGCTGTCAGACTAAACACCACGGTGACGAAGAAGCCCAGGCGCACCATGGCATTCCAGAACGGAATAGCCCAGATCGTCAAATCGGGATTGGTTAAGTAATCGGTAACAAACCATAGAACAGCGTCTATAAAGGAAAAAATCAGGCCGGTACGCCGATTCACAAACCAGGCAGCGAGGGAAATAGGCAGCAGGTAAAAGATAGAAGTAGACAAATTAGGGCCAGTAACCCAGTCAATACATGCAACAATACCCGTCAGAACAATGCAAAGCAGTATCAGCTGAAGCCTGGGCAACCTTTGGAGGTAAGTGAGCAAATCAAACGATTTCATAGGTGGCTGCAAGATTACTTTGCCTTCTACATCAGATTATATCGCTCTGCGTAAGCCACCAACGCGTCTTCAAAGACGTTGGCGGGCGGCAAGACTAATCCCGCGCCAACCTGGCCGACGCCTGCATCTTTATGAGCGATGCCGGTGTTTATTTGCGGCCGTATGCCCAGCTCCACCACTTTGCGAATATCGACACCCACCGGCGTGCCGCGGAACCCCAGCACCGGAATCGTAAACGCCTTGTGCTCCGCCACGGTGATTTCATACATGCGCATCGTCGTTTCCACCGCCATCTCCGGCGTGCCGCTGATGAACGTAACGATAGCCGGGGCCGTGGCCATGGCAAAGGCGCCAATTCCTGCCGTTTCTGTAATGGTGCTGTCGCCAATGTCGCCGCTGGCGTCTGCAGCCGTGAAGCCAGAGAAGTAAAGGCCATCCGGCTGGCCCACTGGACCAGTAAACCAACGGTCGCCCAGGCCGCTGACGCGAATACCCAAATCGGTGCCGTTGCGGGCCATCACGGTCATGACGGTGCTTCCTTCTACGCCGTGCCCGGCATCGGCCATTGCCTTGCAAGCGGCCATCACGGGATTGAGCACGCTCAGCGCATTGTCGCCCAGGAATTGTAGAACGGCCGCTTTGTCTTCGTCACTCGCCCCGGTTTTGGCAATCATAGGGGCCAGTTTGGCGGTAAATAAAATAGAGCCAGCCTTATTACGGTTGTGTCCCTCGTCCCCCATGTGCAGCGATTCCGCCAGCAGGGCGCGCATGTCGATGCCGTCTTCGCTCAGCGCCAACGCCTCGGTCAGGATGGCGCCCAGCGTGTCGTTCATCCAGTGCAGCTTGCTAATGACTTCTTCGCTGTAGGCGCCGTAGCGCAGCACCTTGCCGTAGCCTTCGTTCAGATTGGAGTAGGTTTTGTTGCCGTGGGTGACGTTTTCCACCACATACACCTTCATCGAGGCCGAGGTGACGCCGGCCATTGGCCCGACTGCGCTGTGCTCGTGGCACGGCTCCAGATCAATCTGGCCAGAAGTGACCAGCTTTTCTGCACTTTCCCAATCGCTGGCTTTGCCCTCAAAGATGAGCGCGCCCACGATTGCGCCACGCATCGGCCCAGAAGCGCGCTCCCAGGTGATGGGCGGCCCGGCGTGCAGCAGCAGGTCATCGCGCATCCCAGGAATGACGTCGCGGGCAGTGGCGATTGTTTTAAGGATCGGCCGCGCCTCCATCATGCGGGAAACGGCCGTTTCGTTTGCTTTATCAATATCGATCATGTGGTTTCTCCTGAATTTGAACCGCAGAGGGCGCGGAGGGCGCAGAGAATATATCTTTTAATCTGCGAAATCTTTGATTATTGCTCTTCCCATAATTAGTTTAGCCATTGACAAACTGTTGGGGCGATACGGCCGTTTCCGGAAAATCTCGCAAAATTTGGCTATCGGCCGTCACCAACTGCACACCCAACTCCTTAGCCAGCGCCACAAATTCGCAATCATAAGCTGAACAGGTGCTGCTAGCAGCTAAAGGCAAAATTTCGCCGGGCAAAAGATGAAATTCATTTCCCATCATCAACTTTTCAGCGGCTTCCGCAAATTCCAACACATCTGCCAGGGGTAGTAAATTGCTGCGTACATACCGAATCATCGTGTTGCGAAATTCACTTCGCCAGAGGAAAGGCGCATACCAATCTGCATCTTTTTGGAAGACTTGCCAGGCTTCGTGTGTGCGGTCGCCCTCAATATGAAAGTAAACAATAATGTTGGTGTCTACCACAATCACGGTCTACCCTCATTTTTCCATTTGTTAAGTTCCTCATCCGTCAGGTGATAGTGGGCCGTTTTTGCACGCAGCCTTTTGGCTGTTTCCATGATTTCTTCTTTCGTCGGACGATAACGCCCTTCATTTTTCGCCCGAGTTACTTCTTCTTCAGTAACATAAATGCCAAGTTTTTCACGTAGCAGGCGCACTTCCGCTAATGTTGCTTCCCTTCCTGCCGCATTGGCGGCTAAGGCCTGTTCAATTAAGAAAATCACCTCTTGGTTAATGCTGCGTCGGTTCACGGCAGCAGACATTTTGATTTTTTCATGCAATTCATCGGGCACGTTTTTAAGCGTTACAGTAGCCACAGCTCCTCCTTTTTGCAACCGTTTCGGAATCATTATGCAGTCAAAAAGCCAGATCGTCAATCTTTTTGCTTCATTTTTGCCAAAATCGCCATGAGCTTTTCGTTGCCGCCAGCCGGGGGACGCCACTCGACGTGCACGGCCGTTCCGCCCTGCCCCTTGATGCTTTCGTAAAACGACTCCAAACCAACGTTTATCGCCGCCAGCGTGCTGCCAAAGGCCGCCGCGGAGACCGCTGAGAAGCGCAATTCCGGTTCCGGCAGCCGGTTGAAAATATAATCGACTGCCTCGTTTGTGCTAGAAAAGACGGTGGCGCCCGCTGCCGCCAGCTGCTCGATCTGGCTGTTTAGGTCTTGCGGATCTTCATCCGTGCCCACCACGATGGCTATCACGCGTTTACCCGCCCGCACTGCTTCGGCAATCGCCGGGCTGAGCTCGCCCGCCGGGTTGGGATGCGCGCCTTCGCCCAGCACAACGTCCAGCAAGATGAAGGCAACATCGGGATCGGCCGTTTCCTGGCGCAAACGCCGCAAGCGCAAATCGTTGTCCATCATGGGATGCAGGCGGCCCTGGGTAAAATCATCTTCGCCCATATCCAGGATGGTGTGTCCCTGGCTGCGGGTGAGATCTTCTAGCGTTTGGTCGGGGCGCAGGGGAATATTGGTATAGAGCTGGTCGAGAACGGCCGTTAAGCCCAAAACCGTCTCGTAGGCCAGCGTACCGCCAGAAAAAAGTCCGCGCACATAGCCTTCAACCGACTCGCGCTCGGGCGAGAGCAGCGATGTTTCTACGGTGGTGGCCATGTGGACGGCCAGTTCGGCCGTTTCAATCAGACTGGTGGCAAAGTGGATGTTGCCAACTTTGTGCCCCGGCGGCGGAAAGCCAATGAAGTTGACCACAATCTGCTTGCCCGTTGCCTGGGCTGCCTGCAAAAGCTGGGTGGCTACTTTGGGCGATGGTGGCTTGGAGACCAATACAATCACCCGCGTGGCCCGATCCTGCCCCAACAGCTGTACCGCCTGCAGCGCGGTGATCGCCCCCACCTCGGTCTTTAAATCGCGCCCGCCGGTGCCAATGGCCTGCGACACGCCGCTGCCTAAATTGTGAACTTCGCTGCTAACCGCCTGCAGGCCGGTGCCGGAAGCGGCTACCAGCCCAATACGGCCGCGCCGCACCCGGTTGGCAAAGCCCAGCCCCACGCCATTGATAATGGCGGTGCCGCAGTCTGGCCCCATCAGCAGCAGGCCCGCCGCCTGCGCCTTTTGCTTCAGGCGCACTTCGTCGGCCAGGGGAACGTTGTCGCTGTAGAGGAAGACGTGCTTGCCCAGATCCAGCGCCTCTTCGGCCACGGCCGCAGCATAGCGCCCCGGCACAGAGATGAGCACCCAGTCGGCTTCGGGCAGCAGCTTGGCGGCGGCGGCCAGGCTGTGGGGGCGGTACTCGCTGCTGCTGGCCGTTTTGCGGCGGGTGAGGAGTTCGTCTACCTGGTTGATGGCTTGGGTTACGGCCGTATCGCTCTCGCCCTTCACCACAATTAGCAAATCATCGGCCTTGGCGCTGACGTCGGCAGGCAGCAAATCTCCGGCGGCAAGCAGTTCCTTGTTGGCCTCGGTAGCCATCACCACCCCGGCATCGGCCACGCCCGGCAGCTCCGCCAGCGCCTTCTGCAGCTGCATCAGCACCACGGAATCATAGTAGGCTCCCTGCCTCACTTCACTTTTTATAACGGTCATGTGTTATTCTCCAACTTTTCGACGCAAAGATACAAAGAAGCAAAAGGCGCAATGTCAATTTGCCTGCTTGCGGATGTGCGACAAAAATACGGGTGTGAAAATTACCGAGAAAAGAATTGCAAAAACGATTAGATCTTCGATGTTATCAGGAATAGGCCAGTAATCTTCTGAAAGCCAAAAAAAGGCAAGAATGCCAAACGTAACAAAAAATATTCCTGAAAACACCCGACTAGAAAGAGATTCTGGGATAAGGTTAGATGCCAGAAATGGCCGTCCTACGGCGGTCAAAACTCCCAAGATACTAAAAAAAAGCAAAACTGTACTGGCACCAATGAGACCTTGTGTATCTGGCCATTCCACTTTGAACAAATTACCAGACGCATCTATAAAGAGTTCCGATCCCATAGCCATAAGAACAATTCCGAATAAACGCACAGCCGCATACTCAATTACAGGCGGTTGGTTTTTTACAGACGATGGCCTAAACAGTATCCATATACCATAAATGATTGCCCCAATACTCAGAAGAAAAAATATGCCAAAGATGATACTAAAAAACAGATCAAAAATACCCATCTTACTTCCTTAAATTACGTGCGCGCCACGCGGCGGGGGTTTTGGCGGAATTTGATGACCGAATCGGCTGCGTGGTACCCTTTGCGCAGGCTGAGGTTGGCATAGACCAGCGTGCGCGGCCCGATGAGCGTGCCGGGGTTAAGCACCGCGTTGCAGCCGGTTTGGGCGTCGTCGCCCAGGATGGCGCCCATTTTAGTTAGACCCGTGTCGTAGGTCTGGTCGTCGATGGGCAGGAGGATGGACGGCCGTTTCCCCGTCGCCGCATCCTTCTCGCTCAAAATGCCCAAATTGCTCAGCTTGGTGCCCGCCCCCAGGTTCACCCGATGGCCCAAAATGGAATCGCCCACGTAGTTGAAGTGTGGGGCGTGGGCACCGGGTAGAAACAAAGCGTTTTTGGCTTCGCTGGCGTGGCCCAGGCCGCTGCCCGGCAGCAAAATTACGTTTTCCCGCACGTACGCGCCGTGCCGCACGGTCGCCCCTGCCCCAATGTAGGCCGGACCCTGCACATACGCCCCCGGCTCAATCACCGCGCCTTCGCCAATAAAAATCGGACGGTCGCTCAGGTAAGCGCCGGGCATCACCGTTCCTCGTATCGTTTGCCCACCGTCCACCAATCGAGCAACATGCGATCCGATTTGTGGAATGGCCTCCCAAACGTAGGTGCAGCCAGCAAAAAACGAGGCCACAAATTCATCTGCCAGATCAAAAAAACCGTTGGGTGAAAGATCAATCTCCAAGCTCTAATCTCCAATCTTTTTTAACCGCAAAGAGCGTAGAGGGCGCAAAGGAAAAAGCTTTGCGTGCTTTGCGCCCTTCGCGGTTCACTCTTCCTTTGAAAGTAGGCGGCAAACGTCCGGCTGCATTTCTTCTACCCACAGGCGGTACATTTCGCCCGATGGATGTAAATAATCTTCGGCCGTCAGGGATGCGTCCGTGCGCGCCTGACGGGAAATTCCCGTTATGTCAATATAAACGATACCACGCTGTTCGGTTTCATCTCGATTAATGGCGTTAAAGGCATCAATCGCCGCACCAACCTCTTCGCGGTCTTGTCGATGGGCAAACGGAGTTGCCCCCCAGTCGGGAATTGACACAACAAAGACGCGGTTTGGATTGTTATTTGCCAGGGAAACGGCCGTTTCCAACAACGCCACAAACTCTTCCCGGTACTCAGCCCGACTCAGACCGCGGTATTGGTTATTAACCCCAATCAACAGCGACACAAGATCATACGGTCCTTGCGGCCCGGCTTCCGCAATGCCCTGGGCCAATTCGGCCGTTGTCCAGCCTGTCCTGGCAACAATCTCAGGCTCGGCCATATTGACACCTTGCTGGCGCAGCGCCGCCACCAGCTGCACCGGCCATCGCTCGTTTTCCGCCACGCTTTCACCAATGGTGTAAGAGTCGCCCAGCGCCAGGTAGCGCAGCGGAGTTTCCGTGCGCGGCGCACAGCCAGGCGTAGCAGATGGAGCCGGGGTGCTGGTAGGTAATGATGTCATAGGAGGTGAAGGTTGACTAAACGGTGTGGGGGTGGGAACGGCCGTTTCCACCCCACAACCAATTAACAAAATCGCAAAAAAGCTCGTCAAAAAAATCCGTGCCAATCCGCGTTAATCCGTGGCTAAAATCGGCTCAAGCTGGCAGGCAAAGCTCAGCATCGCTTCATCACCAAACCAGCGGCCCGTGAGCTGCAACCCCAGCGGCAGGCCCGCCTTATTTTTCCCGGCGGGCAGCGTCAGCGTAGGCAGGCCCGCATGGGTCCAGGGCAGGTTCATCACCGGATCACCCGTGCTGCCTAGCCCGGCCGGCGCTGCGCCTGGCGCAGGTGGTGACAACCACAAATCCAGCCCGTTTTTGTCCATAAGCTGCATCAGCGATTCGCGCAGCGCAGCGCGCCCGGCAGCGGCCTTCTTGAGCTGGCTGTCGCTTACCTTTTGGCCGCGCTGGATGAGTTCGGCCGTTTTCGGATGATACTTCTCGCTTTGTTCAGCAAACCAATCGGCATGAAAGCGAGCGGCCTCAGCCGCCACGATCAGATTGTGCCGCTCATAAATCTTGTCGAAATTGGGCATCGCCTCAACCGACTTCACCACAAAACCGGCATCGTGCAATCGCCGACACATTCGCCGAAAATGCCTGCGCCCTTCTTCTGAGGCACGCTGCAAATATGGACCTTCGGGAATACCCAGTATCGGCCTCTTCTCCGTTACAACAAGCTGCCAATGTTGACATAACAACCCGGCTGCCAGCTCAACTCCGGTAACGTCATTTGTAAAAATACCAACGTGATCCAGCGAAAGGGAAAGCGGCAATACTCCCGTCTTGTCGATGCGGTTGTAGGTAGGCTTGTAGCCAATAGCTCCACAGAATGCCGCCGGACGATTGACCGAGCCAATGGTTTGCGTACCCAACGTGAGCGGGGCAATTCCCGCACCAACGGCCGCTGCCGAACCACTGCTGCTGCCACCGGGCGTATGGGCTGGATTATGCGGATTGCGCGTGGGACCAGGCGCGAAGTAGGCAAATTCAGTCGTGATGGTTTTGCCCAAAATGAGTGCACCAG
>JBHIWP010000262.1:0-8613 GCA_041987425.1 Promineifilaceae bacterium (SeqCode) | reverse complement strand
TCGGCTTGCGCTGTGGTGGCGCATCTTCTTCAGGCTGGTCAGCTTCTGTTGTGGATTCATCGGCAGCAGGCGTGGGGTCTGGGAGGGATACGGCCGTTAGCGTCAGCGGCCAGCCAGCCAGCGCCAGCGTAAAATGGTGCTGGTAAACTGCCTCGTCTTCCTGGGACTTTACCCACAGCAGCTTGCCCAACTGGTACAGGCGTTCGCGGGCATTTTCTGCGGTAAAGTCGAAATGCTCATGTAGCGTTTGCAGCATCAGCAGATATTCGGCAATGCCCAGCGGCCAGTCGGCCTTGCGCAGGCGAGTGAATAGCTCGGTAATGCCCAGCAGCAGGCGGCTCATCTGCAGTTGAGCGGTTACGGAATCTATCTGTTCGGCCAGGAGCTCCTGATGTTGCCCCAGCAGCTCCCGCAGCGCCAGCTCTGGCAGGTTGTAACCCAGGGCAGGCAGCAGCATTTGGTAAACGGCCGTTTCCGTCAGCGTCTCATCTGCGGCCAGTAAATCGGTAATCAGTGTGTCAGTGAGCAGTGGTCAGCCTCCACTTTTTATTCGCCCTTGCTGGCGTACTTCACGTGGTCTGCAAGGCTCTTCAGCAGCACGCTGGGGAACAGCATCTCTTGCGTGGCGGGCGGCAGTGGTTGATTGGCGTCGAAATACCGGGCCTTCAGAATTTTCACCCAGTCAATCAGCTCGCTGGTGCTCACCTTTTTGCCACCGTACTGCTTATCCTCCTCCATGCGCAGACGCAGCTTCCAAAACCGGTTCACCGCATCATTTACAAACTTATCGAAGTCTGCGGCAGGTTCCTGCTTTGCCAGGCCGTGCTTGATGTGATGGCTCACAATTTCGCGCAGCGTTTCTTCAGAAGGAAACTCAATGTAAAAGAAGAGACAGCGGCGCAGGAATGGGGCAGGCAGCTCTTTCTCGTCGTTGCTGGTGATAAGAATAAGGAGCGGCAGGCTGTTGTCTCTAGGTACTTCAATGGGTGGATTGGTCTCGGGAACGGTGAAGGCGCGCTCTTCAATGACGTGCAGCAAGTCGTTAGGAAAATCAATGTCCGCTTTGTCGATCTCGTCGATGAGCAGGACCGCACCGTTTTTGTTGGCATAAAATTTTTGTGGTTGAAGCGCCATACCCAATGGCCCCCAGTTGACATAACCCTCCTGGCTATTGAACTTCTTATTGAGTGTGTTGCGCTCTTCCTGGCTCAGGTGCTTGCTGGCTGCCAGCTGCGCGTCGCGCAAACGGCCGATCGTATCGTACGTATACAGGCCATCCTGCGCCCGGCTGGTAGACTTGACCGGCCACTCAAAGTAGGCCATCCCCAGCTCCTCGGCCACGGCCCGGGCCAGCTTGGTTTTACCGCAGCCCGGTTCTCCTTTTAGCAGTAACGGCCGTTCCAGATCAATCGCCACGTTCACCGCATCTTTCAAATCATCATGGGGCAGATAGGGTTCAGATAACTTCGCCGTCAAATCACCCTGGTAATACTTTTTCATAATTTCAGCCACGTCTCCTCTAATAAGCGCCAGTTATGGCCGCACAAGTGACAAACTTTGCTCAAAACGCGCAGCGGCACGCCCTGGCGGCTGCCCTGCAAAATCTCCTCTACCAGTGCCGGGGCATCGGCCATTACGCGCTGGGCCAATGGTTCTACTTGCAGGGTATCCCGGTCCGTTAGCCAGGTCTCAATGTCTGAACGCGGGAATTTTTCCGTCAGGGCTTCCAGCGGAATTGGATAGCTGGGCTGCCACTCCGGCTGGGTCAGGTCGATAATTTCCAAATCTTCGCCGGGCAATAGCTGCTCGTGATCCAGCATGAAAAGGGCAACCCAATTGCTGCCGGGCTGGCTGAGGCCAAGCGCCTGCACCAACGGCCGCCAAAAGCCGCTGATAACTTCGTCTGGGTAATCATCATACAGCGCCGTTACCTCATCCAGCACAATGAGGATATTTTGCGTCTGCCGCTCTTTTTTCAGCGCCTCACTCACCTGTTGGGGATCGCCCGTATGCAGGGCCAGCTGCTGGCCCACGTGCTGCCATAAATGGGCAATATCCTCAGAAATAATGTCGGCGCCTATCACGATGTGAACTGCTTTTTTAGCTGGCTGCTCAAAGCGATTTTCTACCAGCCGCTTCAGCAGCCAGCGCTGGCCGCTGTGGCGCGGCCCAGTAATGAGGAAGGCGCCCAGGCGCTGGGGCTTAAACAAGATGCGGTTAAAGCCCTGTTCCTGGTTTGTGTAATTCAGGCGCAGCAGGGCACGGCGCAGCGTCTCGCTTTCTGGCGCGGTGGTTTTGACGAGCTTGCGGGTGAATAAACGGCCGTCCGCCACGCGCATAAACAAAACCGGTGTGGCAAACTGGCGATTGGCATAGCTGCCCGCAATCTGGAAGCGGCCTTCCTGAAACGCCTTGTCTACCGGATCTGGCACCTCTTGCGCCAGCCGCCGGTAAAATTCGCGAGCAAATTTACGCACCGCCGCGTTGGTAATCTCATACTGCATGGCAATGACCACGGGAATATTTTGCCCCACAATTTGCGTGGCCACGCTGCTGTGCGCCTGCGTTACCTGCTGCGGCACGGCATAGGCCCCCTCGCAGGCATCCAGCAGCACAACGCCTGGCCGGTGCCGGGCAAACAGCTCGCTAAAGGTCGCGCCATCGACCCACTGTACGTAGCCCACTTCATCCACCAGCGCCAATTCACTGACCGGCTCGCCAGCTTCATTTTGTGAACGGCCGTGTCCAACCAGATGAAAAATGTGGGGCTTCACTTTTTCCAGCACCGCGTCAATGGTTTTCGAGTTGGCCGGGTACTCGGCCGGGTCATGCAGGTGGAACTGAATCTGGTTGCCCATTTGGGTAGCCAATGCTTCCAGTTCGGCAAACAGCTTGGTAAAGGCAATGTTCTGTAAATGATCGTCTAATGGGCGGGCGACCATGACGGCAATGCGCAGCGGTTCATCTGGGTTGAGCTGAATAGGCTGGGGCGGCTGCCACTGGCGCGGGCGGCGGGCAAAAATAATGCCCGGCGTTGTGGAGAGCCATAAGCCGTTATTCAGCTTGTTGGGCGGGATGCGCAAAAATTCCCAGGGAAAGGCAGAGAGCCGGGGCAGCGCAGCTTCATCTATCAACAGCTCCAGCCGCAGCAGCTGATCTGCCTGCCGCACTTTTTCATAATATTGCAAAAAGTGCTGGCCTAATTGGGCATCAAACAGGCAAGCGTAGAGACTTTGGCCCAATTCGCGCAGTTCCGCAGCGGTGATGGTGTTGGCAAAGGCCTTTTGACTCAAGCGGGTGATCTCGTCTTTGTGCGGGCCCAGGCCAAACGCACCAGAAGGATCGCCGGGCTCCACACGGCCGTCTGGCAATAAGCACTGAACGGCTACATTTAATTCGTTGGCTACCGTCAGGCGGTAGATGTAGGTTTGCTTGAGCATAAACAGGATATTGCGGCAGATTTACCAGGTTAAAAAATTGCGTTCACGCTGGCCAATCTGGCGCAGCTCATCAATACGGTTCCTGTTTTCCAGGTCGGCCAGCAGCTTGCTCACCACTTCGCTTTTTGCGCCAGGAAAGTTGTCTGGGTCCAGGTTCAGATCAAACTGAATAAGTTCGCGTAGTTCACTGAGGCTGAAGTAGTCGTTGAGGTTGTCGCGCAGCTGCTTGCGGTCGGTGGCGGACAGTTTAGCGAGTGTATTGGGCTGTGATGTGGGTGGAGGGGAGACGGCCGTCTCTTCCTCGTCGGTGTTTGCTGGTGGGATAACGGCCGTTGCCACCTGAACAGGCGCGCTTTGCAGATGCAACACCTCAACCAGGTGATCGCCAATCGGCATTCGTTCATCGCCCATGCGATCCTTATCAGATTTGCGGAAAAGCTTCTTAAACTTGTCTTTCAGCTCAGAAAAGATGTCCTGCACTTCGGCCACCAGCAGCTGCATATCGGGTTCGGCCACCACAATGCCTTCTAGCTCAACAGCTTTTGTGCCTTTGGGTACCTTAAAGATGATGATAAATCGTGCCGTTTGCGTTTCTTGAAGCTCTGGCTGAACCAGCCGCCAGTTGCATTCGTCGCTGCCCATGCCGGTGGCCACTATTTCGGCACGGCCCATCCTAAAGGCATAGTCTGGCACCAAAATGCGCGACTTTATCTCGTTGTTGGTTTTCAGGCTGGCGGCGGGCGCCCCGGCCAGCTTACGTACGGTCTCAATTTGCTCGGGCGGCACGCCCACGTCCCAATCTAGCTGGCCGTTAAGCGCCAGGTTTAGCCCGCCGCCCCATTCCAGCACGGTGCGCCAGCGCGGCTGGGGAAAGATGCTTTGCACAATGGGGGCATTGCCATCCTGGCAGCGGAGCATCAGGCGGCACTCAATAAGCCGAAACAGATTGCTGCGCCTGGGAAAGAGCGAGACGGTCAGGCTCATGTGGTAAAAGTCGTATTGATTTTGTAGTTGATACTGCTGGATGGGGTCCAGGGTGATGTTTAGCTGCTCTAGCAGGCTGGGCGTTAGCTGAATGAGCAAATCCTTTGGATTGCCAAAGGAAACTTTGCTTAGCTTCAAATCTTCAATAAGCTGGCTGGCGGGGCCGAGCCTGGTGGTTCCAGAATGAAGACCTTCCTCTACCTTTACGTCGGCCAGGAGTTCGTCGTAGAGTGCCTGGGCGTTTTGTAAATCTTGCGCAGAGATGGAATTAGCCATTGTTTCCCTCCAGATGGCGCATTGGATTGCGTAGCCTGTATCTTACTGAGGAAACGGCCGTATTGTCAACGCAAACTTACACACGAAGCGCGGACTAACAGGGCAAAATCACCCCATTTTTGAGGCAAAAAAGCGGCGAATCTTTTGGCTGAGGGAAGGTATAGCCCGGGCGGGATCGCGCCGGAAGCGTCTTTCCCACCAGCCCGCGCCGCCGCCAGAAACAGGCTTCCAGCCATCCCGCCGCAGCGCCGTAACAAGGTCGCGGTGTACGCTTTGGTGGGCGGAGCTGCGCTGGTCGGGCGCGCCTTCTACCATGCGGCCAAACGGCACTTCGGCCGATTTGCCCGCAGTGTAACGGCCGTTTGGCCCTTTGGCCTGCGCTTCAAACCAGAGCAATCCGTAGTTCAGGCCGCCATGTTCGCCGCCGCCCACATTGTGATAGGTGGTGTATTTAATTGTGCAGTAGTCCCACTCTTGTAATGTCTCGTCCATCTTGGGCAGAAATTTTGTGGTCAGTGGATTTGTCTAGCCTCCCGCAGGTTTCATCTTCGGAGAATCAAGCGGATGAAGCCTGTGGATGAAGCCTGCGGGAGGTACTGCTTTAGGGCATCAAGAGTACCTGTTCAATATGCTCCATAGCCCAGTCGATCTCTTCTCTTTGGATGACCAAAGGCGGGGCAAAACGAATCACGTTTTCATGTGTTTCTTTGCACAAAATTCCCCGCTCCTGCAGCGCCTCGCAGAAGCGGCGCGACGGAGTATGCAGCTCCACGCCGATAAACAGCCCCTTGCCGCGCACTTCTTTGATGTGGTCGCTCTCCAAGCGCTCCAGGCGGCCTTTAAAGTATTCGCCCAGTTCGTGCGAGCATTCCACCATATTTTCTTCGACCAACGCTTTGAGCGCGGCCCGGCCAACGGCCGCACCCAGGGGATTGCCGCCAAAGGTGCTACCGTGGTCGCCGGGGTGGAACAGACCGAGTACGTTCTGGTCCGCCAAAACGGCCGACACCGGGTAGAAGCCACCGCTCAGCGCCTTGCCCACGATGGTGATATCTGGCTTGACGCCCTCGTGGTCGCAGGCAAACAGCTTGCCGGTACGGCCGAATCCCGTCTGAATCTCATCGGCAATGAGAAGCACGTTATTCTTCTGGCAAATTTCGTATGCTTCTTTGATAAAGCCTTCTGGTGGCATGATAACCCCGCCTTCGCCCTGAATGGGCTCAACCAGGAAGCCAACCGTGTTGGGGGTAATGGCAGCTTCTAATGCGGCCGTATCACCATAGGGAATCATGACAAAGCCCGGGGTGAACGGGCCAAAGTTGCGCTTGTAGCTTTCTTCACTAGAAAAGCCCACTACAGTGGTCGTGCGGCCGTGGAAGTTACCTTGACAAACAATAATTTCGGCCTGATTGGCGGGCACTTTTTTAACTTCATAGCCCCATTTGCGCGCGGCTTTAACGGCCGTTTCCACCGCCTCAGCCCCTGTGTTCATGGGCAGGGCCATGTCATAGTTGCTCAGTTCGCACAGCTCTTTAAGGAAGGGACCCATCTGGTCGTTGCGGAAGGCACGCGACGTGAGCGTTACCTTGTGCATCTGCTCCATTGCCGCCGCCAAAATGCCCGGGTGGCAGTGGCCCTGGTTAACAGCCGAGTACGCCGCGAGGCAGTCCAGATACTTTTTGCCTTCCACATCATAAACCCATACGCCTTCCGCTCTTTCAATCACCACGTCTAGTGGATGATAGTTGTGTGCGCTATAGGTTTCATCGAGCTCTATAAATTTTTGACTGTTCATTACGAAAAAACTCCTTGCCAATGGGTGTTGGGAAATAATGCGAGTCCTATGTAAAAGCCAAAAATGATTTTGAAATAAGTCAGATTCAACTTTGGCTTCGACTTGAGCAAATCAGAAGACAATCTGCTTCCTATGATTTGCCTGAGACATCAGCTTTGATAAAAAAAAGCCTGATCAAATCGGACAGGGGTCCGGTCATCAGGCTTTGCTCAGACAACGCGCCTCAGCGGGCGCGCCATCATCTTTTCACAAAAACTATACTGTTTTCTGACAGCAATTATAGATTTGCTTCTGGTTTCTGTCTATGGGGAAAATTAGCGTACACGGCCGTATACTACTTCAATCACCTTTTGCCCTGCCTCGGACTGGAGCCAGGCCAGGAAGGCGCGCAATTCGCCCGCTGGTTCGTCCTCTGTCGCGGCCAGGAAGTAGAGCGGGGTGGTGAGAGGGTAAGTCTGGTCAGTAGTCGTGGCGGGGTTGGCAGAAATGCCCTCAATTTGCAGCATCTTTACGCTGGGAGCCTGGCTGGCGCTGCCCATGCTGCTAAAGCCAATAGCGGCAGGATTGGTGGCAACGGCCGTTAGCATCGCCTCATTGCCCGTTTGCAGCAGGGCGTTGGGGGTGAGGCGCTGCTCTGCCATGATTTGCTGGCGCAGCAGGGTGCGCAGCCCGGAACCCTGTTCCCGGTTTAAGAGCACAATTTCTTGCTGTGGCCCGCCAACCGCTTGCCACTCGGTGAAACGGCCGCTAAAAATTGCCTGCACTTCTGCCTGGGTCAGTGACCGTATCGGGTTATCGGCATGAACAACAATGACCAGGCCATCAACGGCAATCGGGTTGAAGTAGCGAGCATCGTCTTCCGGGATGTGGTGCAGCAGCGCGGCGTCTAGCAGGCCACTTTTCAAATCACCGATCAGGGCTGCGCTGTTGGCTACGACAAATTGCAGCTTAATCTGGGGGTTATCTTGCGTATAGACGGACTCAATCAGCGGAATGATGGGGCTGGCGCCGCTGGTGACCCCAATTTGCAGTAGAGTCGGGGCAGCGTCTGCGGGCAGCGTAGGCGGAGGAGCGGGTTCGCTGCTGCAGGCAGCGGCGGCCAAAACCGCCAGCCATAGCAGCCAGAATAGTCGCTTCATAAATTATCCGCCAAAGAAAGAGATGAGCAGGAAAAGTGTGCCAAACAGCGCGACGTAGGCGGCAAAGCCATAGAGTGTGTGATTTTTGACCCAGGTGAGCAGCCAATGGATGCAGGCATAGCCGGTGATTCCGGCGGCAATAAAAGAAACGATGTAGACACCGCTAGAAAATTCATTGCTTTGCGCATCGAAAATTTCCACGATGGCCTGTAAGCCTGCGCCCAGAATGGCCGGGATCCCCAGCAAAAAGCTGTAGCGGGCAGCTGTGGGGCGATCCAGCCCCCGCGACAGGCCGCCCACAATGGTGCTGCCGCTGCGCGACACGCCAGGAAAGAGGGCCATCACCTGAAACAGGCCAATAACGATGGCGTCAGTCCAGGTCATCTGGGAAATTTCTTTATTGCCGGACAGCATTCGCTCGCCAAGCACGAGGAGAACGGCCGTTACCAGCAAAAAACCGGCGGTTGCTCGTGGGCTGCTAAACACCTCTTCAAAAAAGCCCGCCAGCGGCAGCCCAATCAGGGCTACGGGGATGGAGCCAACTACGATAAACCAGCCCAGCCGGGCGTTGCTGCTGGCCAAAGGCTGGCGCTGGGAGAGATCGTGCAGAACGGCCGTGACAATATCCCATAAATCCCGCCAAAAATAGATCAGTACCGCTAACAGCGTCCCGGCGTGAACCAATCCAATCAGAGTCAGGTCTGGGTTGGTCATCTGGAATATTTCTGGCAGCAGCACCAGGTGACCAGAGCTGGAAATGGGCAAAAATTCGGTGGCCCCCTGAATAATTCCAATGATAATTGCTTCGATAATTGACATAAAGTAAGTTCCGTTGGTTAAATTTACGCAAAGCGCGCCAAGTACGCGAAGGAAAAAGAAATGCTTTGCTCTCTAGTGTTTTTGGCGGTTTAGTCTTCGTAATGTTGTAAAAAGTTTGCGCCGAACTGTGCCAGGGTGCCCTGGCGGATGGCCGTGCGCA
>JBHIWP010000261.1:0-8651 GCA_041987425.1 Promineifilaceae bacterium (SeqCode) | reverse complement strand
ACCTTTTAACGCAACTGCTTCTAAATACCTCCTGCTTTAGCTCAGGGGGTTAGGGCAGTTTTGAGCAAAGAAACGCCTTCGGGATTATCTAGCAACCAGCGGGCAAGCTCATCATGGGGCAAGGTTCTGCGCCATTCCCGGTAGGTATCCACTGGCAAATCCCGGAAAAAAAGGATGACAATCGTAGGCGTTACTTCGCCAATAGGATAGGCGTAATAAGCGGTGGTGAGAATACCGGGTAGGGAGCCATTTTTATAGCCAAGATTGCTAAATCGCTCCTGGTTGTCAGGGAAGAGCATAGGCCATTCCAGGTAGCGGCGAGCCAGGAAGCTGCTCTCTGGATTGCTTAAGCCATTCTGGGCAATTTGGGCCATGAGGGCGGCATATTCCCGCGGCGTGCCGTGGGCGTTGAGGCTTTGGCTGAAGAAACGCTGGTTCTCGGGCGACGGCCGTCTTTCTGTCTGGTGATAGGTCTGCTCAGCCTCACGAAAGGCGCTGTTCTGCACATATGCATGGGTTAGCTGCATCACTTCGTTGCCATAGCTGAGCGGAGTATCCAGGTAAGCTTGAATGGCTGCCCGGTCGCTTTTGCCCAGCCGCGTCTGGTTGCTCATTGCCAGGAATTGGCCCAAGAAGGGGCAAGGGGCGGTTTGCTGGGTAAGATTGAGGGCAACGGCCGTTTCCTCAATAACAGTTTGCCCCAAAAGCATGTGCAAATAATCTGTAGCGGCATTGGTGCTGTGGCGCGTCATCATCCAGGGCACATCTTCCAAACGAACGCGATCCGGGCTAGGCAGCAGCAGCGCCGCGTCCGTTAGCTCCGTAACGGCCCGGTTGTGCGAGCCAAGATCGTAGCCCGGCAGGTAGTAGCGGCCTAGCGCGTCTACCGTTACGTAGCTGGTGGGGTCTAACTGGCCTGCAGCGGCAGCCTCGGCATAGGCAACCAGGTGAATGATTTTCACCACAGACGCCAGAGGCATTTGCGTGTCGGCGTTGTGGTAGATGCCGCTGGCCTCACTGCCAACGCGGTAGGTGACCAGCCCCACGCTGCCGGGATTAGCCAGCAGATGCTCCCAGGCGGGCAGCGCCGATTCAGGCAGCGCCGCTAACAGGGCAGCGGTGGCTTCTGGATCGGGCGAGAGCGTGGTGGTAGTCGGGGTATTGTTTGCAGGCAGCAGCGGCAGCAGCTGCCCGCACGGCTGCACATCGCTGCTGGTAAAGAAGGGGGTGGCAGTTGGGACAGCGGTTGTCGTTGTGGTAGGAACGGCCGTTTCTTTAGCGGGCGTAGGCGGCAAGGCAGTATTTGCCAGCGTCGGCGTGGCTAGCTGCGAAACCGCCGCGGCAGGGTTGCTTTGCAGCTGGGTCAGCGCGCCTGTATCTGCGGCAGACGGCCGTAGGCAAGCCACCGACAGGCACAGCAATAACATATGGGAGAGAACGAGCCTGAACACCTTTTGCCGCATGGCGGAGGATTGTAACCTGTACGGCCGTAGGCACAACCCGCGCTCTCAAAATTTTAATCCGACTGTAAGGCCAACAAAAAGGGGGAAATGATAGAGTCACAACCCGCAAGGAATTTTTGTTAGCTGAAAAGATTATGCAAAGGATTTTTCATGACCAAACGACTTCTCCAACTGCTGGCTGTTTTAACGCTTCCGCTGCTGTTTCTTGGAACGCTGCTGTTTACGACCAGGCTTAGTGCCGGTGCCTACGACATTTGTTCCACCTGCACCTACGTCAGCATTCAGATCGCTGTCAACGACGACAGCAATGTTGGGGCTGTGCTAACCATTGGCCCCGAAACCTTTATTGAGAATGTGGAAATCACGCGCTCCGTTACGCTGGTCGGCGCTGGCGCTGGCTTAACAGTAATTGACGGCCAACTGACCGATACAGTGGTTTTGATCAACAACGGCGCTACGGTATCTATTTCCGGGGTCACTATCCAAAATGGAGATACCAGTGGCGCGGACGGTGGGGGCGGCTTGCTGAACGAAAGCGGTATAGTCACCGTTGCTAACAGCACAATCCAAAACAATGTGGCCCTTAATGGCGGAGGCATCAGCAACAAAGGCACGATGGTTCTGGACAATGTGACCGTGCGCAATAACGCGGCCGAAGAAATCGTCGGGAACGTTTCTGTTTGCGAGCTAGAGTGTAGCGGGGGTGGCATCCTTAATTCGGGGACGCTAACCATAATCAGCAGCGCTATTCACGACAATACGGCCAACTTTGGGGGTGGCCTTTATAGTAAGGGGGTATTGACAGCAATTGATGTGGAGATTTACGAGAACAGCGTTAGCAATACTGTGCCTTCGGCAGACAGTTTTGGCGGTGGTGCTTATAACATGGGGACGATGACGCTCGCCGACAGCATGGTGCGTGACAACAACGCTCCCTTTGGCGCAGGTATTCTTAACGAGGGCACCTTGACGATTAGCGGCAGCGATTTATATGGCAATATTGCCTCTACGCGCGGGGGAGGAATTCACAACTTTTTCAACCTGACGGTGGAAACCAGCAACATTTACGAAAACGAGGCTGGTTCTGGCGGTGGCGGTGGTATTAGCTCTGAAGGCGGCGAGGTGCTTGTGCAGCAAACGGCCGTTTACAACAACAGCGCCACTGGGTCAGGCGGGGGCATTGTACACAACGTTACCCTGGGCACCAACAGTTTTGAAATTGTAAACAGCACCATCAGCGGCAATAGCACGCAGGGGGCAGGTGGCGGTTTGCGCAATACAGGTGTAGCCACCACCACTTTAAGCTTTGTTACCATGCGCAATAATCAGGCCATTGTCGTGAATGGACAAACGCTTTCAGTAATTGCCGGTACGGTGACGGTCGGGAATAGTGTGATAGCGACGAATCAAATGAAGCCCAACTGCAGCGGCACTCTTACTTCGCAGGGGTACAACATTGCCAACGATGGCAGCTGCGGGCTAAACGGTACGGCCGATTTGCCCAACACCACTCCGCTGCTGGGACCGTTGCAAGACAATGGCGGCAGCACGTTAACCCATGCGCTGCTCGTTGGCTCACCCGCCATTGACAGCGGCAGCGGCTGCCCGGCCACGGACCAGCGGGGCGTAACCCGGCCTTTTGGCAGCACCTGCGATCGCGGCGCTTACGAATTTAATACGGTGACGGAATCGATATACCTGCCGTTTGTGATACGGCCGTAGGTAGAAACTCTAGAGGGCTTGTTCAGGAAGCCTTACCCGTATTGATCCGGGGCGGCGGGTTATCTGAAGAACTGTTAAACCGGCTGAAAATGCTGCGCCAATGGGCCGATTTGTACAGCTTGCGCAGCGGCTGCTCGGCCGGATTGTAGTCCGGCCGCAGGGCCATGATCTGACTAAACAGCCGGGCAGCTTCTGACCACTGTTTATTGCTGTAGGCTGCGGCGGCTTGCTCGTATAGCGAATAAAGTTTCTGCTCTTCCAGGCAGCGGCGGGCGGCGGCCTGCCACTGGGCACGGCCGTTCTCGTCATAGTAGAGCGTGCACAGATATTTGTACTTGGCCGCTGCTTCTTGCCAGGCTCCCTCGGCTTCTAGCTGCTGGGCAGACTCTTCTTCTCGCTGCCGCAGCCGCAGAAATTCGCTCACATTTTCAATTCGCGCCGTGTGCCCCGCTTCACGATAGGCCTCTAGCGCCTTTTGCACCTGGCCCTGCCGCAGCTGCTGGTCCGCTTGCAGCACCATTTCTTTGCGCGCCATCTCCGACAAAACGGCCGCCGAACGGCCGTCTTTTCGGTAATAGGGATCAATCGCCAAAACCTGGGCAAATGCCTTGTAAGCGGTACGCCATTTCTGCTGCTCCAGCGCCTTCCGGCCAATTTCAAAGTAAGGCAGCAGTTCTGCTTCCCAGCAGCTTTCTTTTTTAATCTGCCAGGTAATTGTTTTGGCATGCGCGGGGTAGGCGTTAACCAGATGATCATAGATCCAGGCAGCTTGTTGATAGTTAGCAATCGCCGTCGCCTGAGTTGCTTTCGTTTCCAGCTCCTGAATGGTTAGCAAAACGTGCACTTCTTTGACTTGTTCAAAATCATCTGCTTTTTTAAAGGCAGACAGCGCCGCTTTTAATTTGCCGGCTTCCAGGGCAGCCGCAGCCTTTCGCTGGTAGCGTGCTTTTTTGTGCAGGTATGCGGCCGTTAGTCCGTCTTGTTCATAATTGGGAGACTGCCCTTCAATTCGGGCAAAGATTTCTTCGGCTTCTGGCCACTGATGCTTGAGCAGGCAAGTCCAGCCGCGATCAAACAGCAGGGCAAGACGTTCTGGGCGGTTGGCAGTGGGTGCTGCGGCCGTCTCCAGCTCGTCGACATCAGGAGCGGGATTAGAGTGGGTGTCGTTCATTTTGTCTATTTTTAGGCTAATATTGGCGGTCTTTCCTGGCGGGCTCCCTTGTGGTTCCTGCCTGGCTGCGGCCGACGTTTTTGCCACTTTTAGCGTAGAGCAGATGCCTTAAATCGTATCTTACATCCTGGTTATTGAACGAGGGTTTTGTGTAGGGAATAAGGTTTGCTTCAGCGCTGCGCTGTTAGTCTGTGGAACCGGGTTGGGTAGTTTTGGAGGGTGCTGTTGGCCGCCATTTCGTAATGCTGGGGATGCTGGTGGAGCGGTGCATTTTTGGCTGTAAACCAGGCAGTTGTTGCGCGGGCTGTGCCCTGGGCGCGGGCCGATTCTGCCGTGAAAATAAGCGAAAGCTGGTTGATTTGGGGTCCGAGATAGACATCGGTGAGTTGATGGGGTTGCAGCCGCAGGCCAGTTTGCTGTTGGGCCAGCTGCACGGCCGTTTCCCACGGAGCCGCCAGGCCAGATGCCGCACCGCCCGGAAGCTGCCAGGGCACCTGCTCGTGCGGCCGATGCCATAAAGTGGCGCCAGCTTCATTACGATAGAGCAGGTAGGTGGCTACTTCCCAATTGGGTGGAGCCTGGTAAGGCAATTGGCCTTTCAGCTTTCGTTTTACATCCAGCCAGCGGTAAACGACCTGGCGCAGCACAAAGCGGGAGGCTTTGTTGAAGCTGGAGAGATGATGCTGGAAGAACAACGGCCGTTCCGCAGCGTGGTTTAGGGTTTTCTCTACGCGCTCGCGATGAAATCCGCTCATGCGGCGCGGCAGCGGTGCCGTTTTGAAAAACCCCACCACCGGGGATTCTTCCGAAGTGGCAATTTCACCGCCGCGCAGCAGGCAGCGAAAGGTGAAGCCCAAAAAGCCTACCGGCGACAAAGGCAAGTAGCTCACTGCTGCCAGACGAATGGGCAGCACAATGAGGCCAGTTTCTTCGCGTACTTCGCGGGCCGCACCGTCTGGGGGCAGCTCGCCTGCATCCAGCGCGCCGCCGGGTGGGGCAAAGGTGCGCGTATCGTTGCGCTTAATCAGCAGCACGTTGCCGTGCTGGTCTACTACAATCCCATTGGTCCCTACATTCATTGGCAATATTCCCTGGTGGAAATTCAATCATTTTCTGTATAAGGCTAGCAAAAAGCGACCCCACTTTGCCGGAGCGATTATAGCGCGTTTGTGTGGCTTTGGCTGGCGGGCACAAAGAGCTGGATGCCATTTTCGTCACTGAAAAGCGCGTCTGCTGGCGCTTTGTAAACGCGCCAGGCAACCATGAAATCTCCGATGGAAGCGGCCGTATTCAGCAGCAGGGCGATCAGCAGCAGTTGGCTAATGACCGGCGGCAAAACAAACAAAGCCGCTCCGCCGAACAGCGTCATGACCACAACGGGGGTCAGCGTCATGAATAGATAATGTTCTCGTTTTAAATAGCTGCCTTTTTGAATTGAGGCTACCAGAAACAGCTTTAGGAAGGCATAGCGCGGCTGATGGCCGCACAAGCGCAGCGCCACGCCGTGGAGCCATTCGTGCAGCAGCATCGAGCCAAAGAAAATAAGCGCGCCCAGCACAAGCTGCCAGCCAAGGGGCAGGCTCCAGGCAGGGAAAAAGGCAAAGCGGCTGCCGCTGTAGCTGTAAAGTTGATAGGGCAGCCACAGCAGCAGCAGGCCACCGCCCAGGGGCAGCAGGGCTACAAAGTTGGCCCAAATCAGCAGGACCCACTCCGGATATCGTTCAAGGGCGCCCCAATCGGCAAAAAGCGGGCGTGCATGAACGTAGCCGGGGGGTGGATGTGGGGCATTAGCGGACATTTTATTGACTCCAGAACAGACGGCCGTCTTGCTTGCGAAAAATTACCTGTCCAGCATAAGCACAGGCATCTGCCACCCGCTCCCGGTGTTGGGGCAGGCTGTTGGCCGGTTCTTCACCCGGCTGGAACCAGGCAAAGGCGGTCGCTTCTGGGCCGGTGGTCAGCTTTCCGTCTATCACTTCGGCCGTGAAGTTAAACGTAAGATTGGCCTCATTGGTGTAGCTATTGATGCTGGTGAGGTGACACAAGCGCACCTGGCAGGCGGTTTCTTCAAACGTTTCGCGCACGGCCGTTTCCCAGGGTGGTTCCTCGTTCTCTGCGCCGCCGCCGGGCAGGTTCCACACGTCTCTATCGGTGCGTTTGACCCAGAGCACCGCGCCTGCCTCATTGCGAATGAGGGTGAAGGCGCCCGTGCGCCAGGGATGGGGCTGGGGCCAGGGGGGCTGACCACTTCGCCGTCGCCGCCATCTTTGAAGCGGAAAAAGGATGCGGCCCAGCACCTTTTTGCCTGCTTTGTGGGTAAGCGTCATCGGTTGGGTGAGCCAGTGGGGCTGAGGCGCTGCATGGGCCAGACTGTCGCGAAGCCGCTGCCGGTGCATGGGCAGCATGCGGTTAGGCAGCGCATCTAGGGCATAAAAGGCGACGGTGGGTGTTTCTTCAGACGGCCGTAAGCTGCCCCCCAGCAGCTCGCAGCGAAAGTAGAACGAGAGGAAGGCGTGGGGCTCATTGGGCCAGTGGTAGAGGCCGAGCAGTTGAGACGGCCGTACGCGCAGCCCGGTTTCTTCAAACGTTTCGCGCACGGCGGCTTCCGTTGGCAGTTCACCAGGGTCCAGCCCGCCACCCGGTACATCAAAGGTGCGAATATCGTGTCGCTGAATGAGCAGAACTTCGCCTGCTTTATTGGTAACAACGCTGCTAGATGTAATACGCATAAATATAAATTCAGGGCTAAGGATAACAGGCTGATTCTGAGTACATTTTTGCCCATGCCCCAACATTTTAATCGCCTGCTCAGTTTGTTTGCCACATACGCGTGGGCGTTTACGCCCCCGCTATCTTGGCAAGACCCTAAGGGCTTGCTTTTCAAGCCCGTTTGGGCTTCGTGGCTGGCCGGACGGCTTCAGCCACCGGGTTGTGAGAATATGCCTTTACCCTGGCATTAGCGGCCTTTAGCCTAAACGAACTGCTAAAATATAGCTTATCTGTGCCCAAATTTGTAACCTCGCCTTCAAAGATAAGGAGCAGCCGACTTCTACACTTAACTGTACGGTACAAAGTTTATTGCTTTATAGGTGTTGGGGAACGGCCGTCTGGCCCAGGAACTATCTTCACCCGAATACCACAAACGTTGCTATAATGAACAGGTGATGGATAGTTCAGCCCACCAACTAAACCTGGCCCAAATCATTCGTCTTTGTCGCGAAGAATCCTTTCAGGAGCGGCAAAAAGAGGACGGGCACTGTTTCGAGCTATTTCGGCGCGCCCTGACTGACGATGACCACGCAGCCTGGGCGGCCGTCCAGCAGCAGTATCATGGACTGGTGTTAAGCTGGTTGCGGCGTGCTGCTGCGGAACCCTTGGGAGCTGCCGAAGAGGATGATTTAACGCAAAGCATCTACGCCAAATTTTGGTCCTCGCTGAGCCGCCAAAACGGGCCGTTGGCTGACCGCTTCCCTCACGTGGGCGCGCTGCTTAAATATTTGAACCGGTGTGCCCTCACCACTTTCCTTGATTACCAAAATCGCCAACAGCGGCAGGCCATTTTACAAAAGCGTCTGGCACAAGAAGTAAAAATCCGCCTCTACGAAAATCCCATTCCGGGCCATATGGAGAACCTGCAGCAGCAGGAAAAGCTGCTGGCTGTACGCCAATGGGCCGCCACTCAGCTTGCAGATGAACAAGAAAAGCAGCTTTATGCGCTGCTGTATAGCGAAGGTTTAAAACCCCGGGAGATCGTGGCGCGCTTTCCACAGCAATTTCCCACAACGGAAGATGTTCGCCGGGTAAAGGCGCGAATTCTGGCCAGAGCCAGGCGTGCCCTGGCAACGATTGATAAACGTGTTTAGCAGGGTTATATGAAAAACGTTGCACTTTTCTCTAAGAGGCGTTGAGTAATGATTAGCAGCTGCATACATAGCACAAAGGATCAATGCTATGAAATTGAAATGCATTCAGCCAGATGAAATAGAGGATAGTGATTTGGTAGCATATATTGATGGTGAGGCTCTGCCAGCTACCATAGCTCATATAGAAGCCTGTGCTTTTTGCCAGCAAGAAGTGAACCAGCTTTTACGAGTAGACTTGCTGTTGAGAGAGGCAGCATATCGCGAAAACTGCCCGGAGCCAGACGAATTGTGGCTCTATACAAATGGCATGTTGTACTCTGAGAAAGTGCAGACTCTAAGTCTGCATATTGAAGAATGTCGTTATTGCCAGCAGGACGTACAGCAGTTGGGGACGGCCGTATTTAATTACGATAGCCCTGCACAACCCGCCGA
>JBHIWP010000260.1:0-8697 GCA_041987425.1 Promineifilaceae bacterium (SeqCode) | reverse complement strand
AGCCCTCCGACCCATTTCTGAAGCACGAATTACGCTTGATCCCCGGGATGTCTTAACCATGACTCCGCCCGAGGAGGAGTTGGCGGATAGCATTGCCCAGGTAAAGCCGCGCAGCCCAATTGAGGTCTGGTTAAACGGCCTGCAAAGCATTGGTTCCTGGAAGAGCTATGCGGGCTATGCGGTTGCGGCGGGGGTCGTGGTATGGATTGGTCTCTTTACAAATACTATTTATTTGCTGGTTGCGGCGATGCTGATTGCGCCATTTGGCGGCCCGGCAATGAACGCCAGCCTGGCGGCAGCCAGCGGCGATGCCGATTTATTGCGTCGCAGCGTGGTTCGTTATGCTGCGGGGCTGGCTATGCTGGTGGGCACCACTTTTTTGGTGAGTGTGGTGGTGCAGCAGGAACGGGTAACAAATTTAATGATGGATGTCGGGCAAGTTTCGTCGGTGGCGGCCTTGTTGCCCATCGTTACGGGGGCGGTGGGAGCCATGAACCTGATGGAGACTGAGCGAAACAGCCTGGTGCCGGGAACGGCCGTTGGGGCTTTGGTGGCGGCGTCACTGGCCCCGCCCGCTGGTGTGGCGGGAATGGCTGTCAGCTTGCAGCAGTGGGCACTGGTTAAAAATGCTCTGTTTGTTTTGGCCTTACAGCTTGTGTTTATCACCGTCTCGGGGGCGCTTGTTTTTCGCTTTTATGGGGGCGTTAGTCCGGACGGCAGCCGCTATCAACGGGGCAAAAGTGCTGTCTTTAGGCTGGTGATGGGGGTCATGCTGCTGGCTGGCGTTGCTTTGCTTTTTCTCCAGTTTCACGATGCGCCTTCGTTACAGCGCACCACGCGGGCGCAGCGGGCGGTTGGTGTGGCTAAACAGCTGGTAGATGAAAGTGCGCTGGCCCGTTTTGTCTCTGCCGAATTTCGCTTTGCTGAACCAAATATTGAGTCGGAAGAAATCTTGTTGGGCACATTGTTTGTGCAGCGCGCTTCGGGCGTGCGGCTGCCCGATGAAGAAATTGAGGCTATTCTGGTGAAGGAAATTCAGGGGGAATTGTTGGATCAGGGATTTGATGTAACGCCCTTGCTCACTATTTCTGTGCTGGAAGCACCGGAGCAAGGGCCTTAAAATTTTGTGCTTATTTTTTACCCGTTTTAATTTTTACGGGAGAAAATAAGACTTCTACGTCCTCGGCATAACGCTGCCCGTTTTTCTTGTCGTGCCGTGGAAAGTCTGGGGCTTCGATCTCTATGTGCATTTCGTAGTCGCCATCAGCTGGTACCTGCCAGTTACGGCCGTAGTGATACAGCCAGGGATGCCACACAAATGGCTGCTGATGGTAGCCCACATCAGTCCCGCTGCTGTCGATCAGGCGCACGTGAATGTTCAGGTTGGGGATAAAACGGCCGTCTGCAGCATCACGCACAGCCACTTCGATGTGAATGTTCTCTTCTTCTGGCTCTTGCCAGACAAGCTTACCATCCTGGAGATGATACATGCCTTCAGCCTCTTCCACGGCGTAGCTTACCAGGTAAGGCCCCGCCTCTTTCTCTTGTCCATCGCTAGCAACTTCACCTATCATGTGTTTTAAGGCTTTTTCCAGAGTATTTCCCTGCTCCTTCGCCATGTTTAGCTGTTCTCTGGTTGCCTCATCGCTTTCTCTCATCGTGGGAGTTGTCGTAGTCATGTTTAAATACTTCTCCTTTTAGCAAATTGCCCCAGCCAAATGGTGGGGCAATTCACTTATTACTGTTACTGCTTTGGCCTATGCGCTAATTTTTGCTACTTTCCATTAATTAGCGGCAGCTTTGTTCACGCTTGTATTGCTGTGCAAGCCCATAGCCAGATTATCCAACTCCTGGTCCGCTTCGTATTCTTCATCTAAGATGCTCTGCAGCGTTTCTGCAGCTTTGTTAAAGCCCAGCGTTTTGGCAAAGGTTCGCAGGCCACCATAGCTGGCAATTTCATAATGCTCAACTTTTTGCGCCGCTACAATCAGAGCGGCATCTTTGGCGTCTGCATCGCCTCTTTCCTTGGCGATTTCGTTTCCTTCTTCAATCAAGCCTTCCATGGCCTTGCACTTGGTGCTGGTGGGGTTCTCATCCAGCTCATCCAAAATCGATTGGACTTTTTGCATATGACCTTCAGTTTTGCGTAGGTGGTTTTGGAAGGCCGTGCGTAGTTTCGGCGAATTTGCCGCCTTCTCCATTTTAGGAAGTGCTTCAGTCAACTGTTTTTCTGCACTGTACATGTCCTTTAACTGGTGGACATAGACATCTCGTAGCGATTGCATATTCATACTAATTTTCTCCTTTTTTCATCTTGTCTGGCCTAGTGCCAGGTAAATTTATGGGCTTGATATGCTTATACCTTAGGAGATGCTTGAGGTAAATATACTCAGGCATAAGAAGAGTAATACTTTGGATATATTGCAGATTTCGCACTTTTGTTCGGGTTATTTGGGGTTTGTATCGTTAATGTATCGCTGAAATGTACCCATATCCATATCAGGATGGCCTCCCCACCTATACAATGCTCGTAGTTGGTCGCCTGTTTAGCTGGCAGCGAACCACCAAAGCGGTTTTGTTTTAATGGAAAATGTGGGACGCCCAATACCGCTTTACTATTTCCCACTGTATCGACTGTATTTAGGTAGTCTTTACTGTATAGGTTTATGGGGCGCCCACATGTTTTACAAACAGATGCTTGGAGGTAAAAATGAACAAAGATATTTTGAAAGGCAAGTGGAATCAGTTTAAAGGTGAAGTTCAGAAAGAATGGGGCGAGCTGACCAACGATGATATGGATATCATCAATGGTGAATATGACAAGCTTGTTGGCCGCATTCAAGAACGATACGGCCGTTCTCGTGAAGAGGCGGAGCGTGAAGTAAACCGTTACTTTGATCGCCATCCTGCTTACTAAATCACACTGATCACATTCGACGGCAAGGCTCATGAACTATGTGGGCCTTGCCGTTATTTTTTTGTTTCATTGGTCTGATTGAAGAAGAAGAGGTTAAAGAAGAGAATGAGAGCATCACTGCAACAAACGCTGCACGACAATTTTTTAAAGCGCACCCTTATTGTCATTGGGTTGGTTACGGCCGTTACCCTTCTGGTTCTTTTCGCCTGGCACATTGTAGATATTCTGGTGCTGCTGTTTGCCGGTATTCTTTTCAGCGTTTTTCTTACCAGCGTCAGCGGCTGGATACGCCAGCATACGCCGCTTTCGCACCGACAGTCGCTGGCCGTTACCACGCTGGTTCTCCTGCTGCTGGTGGTGGCCGTGGGCTGGTTTGCTGTACCCAACCTGGTGGACCAAAGCGAAAAGCTGGGCAGCAACCTACAAGATTCTATTGGTAGCTTGCAGAGCACCCTGGCCGATCAGGCCTGGGCTCAGCCTTTGCTTAACCGCCTTCCCAGCACGGAAGAATTTAGTTCTTTATCCAGCAACTTCTTCAGCCAACTGTCCACCTTTTTTTCCCGAACTTTTAGTATGTTCACCAACATCGTGGTCATCCTCTTTCTGGGATTCTACCTTGCGGTTGAGCCTGATCTATACGCTAATGGGTTGATCCGGCTGTTTCCTCTGGGCCACAGACGCCGCGCCGGGGAAGTGTTGGACGAGGTGGCCTATACATTGCGCTGGTGGTTAATTGGCACCCTGGCCTCGATGTTTGTTATAGGACTGCTCTCAGTAATAGGACTTACTGTTTTGGGCGTGCCCCTGGCTTTTATTCTGGGGGTGCTTACGGGGTTGCTAACCTTTGTTCCCATTATAGGCCCGGCGCTGGCGCTCATCCCGCCCTTGCTTATTGCATTTACAAATAGCCCAACGCAGGCGCTGTATGTTCTGCTGCTGTACCTGGGCATTCAGATTATAGAAAGTTACTTTATTACCCCTCTTATACAAAGAAAAACCGTTTCTTTGCCCCCGGCATTACTTATTATGTCGCAGGTGATTTTTGGCGTGTCTTTTAACTTTATTGGGATAGCAATAGCGGCTCCGATGGCTGCTATGGTTATGACGCTGGTAAAAATGTTGTATGTACAGGACACGCTTGGAGACACCGAGGTGAAGCTGTTGAAGGAAGAGCCGGAGGCACATTTTGAGGCGAGCGCGACAGCGCCAGATGGAGCGCACGCGGAACAGTACGGCGCCAGGCAGATGTGAAAGTCCTGCGATATTTTAGACGTGCTCTGAACTGAACACTGAACGCCCAAGACTTAATTTTTTACAATAAGGAGAGCTAATGATGACCAAGTTTGGCTACGCCCTGTCCAGTGAGGAGCATTCTCCTGCCGATTTAGTCTACAATGCCCGCCGCGCTGAAGAGGTAGGATTTGATTTTGCCCTTGTCTCCGACCATTATCATCCCTGGGTGAGTGAGCAAGGGCACAGCCCGTTTGTGTGGAGCGTTCTGGGGGGTATTGCCCAGGTAACGGAGCGACTCCAGGTGGGGACAGGGGTGACCTGCCCCACGATGCGTATTCATCCGGCAATTATTGCCCAGGCGGCAGCGACGACCGCTTCCATGTTTAACGGCCGTTTCTTCCTGGGCGTTGGCACGGGTGAAAACCTTAACGAACATATTCTAGGCGATCGCTGGGCTCCGCACCCCATTCGCCTGGCCATGCTCGAAGAAGCATTAGAGCTAATTCGCGAGCTGTGGCGCGGCGAAAATACGACCTTTCGGGGAGAATATTACACCGTAGAGGATGCCCGTATCTTTACGCTGCCAGAAAAATTACCGCCGATTATGGTGGCTGCCAGCGGGCCAAACGCCATTGAAGCCGCCGGGCGCATTGGCGACGGTTTCATTGGCCTGGCTCCTGAGAAAAGTGATGTGCAGCGGTTTGAGCAAGCCGGTGGCGCAGAAAAGCCACGCTATGGGCAGGTGACGGTGTGCTGGGCAGAGAGCGAAGAAGACGCCCATTGTCTTGTGTCCAAAATGTGGCCCACCAGCGGCCTGACTGGCGAGATGAGCCAGGAGCTGCGCACGGTGGCCCACTTTGAACAGGCAGTGGAAATGCTTAGCAAAGAGCAGCGCGTTAAGAATATTGCCTGTGGACCAGACCCAATGGTCCATTTGGAAAGCATCTACAATTTTATTAACGCGGGCTACGATCATGTGTATATCCACCAAATTGGACCCGATCAAGAAGGGTTCTTTCGGTTTTATGAGCAAGAAATACTCCCCAATTTGAATTAATCGGTATGAAACTTCCCTCCAAAATCTTGATTGTTAGCCAGGGGCAGGAGGCGGTGGGCGAGGACTTTCTGCCCCATGAATGGCGTCCGCCGATGATAGAACAAATTTAAGAGGAATACGGAGCGCTTTAGGACCTTTGCATAACTATACCTTTTTTGTATCCTGTTTCTATAAATTGATACATGCCCAAGGTGCCTTTCCTTCTATAAAATAAAGCCACAGTACCAAGTTTAAAGAAAAATTCTATAAGCTACACAACCCTTTAACAAAACGCATAAGGGGTGATAGATAATGGCATGAGCAGCGTGCTCTGTCCTGTGTATTGCCCCCTGCATGCAAAGGAGAAAATGATGACAAAACATACGCAAACGTCACATCAGCAGCAAAGCAACGTAGATAAAACCGCCACCACCACCAACGCAGCCAACGATACAGCCCAAGAAGTTAAAAACGAAGTGAAAGAAACAACAGATGCCGTTCGGAAAGAGTTACGCGAAACGGGCGAGCAGCTGGCTACTGAAGCCAAATCTGCTGCCCAGCAGGCCAGCAAACAGGCCAAGTCTGCTTTGGCAAGCCAAAAGAGCGAGGCTGCTCGTCAGCTTCACGGATTGGCTAATTCGCTGCGCCAGACCAGCGTGCAGCTGCGCCAGCAAGATCAGGGCGCAATTGCCAGCTACAGCCAGGAAGTTGCAAACAAAATTGACCACGTTTCTGACTACCTGGAGGACCGAAACCTGGATGATCTGCTGCACGACGCGCAAGATTTTGCCCGCCGCCAGCCGCAGCTCTTCATTGGTGGAGCCTTCACCCTGGGTCTGTTGGCAGCACGGTTTTTGCGCAGCTCTGATCCACACCGGGCAGAGTGGCAAACGCAGACATATCAATCTCACCAGCCTTACTCAGAATCACTGCCCCAAACTCGCACCCGCAGTACGGCCGTATCTACCACGAACCGCTAAGGTCGGTTAGATAAGGAGCAAAGATGACAACCTATAACGACCAACGACAATATCAAAGAGGACCAGCATTTAGCGAACCAACGCTTGGCGAGCTATTTTCCGACCTATCAGCTAAGGCAGGCCTGCTGGTAAGAAAAGAAGTAGAGCTAGCCAAGGCAGAAATGAGCCAGAAAGCAGCCAAAGCCGGGCGCGAAATTGCCCTTCTCGTTCTTGCTGGCGTGTTGGGTAACGCAGCTTTGCTAATTTTGTTTGCTGGCATTGTTCTGGTTCTGGGCTTATGGCTTCCCTATTGGGCCGCTGCCTTCATTGTAGGCGGGGTGCTGGCCATTGTGGCTGGCGCGCTTGCCTGGACGGGTGTGCAGGCCCTAAAAGAGATAAACCCTAAGCCTAGCCAGACGATTGAGACCCTCCAGGAGGATAAAGAATGGCTAACCGCACAACTGAACTAAACATACGTCCGAACAGTACTAATGATCCCGATGCAATTCGGACAGAGATTGAAAACACCAGGGCAGCTATGGGGCACACGATTTCAGAAATTCAAGAACGCCTCTCGCCTGCCCGCTTAAAACAACAAACGCAAGAAGCAATTCGAGAAGCAACAATAGGAAAGGTGGAAGATATGACACATCAAGCAGAGCATAAAGTAAGAAGTTGGCGAACAAATCTTGTTCGCACCGTGAAGGAAAATCCAATTCCGGCTGCGCTGATTGGCGTGGGTGTTGGCTGGCTGTTGATGGCCGACAATGACACTGACTATTATCCCCAGTCAACCCAGTACTATTCTGGTCCGGATCGTTTGACGGAACGGTATGGCACGCGCGCCTATGACACACGCCACGAAGCCCGCCACGGCGTAGGCGAAATGGTTCACCACGGCCGTGAGCGCGTTGGTGAAGTGGCAGAAGAGGCCAAAGAGCGCGCTGGTGCAGCCGTACACCAGGTGCAAGAGCGCATCGGCGATGCGGCCGAATCGGTGCAAGAGCATCTGCATGATGCGGCTGAATCTGTACAGCAAAGCGCTGCTGCCGCTGGCCGCCAGGTGCGCCAGTCCGTGCAAGAAACGCAACACCATGCCCAGGAAACGGCCGCTCACCTGCGTACGCGCGCTCAGATAGGCATGCGCCGCACCAAGCGCACCTTCTGGGAAACAATGAACGAAAACCCGCTGGCCGTGGGTGCAACCGCCTTGGCGGCTGGCGCCCTTGTGGGCCTTGCCCTGCCCAGCACAGAGGTGGAAAACCGCTGGATGGGCGAGCATCGAGACGAACTGCTGGATGAAGCAAAGGAAGTGGTTCAGACTCGTGCGCAGGAAACGGCCCGCAAAGTGCAGGCTGTGGCTACAAAGGCCAAAGATGCGGCTGTAGAAACAGCCAAAGAAGAAGCAAACAAAGCGGAGCTGCAACCCGTCACCAACGGCCGTTCGAAGACGAGCAGCAGTAGTTAATAACTGAGTGTAAATAAGTATTGTGACCAACTTAGATAATTTCCCCAGAAACTTCTATCAGGATTGTTTGCCTGCTTGAATGTTTCTGGGGAATTTTCATAAAAGGAGCTGATTCCTATCAAATTGCTTAAAAAAACAGTTGAAGAATGGCAAGAGGATAAAGCGTCTAGACTGGCGGCTGCTCTTGCCTTTTTTGCTGTACTTTCCATACCTCCGCTGCTGGTTCTCATTGTTACGACTGTGAGCCAATTCGCCGACAGTGCGGCAGCCCGGCAAGCGATTGTGCAACAGGTGGAGCGGGTAGTCGGGCCACAAGGTAGTGATGCCATTGTAATGATTCTGGATGCAGCCAGCCAGCCCGAGAGCCTATCTTTGGCGGCACTCACCAGTGTAGTGGTTCTGCTGTTTGGCGCATCTGGGGTTTTTGTGCAGCTGCAAGATGCACTGAACACCGTTTGGAACGTCATGCCTGACCCAGAGAAGGGCATTAGAAACACATTTCAAAAAAGAGCCGTTTCATTTTTAATGGTTTTGGGCATGGGCGCTTTGTTTCTGGTTCTGCTGGTGCTCAGTTCTATTGTCGCCTTTCTGGGAAACCAGATTGGCGAGGCATTGCCAGGCTTTGTGCCCGTTGTTCAGATATTAAATGTGGCTGTGAGCCTGCTGCTTCTGACGGGGCTGTTTGCCTTGCTCTTTAGAACCGTGCCAGATGTAAAGATTGGCTGGCGAGACGTCTGGCTGGGTGCGGCCG
The DNA here is from genome assembly GCA_041987425.1 of Promineifilaceae bacterium (SeqCode). Taxonomy (GTDB): domain Bacteria; phylum Chloroflexota; class Anaerolineae; order Promineifilales; family Promineifilaceae; genus Leptofilum. The sequence continues at coordinate 333 of JBHIWP010000260.1, read as the reverse complement.
CTACGGCCGTTCTCTTTGTGCTGGGCGTATTTGGTATGGGCCTTTATCTGCGCTTTAGCAATCCAGCGTCTAGTTATGGGGCAGCTGGTTCGCTAATTGTATTGATGATTTGGATCTACTATTCAACCCAAATCTTCCTGCTGGGGGCAGAATTTACGCAGGTTCATGCCAACATGTATGGCAGTCGAATTGTCCCTGAGGAAGGCGCTGTGCGCGTGCGCAAGGTTAAGGGCGATGTGCCTGCTCAAAAGCGATTAGCTGAGCCGCAGCGATAAGCCTTCGCCTCGCTAACGCAGGCTGTTGTAAAGCTCTATTTGCCAGCGCCACTCTTTT
>JBHIWP010000259.1:0-8699 GCA_041987425.1 Promineifilaceae bacterium (SeqCode) | reverse complement strand
TAGATAAATCTGGAGATTTTGATATTGAGTCATCAAAGGCACAAGAATTACTACAAATTCCAAATGCTGGGAAACTCAATAATTATGACGTAATCAAACCCTATACAAATGCTCGTGATTTGACAAATCGATCAAGAAACATGTGGATAATAGATTTTAACTCGATGACTATGAAAGATGCCCAAAAATACGAAGCACCTTTTGATTACGTCAAAACTCATGTAAAACCACAACGTGACAAAGTACGTCGAGCAAGCCGGAGAGAAAAATGGTGGATTCATGGCGAAAGTAGGCCGACATTGCGCAATGCAATATCTAGTCTTGAAAGATATATTGTCACACCAGCACATTCTAAGCACAGGTTGTTTATGTGGCTACAGTTACCTACTTTAGCAGATCAGGCAGTTTTCGTTTTTGCAAGAGAAGATGATTACTTTTTTGGTGTTTTGCATTCTAGATTGCATGAAGTTTGGGTTTTAAACAAAAATACGTCACTAGAAGATAGGCCAAGATACTCACCAACAGATACCTTTCAAACCTTCCCATTCCCCTGGCCGCCCGGCCAGGAACCCGGCGAGGATGAAGACCCGCGCGTGGCGGCCATTGCCCAATGGGCGCGGGCGCTGGTGGCCTGGCGCGACGCCTGGCTCAATCCCCCCCGCGAGGGCCTGTACGCTGGGCTGGGCGCCGCCTACGACAAAATGGTCAAAAACCGCACCCTCACCAACCTGTACAACGGCCTCGTCTACTACCGCGAAACCGTCAAAGCGGGCAAAATCTTCGACCGCGCCGAATTCGACAAAGTCACCCGCAAATCCGTCACCCGCGCCGACATTCAGGAGCTGGACGACATTCACACTGCGTTGGACCACGCCGTCCTCGACGCCTACGGCTGGCCCCACGACCTCACCGACGAACAAATCCTGGAACGCCTCCTCGCCCTCAACCTGGAACGCGCCGGAAAATAATGCGCGGCCAAAATGTTGGTGCGGACCGTCGGTATCGGTACCGGGGCGAAATATCGGGGATATCGTCGGTTGATCCGCCGGTAGGGGCGACCCGCCGGGTCGCCCCTACGCGCATCATCACGAAATGAAGAACAAGGGAATATGTTCCATGCAAAACCATGCGATCACCCGCCGGGTCGCCCCTACGCGTATCATCAAAATGAAGAACAATGGGATACGATCCATGCAATGGAATCATCAGGAGGGACAAAATGGCATACGATCCGCAAAAGCACCATCGGCGCTCCATTCGGCTGAAAGGGTACGATTATACTCAGGAAGGTGCCTATTTTTTGACCATTTGCACACACAAGCGCCAGCCACTATTTGGGAAAATCGTGGAGGCGCAGATGCGGTTAAATTTGTTGGGGCAGCTGGTTTACAATGAGTGGCAAAAAACGACCGTTGTGCGGCCGTATGTCTATTTGGATGCGTTTGTGGTCATGCCCAATCATCTGCATGGCATCATTGTGCTGTCTGCTCCAGAGCCGCGAGCCGAGGGCACGGACAAGCGACCCACCGGGATAGGGCGACCCACCGGGTCGCCCTTACGGAAAGGGTCATTGGGGGCCATTATTGGGCAATTTAAGTCAAAGGTGACCAAGCGGTTTCGGCGATTTCCTGGCAGCGACGACAGCCCCATCTGGCAGCGCAACTATTATGAGCAAATTATCCGTAATGAACAGCATTTAACGGCCGTTCGTCACTACATACAGGATAATCCAGCAAAGTGGCCTATGGACGATCTGTTTGTGTAACCTACATCCAGGCCCGGTGGCGCATCCAGTAAAACATCGTCAGCGGCAGCAGCGCCATAAACAGCAGCACCAGCACCAGCATCACCGGCCCCGTCCAAAAGTGCGACGGCAGCACCGCCTGGAAGAAATTCATGCCAAAAAAGCCCGTAATAAACGTCAGCGGCATAAACAGCGTGGTGATAATCGTGAGCGTTTTCATGATGTCGTTCATGCGGTTGTTCACCACCGACAGATAAAGCTCCATGTTGCCCGTTAGCAGGTCGCGCACGCTGTCGCTGTCGTTGTACAGCCGCACCATGTGGTCGTACACATCCAAAAAATAAACCCGGTCCTTCTGGCTAATCACCACAAACGTATCGCGCGCCAGCTTGTTTACCACCTCACGCTGGGGCATCAGCACCCGGCGAATTTCCACAACGTTGCGCTTGTAGTGGGTCATGTTTTCCAGCAGGTGGGCGCTTGGATGGGTAAAAATGGTGGACTCAAGCTGCATAATGTCCTCTTCTAGCTGGTCGAGAACGGCCGTAAAGTTATTTACCACCTCATCAATCAGGCGATAGACCAGATGATCCGCCCCGTGCAGCAGCCAGCGCTGGTTGCGCTGGCACGTTTGCCACACGCGATCCAGCGCCGGAGACTCAGCCTCGTGGTACGTCAGCAAATATTGCCTGCCCAAAAACAGATCCAGCTCCGGCATAGAGAGCCTGGCCGTGTCCGAGTCGTAAAGCAGGTCCCGTAAGGCGATGTACAGATACGTCTCCCAATCATCCACCTTAGGCAAATGGTCCTCGTTGAGCGCATCGTCAATCGCCAGCGGATGAAAGCCAAAGTGCTGGTTCAAAAACTGCTCGATTTGCCCGTTGTTTTCGTCCTGGTTCAGGTCAATCCACAGCAGCTCCGTCTCCTTCACCGTCTCTTTGTTCCAGCCGGGCGGCAGCTCAGAAAGTACCTGTGGCTGTTCACCCTTTTTATAGTGCAAAATGCGCATCATTGTGCTTTCACCAGTTCCATAAACGTTTCCTCGGCCCGGCTAGCGCAAATACCACGTTTCTTCTGAGTCGAACACCCAGGTGGATTGGCCGCTGGGCAGCGGGCTCAGGCGCAGGGGGAGCGGCCAGTTAACCTTCTCCCAGCCGCTGGCCGTTAAAATGAGCGGCTGAAAGCTCTTGTTGATTAAGCGGCCCACGCGGGGCAGCGTCACCCCATCCGCTGGCGTGCCCGGTTCGTACCACAGGTGCGGCGGGGGATCGGCCGTTTCTACCTGGCCCAAAAAGCAGGCGAAAAGCACCGAACGTTCGATACCGGTGGCAGCTTCCATAAAGCCAATGTATTGGGTGGGCAAATCCTCAATGGAGAAGGGCGTAAACGGCCCTACCAGGTTGCGGGGCAGGCTGCCCTGCCACTGCTCAAAGCGAATGCTCCAGTCCATATAGATGCCCAGGGCGGCCTCTGTGGCTTCATCCGGCATCAGGTCGCCAGAGACGAGGTAGTTGCCCGTGTAGCCAGTGATGCCTTCCCGCACGGACTGCGAAATGGTGACGATACCGCCGCCGTTGGCTACGGCCGTTTCCACGTCTGCAATGATCTGGGCCGGGTTGCCGGTGCCAAAGTGCGTGTCGTCGAACCAGCCATACGCTTCACTGTAGACGTAGCGCGCCTCGGGCATGGGCCGCACCAGCCGCAGCGCGCTGCTGTTGTCGTGCGTGCAGTCGATGTGGTAATAGCCGGAGCGAGCCGCCCGGCTGCCCGCTGCCGGGGCATCCTTGCCAAAGAGTGAGCCAGCCTGGTCCTGGGCAATCATCAAGCTGAGCAGGAGCACGAGCAGGGCCGCAGCGCGAGAAATAAGCGTCACTGATTTAGACGACAGACTCATGGTGTGCCTTGTAGCTAGGGGCGCAAGGCCCCAACGGAGCGGAACTTTCCGGTGGCCATATCGGCGAGAACGGCCGCTTTTGTTTCCTCATCCAGGTAGCGCCACAGCGGCTGGTCGTGGTCTTCTAGCTTTTCGAGTGCTGGTTGGAGGTTGGCATCCCACTGGTCTATGAAGGCATCAAAGTCAGACGGTCGTACGTTGCCGCGGCAGTTGGCGTTTCCGCAGGCGCAGGGCATATCGTAGGGCAAATTAAACAGCCCATAATCGTCGGTGATCTCTTCGCCAGGCGCAATATCACGCACGGCAACCTCGAAGCCGTAGCCGCTGCTCAGGGCGTTACTGTTGCAGCTATGGTTCACGTAGCGGGCAATGTCCCAGCTTAGCAAATAAGAGCCATCTTTCTCGACGGTGCTGTATTTGTCTAAAATGGGTTTGTAAATGTCGGCGGTCAGCAGGGGGTGGTCTGCGGGGAGTACAATTTCCAGTGCGTCCTGCACATATACGATTGTGCCCTGAGGTATAAATTCGGTGGCAAACACGCCAAAGCCAATCGATGGGCTGATGTAGCGCAATTCAGTTGCCGGGTGGATCATATTCTTGCTATTGCTGCTCCTTGTTCTTACACAGAACGAACAAAAAATTTGCTCGCAGTATAGCGAAACTGTGGCGCTTTACAATGGGGAAAATCCCGCAACGGGAACGGCCGTGCTGCGTACAGAGGGCCAGGAGGTTGCAAAATGACTAACTATTGGCGGACACGTGAAACAGACTTGCTTTTGACCGCAATATTTCTAGGATTCATGGCTGGCGTCATGGCCTTTTGGCTGTTTCGTTTCCGGCTGATAGTAGGCGTCTTTGTTTTTCTCGTGGTTTTCTTCGTGGTGTTTGACCGCACTCGCCCGCATCACAAAACAATGGTGAAGATATTCGCGGTTTCGCAATCCGATGCACGGCAGGTGGTGAAAAACGTACTAAACGAGAAGGGCTTACCCTACAAGATATACAGTAAAGGCCGTTTCGTCATTGAAGATGAGGTTGAAGTGCAGGTGAGCCAGTTTCAGTCCAGAGAAGGTATGAGGGGCACGGCCGTTTCTCTTACCCCCAAAACTCCCGAAAGCCAGCAGCTCATCTTCAGCCTGCGCCAAAAGCTAGACGAAGCCTTCCGTCCTCGCGGTTTGTAACGCAAGCACTACCCCTAGAATACGTTACTGGTCAAAAATTTGTGTAGGGGCAGACCCCCGTGTCTGTCCCGTTTTGGGCAGACACGGGGGTCTGCCCCTACCGCAGATCCTCCAGAACCAGCTCCGCCGCCACCTTGCCAGAGAGCGTGACCATGGGCACGCCGCCGCCGGGATGGGTGGTGCCCCCCACAAAATAAAGCCCTGAAATATCTGAACGGTTATGCGGCCGTTTAAACGCAGCCCAGCGGGAGTTTGGTGAGGCGCCATACAGCGCCCCGCGCCAGGCACCGCTGTGCTTAGCCAGATCGTGCGGTGTCAGCACGCGCTCGGTAACAATGTGAGAACGCACGTCAAAGCCAAAGTCGGCAATTTTTTGCAGCACCAGATCGCGATAACGCTGCTTTTCTGCCCGCCAGTCGTAGCCGCTTCCTAACGGCGGCGCATTGACCAGCACAAACCAGTTCTCGCCACCCGCAGGCGCGTGGTCTGGGTCGGTTTTGCTGGTGATGGCGATATAGATTGTGGGGTCGCCCGGTGGTTTGCCCGCTTCGAATACAGCTTTGAACTCGGCCGCGTAATCCGGGGAAAATAAAATGTTGTGGTGGGCCAACGACGGAAACTGCTTGTTGACACCCAGCAGGAGAATGAAGCCGGAGCAGGAAGAGTCGAATTGTGAATTGTGAATTGTGAAGGGTGAATTATTAATGGGGTTTTCGCCGGTGGAAGCCTGCTGCGGCGAAGTGAGCTTACTCACCCAGCGGCCCAAACCTCTGCGCCTCTGCGCCTGCGCGTTAAATCTCTTCAAAAGGTGCTGATTTGTGGTCGTTACGTCCAGGTTGCTGACAACGGCCGTTCCCCGCACGGTTTCGCCGCTTTCTAAAATGAGTTGGTGGAAACGGCCGTTCTCCACCACAATCTCCTGCACGCCACAGTTCGTATGGATCGTCACGCCCAGCTCGCGGGCCAGCGCCGCCATCGCTTCGGCAATCTGGTAGATGCCGCCACGCGGGTACCAGACGCCGCCAGAAAGCTCCACGTGGCCAATGACGTTCAGCGTGGCCGGGGCCAGGTACGGGCTGCCGCCCACGTAGGTGGCAAAGCGGCCCAAAAGCTGCCGCAGCTCCGGCGAGCGCACGTGGGCTTCAATGGCCGCCTGCATGGTGCGCAGGCCATCAATTTTGAACCAGTCCCAAAACGGCACGCGCAGAAAGCTGCGCCAGTTGGGCGGCCGGTCATAAATAAATACCGGCCCAGAAATGCGGTGAATCTGCTCCGCATAGCGCAGGTATGCCCGGTAGCCCGCCACGTCACGCGGCTCGATGTCGCGGATCTGGCTTAACATTTGGTCAACGTTCTGCGTGGCGTCCAACACCGTGCCGTTGGGGTAAAAGTAGCGCGTCAGCGGCTCTACTGGCTCCAGCGTCAGGTAATCAGTCAGGCGGCGGCCCGCTGCGGCAAACATCTCTTCAAACACGTGCCGCATCGTAATCACCGACGGGCCAATGTCCCAGCGAAAACCGTCGGCCTCCATCTGGCCCATTTTGCCCCCAACCTGGGCATTCTTTTCGTAGATAGTGACGCGCTGCCCGGCGGCTGCCAGCCGTATGGCCGTGCTCAGCCCGCCGATGCCCGCGCCGATGATGAGGATATTGTTCATGCGTAACGATTTTTGACGCAAAGGCGCAATGGCGCAAGGAAATTTAGGCTTTGTGCCTTCAGAACCTTTGCGCGCTTTGCGTCAGGTTTTTTTCAGGCTTCTTCCTTTCCAAACGGCCGTACCGCGCCGCTGCCACTCGATCGACTGCCAGGCAATGCGGCTCATGAGCAGCACGGAAACGGGCATAAGAATGGCGTCCAGGGGGCGCTGGCGGGTGAAAACGGCCGTTGCCATTCGCAACGCCAGCCCGGCTAGCCCCAGCGCCAGCGGCCACACCGCCAGCGTAGCGGCAAACCAGAGCCAGGGAAACACAAACAGCAGCCCATGAAACAACGTCGAAAGCAGCAAAAATGGCACGCTGCCGCCGTGCCCGGCCAGAATATTTTTGGCAAATCCCGCCTTTACTTCGGCCCAGCTTTGGTACATGCGGCAGCTCACCAGCCGGTTGCCGTCGGCCATGCGCAGGCGCAGTCCATTCGCTTTTATCGCCTTTGCCAGAGCCACGTCTTCGATGACGTTTTGGCGTACGGCCGTGTGCCCGCCAATCTTCCCGTAGGCACCACGGCGAAACAGCAGGCATTGCCCGTTGGCCGCAGCAAAGGCTGGCTGGCGCGTGTGGTGCACGGGCAAAATGGGCAAATAGCTCAGGATGGCAAAGCCAATCAGGGGCACCACCAGCCGTTCCGCCCAGCTTTCAGTGTGCTGCGTGGGCCAGACGGTGAGCAAATCTGCGTGTTCACGCTGGGCTATGCCTAGCAGCCCGGCCAGCGCGTCTGGCAGCCAGCGCACATCGGCGTCGGCAAAGAGCAGCCACTCCCCGCTAGCCGCCTGAGCCAGCTGGTGACAGGCCCAGTTTTTGCCCAGCCAGCCGGGCGGCAGCGGCGTGCCAGCCAGCAGGCGAAAGCGCACGTCGCCAGCGGCGGCCTGCATAGCTACCTCCCCGGTTCCGTCCTCAGACTGATCGTCCAGCAGGACCAGCTCAAAGTTGCCGTAGGTCTGGGCCAATAAACTGTGCACCGTTTGGCCGATAACGGCCGCTTCATTCCGCGCTGGTATCAAGATAGAGAGCTTCGGCTGGCCGACAGGCTGGCGGCTTTTCAGGCGGGGAAAGAAGATAAAGTTGGTAACGGCCGTAATCACCATTACCCCCAGCGTAACCGACACAAAAAGGCCAATTCCTGTCAAAAACATAGCAATTCCAATTACCAAATTACTCAATTACCCAATTACCTGACCGTAATTGGGTAATTGAGTAATTATTTGCTTGTTCTCCAACGGAGAGACGGCCGTTTTCGCAAGTCCGCCCGGTGGTTCCAGGCCATGAGCAAAAAGTGACCGGCCCATACGCCCAGCAATACCGGATCGTTGAACCACAGCAGCAGGGCAGCCAGCATGCCTAACAGCGCAGCCATCACCGCCCAGCCGGACGGGGTAAGCAGCAGGGTAAACCCAACCAGCAGCAGCAGCGCAATGAGCGGCATGGTCCAGATGGTAATGCCAATCCAGACGCCAAAGGCGGCGGCAATGGCCTTGCCTCCCCGCCAGTTCAGAAATGGCGAAAACGTATGCCCCAGCGGTGGACCCAGGGCAATGGGCAAGATGGCCCAGCCCGCAACACCAAAAACGTGCACCGCCAGCCCCAGCGGCAGCGCCCCTTTGCTAATGTCCAGCATCAGCGCCAGCCCAAACGGCAGCGGCCCGCCCGCCCGCAGCACGTTGGTCGCCCCCGGATTTTTGTCGCCAAAGCGGCGAATATCCTTCCCCAGCACCAGCCGACCCACCCAAACCGAAAACGGCAGCGCGCCGAGGGCGAAGCCAAGGAGTGTCCAGAGGAGCGTGGAAAGAAGGGGGGTCATAATTGAAAGTGTGCCAGAGCAGGAGTGAAAAGTAAAAAGTGAAAAGTGGCAGAGTGCTTTTTACTTTTCACTTTTCACTTTTCACTAAACTCCTGTGCCAGCCTAGCCAGACAAACAGCCCCATCACCGCTCCTCCAACAAGGGCCGGGCCGGGCAGCTGCCCGGCCATTCGCCAGCCAGCAAGCCGCCCAGGCCGCAAGACGCCACTACGGCCATCCACGAGTACCTCGTCCTGAAACGTGGCGAGCTGCACAACAACACGGCGTGTCGCCGTTTCGACGCACAACAACAATACGGCGTATCGCCGCACCAGCCACACCTGCTCCACCGCCTGCTCGAAGACGAGCTCAGCCCTTTTGTATATACA
>JBHIWP010000258.1:0-8704 GCA_041987425.1 Promineifilaceae bacterium (SeqCode) | reverse complement strand
TGGCGTGGGAAGTGGGGGGAATGCCGGTCAGGTCCAGCTCATTCAGCCGCTCGACATAGTGCAAAATAGCAGTCAGCTGTTCCAGGTATTGCTGTTTTTCCGCCTCGGTCAGCTCCAGGCGCGCCAAATGGGCAATTTTTTCAACATCGGCGAGGGTTAATGGCATGGCACATCCTTCTTGCATGTCATTCCCGCGCAGGCGGGAGTCCATACGGTGTGGATTCCCGCCTGCGCGGGAATGACAAATTTACATTTCGGTTATTCGTTGGATTTGGAAACGACCGTTTCCTCCACCTCTTCACCTGCTTCTGCTTCCTCTTCCAGCTCCGCCTGCCGCATGTTGAAGTACTCTTCGTCGGTCCAGAAGTTTTCGCGGTCGGTGAGCTTATCAATGTAGAGAACGCCATGCAGGTGATCAATTTCGTGCTGGAAGATGCGGGCGGTCCAGCCTTTCAGCCGCAGCTTTAGAGGCTTGCCGTGCCGGTCCTGGGCGCGAACGCGCACGGCATGGGCCCGTTCCACCTCACCCACGTAGCCCGGAATCGAAAGACAGCCCTCAATACCGTCTACCACCTCGCGCGACTCCCACACAATGCGCGGGTTCACAATCACATACAGCTCGCGAGAATCAGGAATATCGTTGCCCTCTTTGTCTGTTTCGGGCAGCGCTTCAATGACGGCCAGCTGCAGCGGCTGCCCAATTTGGGGCGCTGCCAGCCCTACGCCGTTAGCGGCGCGCATCGTTTCAATCATATTGTCGATGAGGGTTTGCAAATCATCGTCAAACCTAGTAACCGGACGTGCCTTTTTGCGCAGCACCTCATCAGGTAAAGTCACAATTTGTAATTCGGTCATGACGCTTTATTATCTGCGGAATGGGGGAGTGGGCAAGTGGCAAAGAAGTTTACTTCAGCTCTAGGCAAAATTCTCCAGCCAATAGCCTAAATCCCGCTTGTTGTGAATATAGATATTGACTTTGGGGATTGGCTCGATGACTTTACGAATACGGCCGATTAAGGTGTTTAAGTTGGCCTGCGTACCGGCGACCTGCAGCAAGGCATCTGGCGCAGGTTGGCCCTGCAGGTCGAACAGGGTGCGCAGCAGCTCAAACGGCTGCCGGTCCAGCGTGAGCAATTGCGGCCCGCGCCAAACGGCCATTCGTTCCGGCACCAGTCGCAAAGGAACGTGCCGCTGGTAGTAGGCAAGCGCCACTTCGTTGGCATTGGTAAGCGGCGCGGACTTAGGCTGAGCCACATACTGGGTGAGAATTGTTTCGGCCCAATGCAGCCAGCCCGCTGCGGTGGGCGCATTATAGAGGATGCGCAGCTCTTTTTGAACACGTTGCAGCACGGCCGTATTGGCCAACTCCTCTAAATTTGACACGGTGCCGCCTGTTGTTGCCTGCAAATAGCGCCGAACCAGTTCGTTACAATCTGCCTCCGACAAATAAATAGGAATGATACGCAGATGGCCGCCTACGCGATTTTCAATTTGGGCTTGCTGCACCACGCTTTTGGGCAGCACCGCTCTCAGCATCACGCCGGGATTCTCTAAAAGGTCCAGCCGAAACAGCTCGCTCAGCTCCTGCCCGCTCAGATAGGCTTCCTGCTCGTTCAGGTCAATCGTGACCATGAGCCCGGCAAAACCCAACGCCTGCACGAGCTCCGCCAGTTCGTCGATCTGGCCGCGCACGTCGGCTGTGAGTTCATCGCTGGGATAAATGTCTTCGACTTCGTCTTTCTGAGGGATGGGCAGAGCCACTTCCGTAGCCCGATTGATTTGCTGCAGCAACCGCACCAGCGTACGCCGGCTTAAATGCTTTTGTACCAGCCATATCAGAAACTGCTGCAAAAGTTCGTGGCAGCGACCAAAGCGTTCTGGCTCCTCATTGAGCAGGCGCACAATTTCGTTAGCCGAGGCGGCCATAAGCTGGCTGACATGGCGGCGGCCGGGCAGCCAGGGGCGCGTTCCCTGGGGCCAATTTTGTATGGGATAAGGCACATGGAGCAAGGATTGAGCCGTTTCGCGCAGCAAGGCTTGCAAGGCAATGGATTTACCCGCCCCGGCTTCCCCCACCAAAATGGCGGACCCAGAAACGGCCGTAAAATCCCGAATCGCCTCGGTGCGTAAAAAACAATCTTGCCACCAACGGTCTGCCTGCGCGGGAGTAAGCGTGTTTGCCGGTAAAAAGGGCCACGGTTCGTACGATATCATCACTTTCTGCCTTCCCTGAACTGGACTTGCATTGTAGCAGAAAGGCAACCGGGCGTACACCAGTTGTATCGCACACTGAATTATGTTAATATCCTGCCCAGTGTAAGATGCCACTTATGAGAGAACAAAGCAATGAGTGAACTGAATGCAGAACGCGCCAAAATGCTGGGGGAATTGGTTAAAAAAGCCAGAGAGCATTTTGGGCGCACGAAGAAAGAGTGTGCGGCCGTTTTAGGCTTAAATCCTGCAGAGTATCGCGACATCGAATCCGGTGACTATCCTATTTCGCTTCCCCAACTTGAGGCCATTGCTCTCTATCTCAACATCCCCATGGGCTATTTTTGGGGCAGCGAACCGCTCAAAACAGATGCGGATATCGATTATGTCAATCTCATCACGCTGCGCCATCGCGTCATTGGCGTCTTGCTGAGCCAGCAGCGGCTGCGCAAGCGGGAATCGCTGGCCGACATGGCCACAGTCCTAAACCTGGAAGAAGAGCAGCTGAAGTCATATGAGATGGGCCAGGAACCCATTCCTTACTTACATCTGGAGCAAATTTGCCGTCACCTGGATGTATCCGTGAACTACTTCCTGGACGATCTGCATGGCCCACTAGGGCGGCACGAAGCCAAACAAAAATTAGAGCGCCAATTTAACCGCATGCCACCGGAAATGCAGGCCTTCTTAATCAATCCGGTAAATATTAGCTACCTGGACACTGCCAAAAAGCTGAGTGAAATGGACGTGGCCCAACTGCGCCAGGTAGCGGAAAGCTTACTGGAAATCACCTACTAATTGCCCAATTGCCCAATTCCTCAATTACAAATCTGATATTGGGTAATTAAGCAATTGAGTAATTAAGTAATTGACTACTCAATGAGTCCATCCCCTTCTCCCCAAGCGTTAAAAGATGAAGGAATGCGCCTGTTTCAACAGGGCAAACGAAGTGAGGCATTGGCCTTGTTTGAGCAAGCGGCTGCCGCTTTTGCGGCCCAAGAAGATGTGGGGGACCAGGCAGAAATGCTAAATAACGTGGGGGTTATTTTGCGGGTGCAAGGGAAGATGGATACGGCCGCAGCCACTCTGAACCAGGCGGCCCAACTCTTCTCCCAGATTGGTGATACAAAACGCCACGCGCAAACGCTTGGCAATCTAGGCGATCTCTATGCCAGCCAAAAAAATTATACTGAAGCTGCCCGCCATTACAGCAACGCCGCTGCCCAGTTTGCCCAAATTAATAAAAAAGAAAATCAGGCTCAGATTTTACGCGCTCTGAGCCTGATGGAACTCCGCCAAGGCCACTGGCTGGCCGCGATCATGCGGATGGAAGAGAGCTTACGGGCTCGCCCCCGGCTCTCATTCCCTCAAAAGATCTTTAAATGGCTGCTGCGCTTTGTTAACCGCCTGCTTGGTGGACAGTAATCATTGGGTCAGTAATCAGTATGGCAGTATTCCGTTGACTGATTACTACTCTACTGATTACTGATAACTGTTTTCCTGGAACCGCTGAATCAAATTAAAGCCAACAAAGGGACCCAGCCAACCGCAGGGCATCACCAGCAGGGCCAGCCAGCCAAAGGGGCCGCTTTGCAAGAATTGCTCGGGAGCCAGCAGGGCATCACCAGGGTGCAGTCCCGCGCTCGTTGCTAGGGAAATAAAGAGGGATTGGCTCACAAGCAACACAATCAGGGTAACGGCCGTTACCACAATACGTTGATTCCAGGTTTGCAGCCGCCAGGCAGAAAAAGCAGCAACAATAATGAAAGACCAGCAAATCATATATAGTGTCGGCATCATGAACCTCGCAAATCAATTGTCAAGATTATCTATTTACAGCATAGCTGTTACCGGATGGGGTTACTTGATGGTTTGGAAACGGCCGTCTAACGGCTTCCTTACGCTGTTCCCCTAAAACGACTCTGCTCAACCAAAAGTTCCATCTAAAAGCGCGAATCGTTAAATTATTGGAAGCGAGCCGCCAATGCCGGTAAAATTTAAACTGAATTGTTGACTCGATAAGGAGAAAAATATGACCGTTGGCGAAATGGCCCCCGATTTTGAACTGATTTCTGACGAAGGCAACCCCGTAAAACTGTCCGACTATCGTGGGCAGAAGGTGGTGCTCTTTTTCTATCCAAAGGCCGATACCCCCGGCTGCACCGTCCAGGCGTGCGGCTTTCGCGATAACTGGCCTACAATTGAAGCGGCAGGCGCAACTGTCTTTGGCATTAGTCCCGACGTGCCAGAAGACCTGGCAAAGTGGCGGGCCAAGATGGGCTTCCCCTACAATTTATTGGCAGATCCCGAACATGAAGTAGCTGAAGCATACGGCGTGTGGGGTGAGAAGAAAATGTACGGCAATACCTACATGGGCATTATTCGCAGCCACTTTGTGATTGACGAAGACGGCCGTTTTGCCGACAGCCAGATCAAAGTCAGCCCGAATGATAGTGTGGATAGAGCTGTGAGCTATTTGGAAGGTAATTGAGTAATTGAGTAACTGGGTAATTTGTGACCAAATGCTCAGTTACCCAATTACCAATTACATGTCCGTTCACGGCTCCACCGTCACAATGACGGGCAAAATATAACGGCCGTCTGGCACCACTTCCCCCGCTCCATTTGTCACCGCCAGCCGCTCAAACTGTCCCGGCGCTGGCTGGCTGTAGAAACCAACCGCCAGCCGGTAACTGCCCGGCGGCACGTCTGCCAGCGACAGCGTCAGGCTGTCGCTTACTACTTCTCCGGCCGTCCATTGGCTAGTGGGGTAGCTGCCGTAGCGCGGCAGGCTGTCGCTTTGCGTCAAAGGCGCACCGCCCACCTCCGCATCGATCAGGTGAACAAAGCGCGTGTAGTCGGTCTGGCCATCTTTTAGCGCCTGCCACACTAGCGTCAAGTCTAGCGTTTCTCCCGACTGGTTCAGTTGATACCCTTGCAGCTGAATATCGCTGCCAAAAACGGCCGTTTCCTCGACAATCCCCCCGGGCAAAGTGAATTCCGGTTCCGTCGCCTGGAAAACCAGGCCCGTTTCCGCTTCCATCAGCTCTCCCAACCGCCGGGTAAGGACGGCCGTGTTCGGATCACTCACATCATATAGTTGGGCGACCAGCACAAACGGCCGTTCATGTGCTTCTTCTGGCGGTGGCAGAGGAATCGTCAGCCAATCGTGCACCCACTGTCCGGCAGGCCAGGCGTTGCTGGGCAAAAAGCCGTAGCCCGGCTGCACATCCACCACGCGAACAAAGCGGCCCTGTGCATCCGTCAGGCGCAGGGCGACGTTGTAATTTTGGCTGAGTGGCTGCGGCGTAAACCAGGCAAGCTGCGCGACAAGCTGCGCGTTGGTTTGCTGCACGTTGATACCCTTTACAGTTAGCTGCTCAGCCGGGGGCAGCACAGCAGCAGAAGCAGGCAAGATGCGAACCGGCTGCAAAAAGAGCGCACTGCGGCTGCGGCCAGATGGCGTTAGCGGACGGCCGTCTGCCAGCGACAACCTGGGCACGAACAGACCCGCCGGGGCATTGTCCGGCAGCGCCAGCTCAAAAACGGTCAACGTTTCGTTTCCCAGCACCGTTTGCTGAACAATGGCTGGTGGCTGCAAGTCGGGCTCATTCGGCCAGTTCACTGCGGGCCAGAACAGTTCCAGCGTCACCTCTTCTTCAGGCGATTTACGCCACTCAAGTTCTATGCGAAGCGTTTCACCAGCCTGGGCTGCCTGTGGCACCGTGGCGGCTTGCAGCACGGGCCCTCCGCTAAAGGCCACACCTTCTGGCTCTGGATGCAGATAGCCCATCTGCACAAAATCCCAGGTGTACAGGCGGTGTGCTGCGGTCTGCTGAGGCCACAGCCGCACGACAATAGCCAATGCCAACATCCCAGCAAGCAGCAGCAAGGTCGTTTTGTTCGGCCAACGGCCGTTTGGACGCAGCAGCCAAATCGTAAGCAGCAGCGCAGCCAGCGAGGCAAGCTCTGCGCCCAGGCGAACAGGCGTCCGCGCCAGCTTCAGCTCAATTGTGTACTCGCCTTCGGGCACATCCAGTTCAATCAGCCCACTGCCAGGGGACGGCCGTATCGCCACCGCGGCCCCATCTACTTCTGCCTGCCAGCCCGGCCAATGCAGCGTGGGAAAGAGCAGCGTGCTGGCTGCGACCGTTTCCACTCGCCACGCCTGATAATCGGTGCGCTGCTCTGTAAGTGTGGCGGAAACCAGGCTGCCAGCAAGCGGCTTCACCCGCCAGCGCACCCCCTCGTTGAGCCAAGCACTGGCGTAGGGTCGTGGCTGCACCGTTGGCGGTAGATACTCAAAGCTAATTGTCGTACCAATGTTGCCCGTAAACCATTCATATTGGGCCAGGGATTCAGCCGTAACGTCTGCATCTGTGAGCGGCAAATGGTCGGGATTTAGCTGGCCCAGGCTGCTGACCAGCAACAGGACAAGAAGCGGCGGCGCCCACCAGCGGGGCCAGGGCGGCACAACTGCCAGCCCGCCCATCGCCAGCGCCCCGCCAAACGCCTGCACAGACAAAAAGCGCCAGGGAAACTGGGTAAATGCCAACAGCGGCAAATGCTCCCATAAAACGGCAGACAGCGGCATCAGCATAAAAGTGCTCACCACAATGGTTAGCGCAATGAAAATAGCCGGTGTTACTACCTGCCGCCGCTGCGCGCGCCAAAGCCAAAATATGCCCAGCAAACCAGCAATAGTTACAATTGCCTGCACCAGCCCCATGCGAAACGCTTCCCTGTTTTCTACGCTGTAATCCATAAAAAAGGATGACTGACTCAAGGGCAATTCGGCCGTTCCCCAAAAATGGTTGCTGTAGTGAAAATAACCGCTCGTTACCGAGCCAAGCTGCGCCAATGACTGCTCTGCCAATGCTGGCGCAAAGAACCAGGCCGCCAGCCCCAGCGCCACTGCCAGGGCTGCAAGAAGATTAGGGACTGAAGATTGGAGAGGATTTCTGCTATTTTGTGAATTCGATAGTATCAGACGCAGCAGCAAATAAAGCAGCAAAAATGGTGAGAAAATGAGGGCGGAAATATTGTGGCTAAGGATGAGTGCGGCATAGGCCAGGGCAAACAGCGCTACCTGCCGCCGCTCACCACCAAACAGACCGTCTGCCGCCAAAATCACCAGCGGATAAAAGGCCATTGCCCAAAATTCGGCCAGCGAATCGCCGCGTACGTAGACGTTGACCAGGTGAAACGGCGCAAGGGTGTAGGCAGCCGCGGCCAGTAGACCCGCCCATTCGCTCCTGAACCAGCGCCGGGCCAGCGCAAACGTGCCCCAGGCGGCTACGATATAGCCCAGCAGGTGCGAAAGATGGATTGCCCGGACAAAACCAAAGCCCAGCAGTCGGAAGAAAAAAGTTATGTAAATAGAGAGGGGGGCATAAAAATTGTAGAATGGATAGCCATTGCCATAGTTGGCATCAGGCATCCAGCGTACAGGGAAGTGGCCGTCGAGAACGGCCGTTTCCAATTGATGCAGTCGCTGCAATAAAAACGGGCTGTCACCCCCGCCGCGCGTATTCAGCAAGCCTGGCCGGGAAAGCTCCGGCCAGGCAGCCAGTAACGCAATGAATAAAACCGCCAGCCAGAACCAGCGTCTGCGAACTGTTTCATTCACCAATCACCGCTTCAGGCTCTGGCACCAGACGGCCGCCGCGCACGGTGCCCCCCAAAACCAAGGCAGCGCCAATCAAAACCAGGTTCTTGATGATGTACTGCCCCTCTAACGTAAGCCCAAAAGGAAACAGTGTCCAGACGGCTTCCGGCAGCACCACCAGCGGCAGTGCCGTGCCGGGCATTTGCAAAAAAAGCAGCAGCAGCGTCAGCCGCATGAACTTGCCAAACATCAAACCCAGGCCGATGGCCATTTCCCACGCGGCCAGCACCGGGACAAACCAGTCTGGGTCTACAAAGTAGGTCGTGTTTCGCACTAAATCCTCAGCCGGGCTTAAACCCGGAAAAAGCTTAAGGGCGCCAAACCAAAAAAAGACAATACCCAGACCGATCCGCATAATAACCAGACCGTATCTGGCCATCCAGAACGTAATGCGTCTGTCAAGCCGGTCGAACTGTGCTTGCAGCTCTTCGCGCAAAAGTGACCCGTTCATAGCTAACTTGTCGTTAAGCGGTACGGCGTAATACCAGAAATAGCAAACCACCCAGCAAGATAACGGCGACGACCAGCAAAATCAAACCGCTGTAAGAAGCTAAACTAAAGCCCTCGTCAGGCGTATCTACTGTCTCTGGCAGGGCATCCGTGGCTGCGGTTGGCTCTACTGTAGCATCACCCGCATCGGCCACGCTGTCTGGGTCAGACTCATCGCTGTCAACCCGCAGTCGGCTGCCAAACTGCACGCCTGCGGTTTGTCCTTCTGCAACTGTAACCGTGGTATTGGCCGCTGTCGTCATCTCCAAAGGTCCAGGCACAATTTGCTCAATCTCATAAGCGCCTGCTTCCAGATTTTCGAAGCAGACGGCTTCG
>JBHIWP010000257.1:0-8729 GCA_041987425.1 Promineifilaceae bacterium (SeqCode) | reverse complement strand
GTTTTTAAAAAGTCTGCTAATTTGTAGAGCATCAAGGCTTTTTTGTTGTCGTTATAGTTAATGTCATTATCATAGCACGCCTTGAAAAGTTTTATGGGAATGTAATCTCGTTGGTAGTCGCTCCAAACCCCAATAATTTGAGCTGTGGCGGCCATTAAACAAAACAAATCAAGAGTTATAAACTCCGTTTTGTACTTGGCTGAGGTGGTGTAAAAAACGGCATTAACAAATTTGTCATTGTAAACAATGACTTTTTTACCATCAGTGTGTTTTTTTATGGCGGGTAAAAGGTCTTTCCAGCGGGGTGCATCTTTTGCTATGGCGTTGGTGATGCGGTGTTTTCGGCTTGCCTCGCAATTTTCTTTTATTTTCCATCGTGGATGGACGAGGGTATCTAATAAAAAATTTCCTTGATGGTCGACAATTTGAATTTTGATAATTCTGCCGTTTAGGTCTGTGGATTCGACGGATAAAAAGACATGGTCTTTTGATAGAACTTCGGGGAGGGGGTTGGGGGTAGTTGTATTAGTCATACCCCCATATTAGCCAATTGAAAAATCATTGCTAATTGATTGGGGGGTATGATTTGAATTTTCGGTAGGGTCTAGACCGACCGTCCAATCCTGCTGGGGCTCGGAAAGTTGCCGCGCTTGTTCTTCCGCTAATTCGCGCTCTCGCTCTAATTTATCTGAGTGCGCTTTAAGTGCTTCTGCCTCGGCTTCCGATGCTTTGGTATTGTGGTTAATTATCGCGTTATACTGCGCAATTAAATTTAATGCGTTTTTATTGCTGAGTATTTTTTCGGATATGGCTTTACTGTGCTTTATGGTGGACAAAGCCTTTTCAGCTTTCAATAGCTCCATATCGTAACGCTCTATCTTGGCGGTACCCAGTCCAATTTTTGCAAAAAGTCGTTGTGTACTGCTGGGTTTATTTTCTAAAAGTGCAGCATATTTTTTATTCCATTTTTTGGATTGTTGCTCTAATTTTTCGCGTTTTTTAAGCGTTTCTTGATGCCTGAAATAAGCTGTTGCGCATTCATCGGGCATTAATTTGCGTTTAAACGGGCTTTCCAATTCGGCTGGTGGGGTAGCCTCAACCTTTTCAACATCGACGCTTCTAGGGGTGCTTTGTGCGGGTGTGTTCTCTGGGGCTTCCAAATTTAAAGCGTTAGAAAGCTCTGCTTTCAACAGCTCGGCTTTTTTTTCGTGCGTCGCTACATTGGCGCGGTGTATTTTTACCTGGGCGTTTTGTGCGGTAATTGCGGCCCGGTAGTCCTTGCCTGCATTAATTGGGATGTGCTTCGTGGGGATGTGGCCTTCAATTTTTTCAGAGAATTTCCCAGCATGAACATAAAAATCGGAACCTAATTTTTCAGCGTGGTCGTTAACGATTTTGCAAACTGCCTCACGAAGTCTTTTAACCTCGCCTGTTTTCATATCATCAAGAATTCGGGTCTTTTTCCCAAATTGTCCAAATTCGTCCACGGCTCTCGTGGTGAACATCATGTGTACGTGATTGTTTCTATCGTGGCGATTTGGGGCGTGAATCGATGCAGCCACGGCTACGCCGTAGGTATCGCGCAGGTGCTGCGCAATGTCGCGGACGCATTCGCGCCGCTCGTCATCGTTCCATTGGTCAGGCAAGGGGAGCATAAGCTCACGGGCTACCGTTGAATTTTTCCGATTCTCAGATAATTCGGCTCTGTTCCAAAGTTCTGAAATATCATCAGCACCAATTAGGATAGTTTCAACGTGCCCCTTTTTCTTGGTGTAGTCATGAATTAACCCCGTCGTCTGGTCAATTAGCTTTACACACGCACGATAAGCCGCAGCAGCCACAGCACTGCGCCCAGCGCTACGCGAGATAGTTTGTAGAGACGGAGTAAACCAAGTGGCAAGAGATTTAGACATGGGCTAAATCTCCCGGTTGCGAAGCAACGCCCCCGGCAGGGCGAACGCAAATCTCCCCTTGGGGAGTTTGCATAAGTGAGCCCTTAGCCAGGGGGGCATTGATATGGCTATTCGATTTATCTGCTAACATATATCGTCTCTAATAATTCCAGAATACCAGAAATAATTAGGAATTGAATTAATTTCGTGCTAACCTAAATTTTATTAGGGGGCACAAAATGAATTCAGACGAAATAAAAAGCAGGATAGAAAAATTAGAAACCGAAAAAAATCAGCTAGACAAACGTCAGCGGAATCTAGAAGCACTCATGAATAAAAAGAAAAAGGATGAAGACACTAGGCGAAAAATTATCCTCGGTGCTACTATCCTCACTGAGATGAAGAAAAAAGAAAACCTACGAAAGTACATCGTAGGTTTGTTGAGCACGCTGCGAGAGCGTGATAAAGCACTTTTTAAGGAGTTTTTAGAAAAGACTGAGGAGACTACATCGGGTCAATGAGTTCTGAGAAGTCGCTAACCAAGCCCTCCCAAGGGGCTTTTTTTTCGTCTATCAGGTCGCGGAA
Source organism: Promineifilaceae bacterium (SeqCode) (assembly GCA_041987425.1). GTDB lineage: Bacteria > Chloroflexota > Anaerolineae > Promineifilales > Promineifilaceae > Leptofilum. Next base: position 6,252 of record JBHIWP010000257.1, on the reverse strand, counting down.
TTTTTCTAGGGTCGGGAAAACTGCGGCGGCAAGTGCGTCAATGTTGATTTTATTTGTGTATATCGAGACATTCACGTTTTCTATTTCATGCCCTATGAATTGGCAACGATTTTCTAAACTAACCCCACTTTTCATCAATTCGTTATTCACGAATTTTCTTAGGCTGTGAAAAACTAGCTTCTCTCGCTCAATTTTTGCAATTTCTAAATTTCGGGCGAATTTCTTACCTACTGCGTTGCCGGTGCCCTTGCCTTCTTTTTCTACGTATTTGAAAATCTTGTCTGTTTTTTTATCAAGAAATTCTGAAATACGACCTATCAGGTAAGGATGCAGCGGAACCTCACGAATCCCAGCCTGTGTTTTGCTATCCCGGATAACTAGATAACTTATCCCGGCTGAGCTTTTTTTGAAATTATCCTTTTTGAGGCTTGTGATTTCTCCAATGCGACAACCAGTAAACAAGCCAAAAAGTACGGCGGTTGTATAGTCCGGGTCTTTTGCTTCTTGTTCTTTAAAGAATTCACTTTTGAAAAACCGCTCTATTTCTTCTTTTTCAAAAATCGCATAGCCTCCACTAAGGCGTTGTTTTTTTGTCAGTAGTGCGCGGTTTTCGGCTGGATTGCCATTTCGGGTATAGCTTTGTTTCATTGCGAAGTTAAAAAGGGCTCGAATAATTGAAATTTTATTGTCAATTGTGCGGATGCTGTTGCCTTTTTTTGCTCCATTTTCCTTTTTCGCTAGAAATTCTTGATACCGCGTTATGTCGCTAGCGGTGATGCGAGTAATTGGGGGATTTTTTAGAAATTTGGCTAATTCGTCGATGCAATTTTTATACGCAATTGCCGTAGCCTGCTTCACCTGTTTAAGCGACAAGAATTTTTCTAGCAATTCGGCCAATTTGAGGGCCGTAGGGTCGTCTGCTGGTGCTTGTGCAGCAATTGGCGCGGGTGCTTGGGGCTGGGCCTGTTGCATCTGCTGCATGGCTTGCAGGGCTTGCATTAGCCGGGCGTGGTCTTCGTCGCCCTCGGCTTTCAGGATGCCCCGCGATAGGTCTAATTCGTAGGTGCTTAGGTTGCTTAGGTCGGGCTTTTTGAACATCGTCAGGCCGTTCAATAGGTTGATGGCTCTGATGATAGCTACGCGCTTGTAGCTCGTGCGCAAGGAGCGCTTGACCTGCTTACCACCTATGCGGGTGTGTAGGTAGTAGCTCGAACCCAAAAGGTAGATGGGCAGGGGCAGAGACATTGATTGCTACCAGTTCTGCTACCACCCCCAAAGCAAAAAGCCTCGTAAATCGTTGATTTACAAGGCTTTTTCCATTTTGGCGGAGAGGGTGTCCGCCGGAAATGTTATCCAACAAAGTCCATTCATGAACATAGATGGATCATAAGTTGTTGATTTAATTCTGAAAATTCAGAATTTCCCGTCTATTTGTGACGCGCTGCATCGCGCAAAATCCAGTCTATTCAGAATTTTTATGGTAGAAACTATGGTGTAAATAAGTCAACCGCTCTTTGATGAGTTAGCTAACTTTCTTGGCTTGAAGCGGGTTGGCCACCATGAGTTCACCACATGCCCAAAAAAGCCAAAGACCTTTCGGCGCTAGAAGTCAGTCGCTTGACCGCGCCAGGCCACCATGCCGTCGGCGGCGTTGCCGGACTCTATCTCTATGTGCTCGATACCGGCGCACGCTCCTGGGTGCTACGCACCATGGTCGGGGAAAAACGTCGTCACATGGGCTTGGGTGGCTACCCCGACGTGCCGCTGGCACAAGCTCGAGAAAAGGCGCGAGCCGCCAAGGCCGAAGTCAGCCAAGGTACAGACCCCATCGCGCAGCGTGTCGCGCTGGCAAGTCAGTTGAAAGCGCAGCAGGCCACCCAAAAAACTTTCGAGGAAGCCGCCAAGGCATACATGGAAGCCCATGAGAAAGCCTGGAAGAACCCCAAGCACCGTGCCCAATGGGGCAGCACGCTCAAGACCTATGCGTACCCTCACATTGGATCGCTGCTGGTCAAGGACATTGACCAAGAGCACGTGATGAGGGTGCTTGAACCCATCTGGGCGACCAAGACCGAAACGGCCACCCGACTGCGCGGACGGATCGAAAGCGTTCTGGACTGGGCCACCACCCGCAAATACCGCTCAGGCGAGAATCCAGCCCGCTGGAAAGGCCATCTGGATAACTTGCTGCCCGCGCCTTCCGACATTCAGAAGGTGGAAAGTCATAGGGCTGTAGGCTACAAAGACATGGCCCAGTTCATGGCTGGTCTGCGCACGAAGGAGGGACTGGCGGCACGCGCCCTCGAATTCGCCATCCTGTGTGCGGCTCGCAGTGGCGAGGTCCGTGGCGCCCTCTGGTCAGAAATCAATCAGGATGAGGCGATCTGGATCATCCCGGCCGAGCGCATGAAGGCTGGTAAGGAGCATCGGGTTCCGCTGAGCACGCCAGCGGTCAAACTGCTAGAAGCGTTGCCACGCTCGGACAGCAGCGATCTGATCTTTCCAGGCAATCACGACAAGCCGCTGTCCGATATGTCACTCACGGCGGTAATGCGCCGCATGGAAGTCGATGCTGTGCCCCACGGCTTCAGGTCCACTTTCCGGGACTGGGTGGGTGACTGCACAGAATACCCGAGGGACGTAGCCGAGTTCGCCCTGGCCCACACTCTGTCGAGCAAAGTCGAGGCGGCTTACCGCCGAAGCGATGCGCTTGAGAGGCGCCGCCAGATGATGGAAGATTGGGCGATCTTTTGCGCAGGACAATCATCTTCTGCAGAATAAATTAATCGCCACAATTGGGTTATTAATCGCCAGATTTTGTCATTTTGCATATCTCCTGCTCTAAGCTATTGATCGTGAAACTCAGGCGATAGCGAGAAAACCGCCCAGAGCGCTGTTGGCGTTCCTGATTGTTTATTTTTTCTTGCATTTTTTTGTCAAAAACATTTAGCAAACATTTCTGAAAATCAATCTCATCATCAAATATTGCTTCAACCTTTCCATTGGCGTCATCAATCAATAGTGCTCTCAGCGGACATGCCTTTATTACGCCTATGAGGTCCTCATCAAGGGTTGTAATCACTGGAATAAAAAAATTATCATCCTTCATTTCCGTCATCAACGTTTCGCACCACCTGAATAGGAATAAATCCCAGGCCAATGCGGAAATGCGGCTTAAAGATTTTTTGGATGGAGAGAGAAGTGCAGGCTCAGAAAAAATAGAAAGCTGATCAGAAGGCTCACTCCCTTTCAAAAGCTTCCATGCAAAATATATCTCTTTAAGTGGAATAGTATCGAAGGAGTCTAGGCAGAAATTGACAAGGCAACCCAAAGCTCTATGGGTTTCAACACCTTTCCAGCGCTCCACGACAGCAAAAAGCAAGACAGCATAAAATAAGTCACGCCGCCTAATCTGGAGCCAGCAATCATTGCCAGCAAGCCATTTGCTCCATTGATCCTCTGCCGCTGGTATGTGTACTTCCAATTGATCTGCATCTGCAGGAGTAAGACCAGAGGTCTCAAAATGGCGTATCGCAGCGACTTTTATGTACGGCCATGGATTATTAGGTTTTGCGGCCTCTCGTAGATTTTCAAGTGATGGGAATGTCCAGTCTGCAGATCGAGAAAAATTATCCTCTATGAACTTGAGCGTGTTTTTTATTTTCTCTCTGGTAGGTGTTTGTTTGCCGGAGAAGTAACTCGGCAAATCCGATAAAATATTTGTGTCAAAAATTGCTCGCACTTTAAAGGTGACAGCCGGTATCCCTCTCTGCATTTGATTTTCGATGTAATCGGAAAATGCAAGCATTCCCCTGCCGCAAAAAATCGGTACAACGTACGAGTCGGTTAGCTTCTCCTGAATAGGTGCACCACCATGATCAGATGCGTAAAGCAGCCGCAATCCAGAAAAAGCCTCTCGATTGTTATTGATGGTATCCAGGAGGGATTTTTTCGGATCGTGGTTTAGTATCGACGACTTGGCTTTGTGAATTTTATCCCAAGGGGGTGTTGCCGAGTAATTCATGGAAAATTAATATGAGAATTGATTTTTTTAATTAGGGGAGGGTTTGGGATCAATTTTGCGATGCAGCTATTCTACAAAAATTAGAAGATTGACCTGATTCAATGAAAAATATGTACTAAAGATAAATTTTCATTTATCGCTTATTTTTTGTTACGGCCAACCGTAACCGAATTGGTACATTACGGTTAAATTGGACAGTTTTGGATAATTGACTCGTCTGCTGAGCCAAAGATGGCAAAATCGGCCACTGCGCATGCCGCCAGAAGCCACCAGAACGGCCATGGCTGCGTTTTTTTCATGAAAACATAGCTCGGTATGGCGTAGCCGCCAAAGCGGCTCCACCGCGCGATTCTGAGCAGCGGTCTAGACGTTCGACCAGATCGTCCAAACCACCACTCAGCCAGCTTGTCAGCGGACGCCGGTGCGTTCCGTCAACTCTTCCATCAGGCGCAGGAATTTCCACGCTGCCGACTTCTTCAACGTCTCCAGCAGCGAGGCCGCGTACTCCTCCGGCTTCCACCAGGGCGCAGCCATGCGGCCCAGGCGAGTTTCAAACTCGGTGATCTGATCCATCACATCACGGCCTTCACCGCACTGCGCCTTCCAGTGCGCGCGTGCCCCGTGGACGCCACGCAGGCGGACACTGTCCACGTAGCCGCAGAAACCAGGCTCCCATTTCTTGCCGCCCGCCTTGAGTTGCAGGATGCGGTACTTGCCAAACGGGGTCTTCAAATCCGCCAACCGTGCCAAGGTCACGGGATGGTCGAACACGCGGCGGCTCTCCAACTGAATGCGGCCCTGCTTGCGCTCCGTCACCAACTCAGCATCCTCGCGCATCTGGGTGCGGCTAGGCTTCTCGCCCACCAGACGCTTGTACTGGTCGCTGGTGATCTGGTCATAGGCCACGCCATGATGGGCGGATTCGGTGCTGCCCATGTAGATGGTCTGCATCTGCCCGTCCCGGTCGGTCTTCAGATAGACCTTGGCGCCGGACATGACGCCGTTCAACTCGATGATGAGGTCTTCGATGGCTAGCCCCAGTTGAATGCACACGTCGATGCGGCGGATCAACATCGAGGCTGCGATCTCCCGTGCATTCAACGGGAACAAAAGCTTGAACATGGCAATGAGGTGCTGGCAGTCACCGGGCTCCATTTGATTGGGGTTCAGCACCAATTGCATGGGCGCACCCTTGTCCTGGTTGCTCTGCACCATGTGAAAGCACGCGACAGCTTTGCTGGGCAGTCTGAGAATGAAGATGTTTTTGTAGAACTTGCCTTTCGTCGAGCCCTTGCCCAACTGGCGTTTACGGCGCAACTGCCTGGCACGCTCCAGGACGGACGCAAGTTCGTGCTCAGGCAGTTGAATATCCAGCACAAGCTTGTCGATGGCCATGGCACCGATGAGGGGCGCAGCCGTGTGATGTGCGCTTACATCAATCGGCTTTTTCTTGAACTGGCTAATGGGCTTATTGTTCTGTTTCGGACTACCGGACTTGATGGGATTGCTTTTGGCATTGGTCTTATTGGGACTATTCACCTCAGTATCATCAATATCACTCACATAGCTCTCACTATCATTACTGTGCTTATATACCATTGACTTGGTGGTCTTGGTCATTGTCAAATCTTTCAAAAAAATGCGATTAATGCAATACGTTTAGCGTTTTGCTTGATTTCAGGAGCATCGCCACCGAAATAGCATGCGTCGAGGTGCCGTCGTTGGCAGTTTTTTCGTTGCGGTGGCACTTTTGCGGTGGTGCGGATCGCCACAATAAAGAAAACACCGTAAATCACAGTGTTCTGGCGATTTCGCGCACTGCCGCATGCCAATTCTTTTCAAAACACTGCCGTCGTTGGCTGTTTTTAAATTAGCGAGCGCAACGACGGCGGTGGCGGTTAAGAAGAAGCCTCCTTGGATGCTGCGGGCTGCGGCTTCCATTCGCCTTTGCGGTAGGCCTCGACCAGCGAGAAAGGCCAGAAACTGCCGCGGCCGCGTTTGATGGGGTTCGGAAACTGGGGCGGCGTGAGCTTCATCTTGCGATAGAGGTTGGCGCGGGATTCGCTCACGTGTGCCGCGATGAAGTCGATGCGCACATCCGGGTCCACCCCGGCATCCAGGCTCTGGCGGATGCGTTGAAGGTGCTGGCCATAGGTTTCACTGACCGGACGTTTCGCAGCCCGGCTGCCCTTGGCTTTGGGCGCAGACACTTTCGGTGCAGGCTCCGG
>JBHIWP010000256.1:0-8733 GCA_041987425.1 Promineifilaceae bacterium (SeqCode) | reverse complement strand
GCAGCTTTGTCAATGTCTACCTGAACCAGGAAGACGTGCGCTACCTGGATGGCCCGGAAACGGCCGTGGCTGAAAACGACACGCTGATGATTATTCCTTCCATAGCTGGAGGCTAAGAACAGTAATCAGTGACCAGTATTCAGTAAACCGTTAAGTGGGCACTGATTATTGATTACCGAATACTGATTACTGGTTTCCCGGCTGGAGGGCTGGAGAGAAAGAGATGAGCATCCTAAAAGAAAGAAAAGTTGATCATTCTGCCTTGCGAGTGAACCAGGCGTTTATCATTGGGTTTAGCCTGCTGGCCTTTATTTTGAACAACGTCTGGCTGGGGGCCTTTGTGGGCGTGGTGATGCTGTTGGGAACGGCCGTTCCCACCCTGTCCCTCTTCAAACGCATCTACCAACACGCCCTGCGTCCCGCCGGGCTGGTGAAACCAGACGTGATCGTCGATAACCCGGAGCCACACCGCTTTGCCCAGGGATTTGGCGGCGTCGTTGTGGCCCTGGCCGTGGTCAGCTTGCTGGCCGGGTTGCCCATACTGGGCTGGTCCCTGGTCTGGTTGGTCATTGTGCTCGCCGCGCTGAACCTGTTTCTGGGCTTCTGCGCTGGCTGCTTTGTCTACTACCAGCTGGGCAAGCTGGGCCTGCCCGGCTTCCGCGTCAGCCCGATCCGGTGAGGCGGTGGCCGGTAATCCGTAAACGGTATACCGATAACCGATTACGGCTAACCAATTACAGAAAATGATAGAGCGACTCCTAATCACCACCCTACTCATACTCATCGGCACCAGCGCCTATGCTACGTTTAAGCGGCGGCATGTGCGGGTGCTGGGGGATTTGGAAACGGCCGTTTCCCAAACGCCCACCATCCTTTACTTTGCCAGCGAGAGCTGTGCCGCCTGCCCCAGCCAAGCGCGTTACCTGGACCAGCTGGTGTCGCTATGGCAGGACAAATTGAAGGTGCAAAAAATAGATGCCGAGGTGGAGCCGGAAACGGCCGTAAAATACGGCGTTTTTACCCTGCCCACCACCATTCTTATTGACCAGCAAGGCGGCGTGCGTGAGATCAATTACGGCCTCACCCCTACGCAAAAACTCACGCAGCAGGTTGCCCGGCTGGCTGTCTAGCGAGATTGGTCCAATCTGGCAGATTGGACCAATCTGAACAAACAAGTTTTATTTTGGAGAAACCTTATGAGCAGCAAAACCCTGATTAACCCGGCGGCAGTGGCTGATGTCAGCCTGTCGCATAAAGAAGTCGAGCGATACAGTCGTCACCTGATCATGCCGGAAGTGGGCATGGAAGGGCAAAAGAAGCTCAAGGCCGCCAGCGTCTTACTTATCGGTGCGGGCGGGCTTGGCTCACCTTTGGCTATGTATCTGGCGGCGGCAGGAATCGGCCGTATTGGCCTGGTAGATTATGACGTGGTGGACTACACCAATCTGCAGCGCCAGATCATTCACGGTACCAAAGACGTAGGGCGCCCCAAGCTGGACAGCGCCAAGGACCGCATTCTGGACATCAATCCGCACATCCAGGTAGACACCTACGAAGTGCCGTTGACGTCTGACAACGCCCTGGAGCTGTTCGAGCCATACGACATCATCATCGACGGCACAGACAACTTCCCTACCCGCTACCTGACTAACGACGCCAGCGTGCTGCTGGGCAAGCCCAACGTCTATGGCAGTATTTTCCGCTTCGAGGGGCAGGCCTCGGTCTTTTATGCCAAGGAAGGGCCATGCTACCGCTGCCTCTTCCCAGAGCCGCCGCCGCCTGGCCTGGTACCAAGCTGCGCCGAGGGCGGGGTCTTAGGCATTTTGCCGGGCACGATTGGCGCTATTCAGGCCACGGAGGCGGTTAAACTCATTTTGGGTGAAGGCGAACCGCTGATCGGCCGTTTGCTGCTGTACGATGCGCTGAATATGGAATTTGACCAGGTGCGCCTGCGCAAAAATCCTGACTGCCCGGTTTGCAGCGAAAATCCGACCCTCACCAAGCTGATCGACTATGAGCAATTTTGCGGCATGCCTGCGCATGACCGCAGCCATTTTTCGGCCGTGGAGCAGAGCAACGGCGATAGCGTACCCCAGATGAGCCCGACGCAGCTAAAGGACCGACTAAACTCGGGTGACAACCTATATATTCTGGATGTGCGCGAGCCGCACGAGTGGGAAATCTCCAACCTGAGCCATCTGGGCGCACACCTTATTCCCAAGGGGCAGGTGGTGAACCGGCTGAACGAGCTAGATACGGCACAGGAAATTGTAGTGCAGTGCCGCTCTGGCGCGCGCAGCGCCGACATTGTGCGCGAGCTGCAAAAGCACGGCTTCAAAAAACTGTGGAACCTGGATGGCGGCATTAATCGCTGGGCCAAGGAAGTGGAGCCGGAGCTGCCCACTTATTAATTAAACACACTCCATCTGGAGGAGATTTCAAAAGTCTTCTTATCAGTTTGTTTATCACCTGAGATAAACAAGACTTTTGAAATCTAAGCTGCGACTGGGAGTGAGCATCTTCAAATGCTCACTCCTCCACTTGTTTTTCCGTGTCAATCGTTTAACAGTTTTTGCCCTCTATGTTTAGGACAATTGAGGCTTGCATTTGGTGGCAGGTCTCAGTTTTCGTCGAGGCGTGTTGCTCTAAACAATTTAGGAGGCTAACTGTGAAAAAATTCCTGTTTTTGCTGTTCATATTATTCATCGGGCTGGTTACGGCCGCTTGCGATGAGGGTGGCGGTACGGCTCCTCCCAGTGACCCGGCCGAGCTAAAGAGTTTCCACCTGGCAGACGTGTGTAAAGGCGCCATGATTGACGCGGCGGCGGCGTATGATGCCAGCAGCAGCGGTCCACATCTCATTGCCCTGTACAGTCAAAACTCATTTGATGAGACAATCTATGACGTTATGTTCCCCTCGCAGACTAATTTGCCGGAGGAATGGACGGTGCCGGTTGATCAGCCGTTTAGCGACATCGAGCTGGTTGGCTGTTTGGCGCGGGTAGAAGAAACGCTGGTAGAAACGTGCGAAGGGTATGAATTGGACGAAACCGATGAGGAAGGCAAGGTAGAAATTTATGATGCCGTCTATGAGCTGACGATTTATGCTGCAAAGAGTGGCGAAGTTCTGGGTACAGAAACGATTGAAACGTTTATGGACGAATGTCCTTCTTTTGTAATGTTTTCTACAGGCCCTGGTGAGGATTTGGTTGAGGAGTGGTATGGGCAGCCCACCGATGAGTTGGTAAATTTGGTAGAATCGTACGTAAATCCGTAACTTTGGTAACTGGGTAATTGGGTAATTGAAGTAAATTACTCAATTACTCAATTACCTAATGACTTTAGCAGGAAGCTTTATGAATAAAGAAGTATGGTTCATCCGGCATGGGGAGAGCGTGTCGAACGCCAATTTGCCCACAACGCATCCGGCGGCATCGGAACTGACCGAGAAGGGACACCGTGAAGCAGCGTATGTCGCCCAGGCGTTTACACACAAGCCGGATTTGATTGTGGTTTCGCCGTACATTCGCGCCCGGCAAACGGCCGTTCCCACCATCAATCGCTTCAATCCCGTAAACGTGACAGAGTGGCCTATCCACGAGTTCAGCTACCTGCATCCAGCCCGTTACAAGGGCACCACGGGGAACCAGCGCTGGCCCGAGGCCAAAGCATACTGGGAACGGATGGACCCGCTGGAAAAAGAGGGGAATGAAGGAGAGTCATTTGCCGAACTGCTGGACCGGGTCCTGGCGATGGAAGCGCGGCTGCAACAAACGTCTGAGCAATTTATTGCCATTTTCAGCCACGGTCTCTTTTTGCGAGCGTTCTTATGGATGATCCTGACGAACCTACGGGATGCAAGCCAGCGCTCCATGGAAAAATATCTACACTTCTCTCGTGGCATCGCTATGCCCAACGGCAGCATTTTGAAAACACGCTTTGAGCGTGACGGCCGTATCCTCTTCAGCCCCTTTGACACGGCCCACCTGCCGGAAAAGCTGGGCGTGGTAGACGAATAGCCAAACATGCCCCTGCCCGCCGCGTTTTTGCCCGTCCTGCACCACCTTTACGCCGCACTGCACGGGCAGGATATTTTGTGGGCGATCACGGGCAGCACCGGCTTTGCCCTGCGCGACCTGCCGTTTACGCCCAAAGATATAGATTTGCAAACGAATGCCTCTGGTGCATACACAATAGAAAAGGCACTGCGGCAGTTCGTGGTGCGTCCTGTTACCTTCTCTGGCACAGATAAAATTCGTTCTCACTTTGGCCAGCTGCGGCTGGACGGCATAAAGGTGGAAATTATGGGGGATGTGGAGAAGTGGGTGAACGGCCGTTGGGAATCCCCGCCCAATCTAATGCAGCACCGTGAATTTGTGACTTTTGACGGCCTGGAGCTGCCCGTTTTATCGCTGGCGTATGAGCGGCAGACGTATGAGCAGATGGGACGGATGGAAACGGCCGTCATCCTGCAGCAATGGCTCGACATACCAACCGAATTTAGCACAGAGCGACTAACTCTGCGCCGCTACCGGCCGGAAGAAGACAGCGCCGTTTATTTCCAGATGCTGCAGGCCAACCGGGATCATCTGCGCGACTTTATGCCGCCCATGATGGAAGCGGTGCAAGACGAGGCCGATGCGGCCGACGTTTTGCGCCAGCTAACCGGGGAGTGGCAGCAGCGCAATCTGTTTATTTTTGGCATCTGGGAAAAAGAGAGCCACAGCTACGTTGGCGAGGCCTATTTAGCCAACCCGGATTGGCACGTGCCGAGCATTGAGCTGGGCTATTTTCTCGTCGAAGATAAAACCGGCCACGGCTATGCCACGGAGGCGGCCCAGGCGGCCGTCCGGTTTGCCTTTGAGCGGCTACACGTCCGCCGGGTGGAGCTGCAGTGCGCCGCTGACAACCAGGCCAGCCAGCGCGTGGCCGAACGGTGCGGCTTTACGCTAGAAGGCCGCCAGCGGCAGCGCCACCGCAAAAAAGACGGTATGCTGGTCGACCGGCTGTGGTATGGGCTTCTGTTGAGGGAGTGGCAAGAAGATGGAAGGTGAAACGGATTTGAGCAAGATGCTGGCTACATTGACCCCCACCCTGCGCGACGAGGAATATATTTTTTGTACGCTGGCGAACGGCCGTTACGGCGATCATCCCGAACTAGAGCCAATTGCCTCATTTCTGGAGGCGGAAGGGCTCACCCTTGTCATTCCCCGGCAGCGCGCCGACGCCCACAGCATCCCGTATGAGGCGGTGTTTAAGTGCATTACGCTGTCGGTGCATTCCAGTTTAGAGGCAGTGGGGTTAACGGCCGTTGTCGCCACCAAACTCGCTGCAAAAGGCATCAGCGCCAACGTCATCGCCGCCTTCTACCACGACCACGTCTTCGTCCAGGCCCACCGCGCCGAAGAAGCGTTAACCGCACTGGAAGCACTTGGAAGCAATAGTTAAACCGACCGCCAAAACGTTGTTGTGCTGCCTCTGTTTGCATGTTTGTATACCCATAATTCCAGAAAGAAAGGGTGAAACTATGGATTGGCAAAAGCACATACATTCGGATACGGAAACGCTGATTGGTAAACCTGTTGTAATCGGCACAAGGTTGTCTGTTGAATTTTTACTTAACTTATTTGCCGCCGGTTGGACTGAGTAGCAGGTTTTAGAAAACTACCCTACCCTTACCCAAGAATCGCTGCGGGCCGTTTTTGCCTACGCAGCCGTAAGCATGAGCGATGATGCACTTTTCCATGTTCCGTAGACTCATAAAATGATGATTTTAAGTATTTCTTGCGCCTGTTTATTTCAGTAGGATAATTAAAGTGCCAACTGGGGAAATTTACCAAAATTAATATAGACCTTCATGGGAGCAATCAAGATGAATCGATCCAGTCAAATATCCAAGTTATACTTTGTCTCGATATTACTTATTTTTCTATTTCAAAATTCAACAGCAGTTGCGGATCCCGGGGATATTGATCCCAGTTTTGGCACCAACGGTCTTGTTACAAATGATATTGGTGGATTTGACACCGCAACTGATGTGGTCACACAAAGCGATGGCAAAGTCGTCGTTTCTGGCACAACATTTGGTGCTTCAACCAATTTCGCCCTGGTTCGATACGACAGCGAAGGGGCCCTAGACAATACTTTTGGAACTAATGGCATTGTCACTACAAATTTGAGTACCTCCGACATCGGCAGAGAAATTATAATTCAATCTGACGGCAAGATCGTTGTGGGAGGTAGTAGTGAGATCAATGGCAATAAAGATTTTGCGATTGTTCGGTACAACAGTGATGGTACCCTAGATACTAACTTTGATAGTGATGGCATAGTCATAACGCCTGTTAGCGGCAATGATGATGAGATCTGGGGAATAGGTCTGCAAGCAGACGGTAAAATTGTTGCCGTTGGTGACAGTAACGGTCTGATCACGGTAGCCCGCTATGACAGTAATGGTTCCTTGGACACGTCCTTTGGTACAAACGGAATTGCGACGCCTGTTGGTGGAAGCGGCCAAGCTGTGAAAGTACAATCTGATGGCAAGATTGTTGTGGCTGGACGTAGTAGTGGACAGTTTGCTGTTGTTCGCTTAAATTCAAATGGAGCGCTCGATAATAGCTTTGATTCAGATGGTATTGCAACCACTTTCATGGGAAGTGGACCTTTTGTTTCCGGCTGGGATTTAGACATTCAGGCAGACGGTAAAATTATCGTATCAGGCGCGAGTTTCAACAGCAGCGACTACGATCTTTCCATAGTACGCTATAACAGTAATGGTTCTCTAGATAATTCGTTTGATACGGATGGTATTTTTACATACGATTCTGGCAACGGCAATGATGAAGGAATGGCCATCATTATCCAATCGAACGGTAAAATAGTGGCAGGGGGCTACAGTAACACGGGAAGTGGCGAAGCTTTTACGCTCATTCGTCTAAATACAGATGGCACCTACGATATTAGTTTTAGTAGTGATGGAACTGTAGTTACAGGTGATGGTCAAAGAGGGCTTGGCTTAACTATTCAGGAAGACAATAAAATTTTGATGACTGGCTACAGTTCCGGTGATTACGTTACCGTACGCTACGAGGGTGATTTGGTGCCAAGTCTCGACAAATTTGTCTATTTGCCAACTATTATTAAGTAGCGGTCAAAGCAAGGACAGAGATTGTGTGTCTCCGTGTCTCCAATCACTCTGTCTCCAAAAACCACACCGTCGCCGTCTCATCTGTCTTGAAAAAGTCTAGCAGCATCGCCGCGACCTTGTCGCGGGCGGGGTCACCCGGGTGGGTGCCGTCGTCGGCGAAGTCGCTGCAGGGCCAGGTGAGGCCGTCGCTGCGCGGGGTCTGGCCGTCGGCCCAGAGGTAGGGTCCCCAGGCCAGCCAGGGCGCGGTCACTGCTCCGCGCGCCGGGTCGTAGTTTAGCTGCGGTTCGCCATTAATTTGCGCCTCGATGAGCCACTTCACGGCAAAGCCAGAATGATAGGCGATGGGTTCCGGGTTGAGCGGCCCGGTGGCGTAGCCGCCGTAGATGCGGCTGGAGAGGTAGACGATCTTCACGTTAGGGTAGCGCACCTGCAAAATCTGGACCACGCTTTGCAGCTGCGCCTGCAATATTTGCGGCTCCTGGGGAAATGGCTCGTTCTTCACGCCGCCGCGGGCCTGCTTGAGCCACACCACCTGCACCTGGGCGGGCGTCAGGCCGTTGTCCGCCAGGCGCTGGTCCAGCACCTGCCAATATTCGGCCTCGGGGTTTTCCGCCAGCTTGTTGGCGGTCCAGCCGCCCTGCGCGCCGTTCACGATGACAACCGACTCGCTTTTAGCCGGATCGTCGTTAGCCAGCCGCATAAAGGCGGTAAACTCCAACGCTGCGTTGGACATGCCCACGGAGATGAAGCCGATTTCACCTTCGGGATCGGGCGAGCCATCAGCGGCCAAAGGTTGGATGGCCTGCGCCTGGGCCAGCCCGGCAGCGAGGTGATTGGCGGGGGGCGAATTTTGGCCGTCGGGGTAGAGGCCGCCCTGCTGCCCCATGTATAAGCCTGCACCCAAATCAGTGAGAGGTACAAGGCTGACGCTGGTCTGGCTACAGCCTACCAGCGGAATGGGGGTCACGACCCCTTCCGGAGCGGAAGCCGTTCCACCATTGCCACTGCGCCCAAACGACACTGCCTGCAGCCCAATTATGCAACTGTCTAGCTCATCCAAATTCTGGGCAAGCGCGGCCGCTTCACAGGCCAGCACGGCCGTTTGCAACGGCCGTAGCAAATTTTCCCCGGCTGCAGGCAGGCTCAGGCTCTCCAACGCCAGCCGGTTGGCCTGGATGAACGCTGCCTGCACCGCCACATCGCCCGCCCACTCCGGATCCTCCGGCCGGGGAAAGGCCAGCAGCTGCTGCTGCGTCTGCACCAGGCCAACGACCTCGGTTTGCACCTGCTGCAGCTGGGCGATGAACTCGGCGCGTCCGCGCGGCGGCTCTAGCGTAACTGCGGGCAGCGCAACAGGCGTACTGGACGGCATGATAGTAGAGAACTCTGTAGCAGTAGGCTGCAACGTGGCCAGGCTTGTCGGGGCAAGGGTAACGGCTTCGGTAGGGGGTGAAGTGCTTGGGGGAACGGCCGTTAGCGTCACCACCACATCCTGCCGACAAGCTATAAGGAGCCAGCTGCCAGCCACTAAAAAAACGAGTTGTCGTAATAATTTGGGGAAGGTTGTCAGAAAGGAATTGGGTAAC
>JBHIWP010000255.1:0-8764 GCA_041987425.1 Promineifilaceae bacterium (SeqCode) | reverse complement strand
CTGAAACAGCCTGTGCCAGAGCATCGGCCAGCGGCATCACGGCCACCACGTGCTGCCGCAGCGCAGGCAGCAAGGCCTCTAGCTGGTTGCCCTGGCTGCTAAACCAGACCCGGCCTATGGCCAGCAGGGCTGTATCGTCGGCCGATGCGCTGCCTTGCGCGAATTCATTCGCCAAGAGACGGTTGGCGGCTACGCTGCCCAGCGGCAGTTCTGGTGGATTGACAACGAGGTATTGCAGCCAGCGCCAGGCGGCCTCCGGCTGGTCGCTGCCCCGGCTGATGGTCAGGCAGGCGGCTTCGGCCGGGTTGGTGGCGGGGAGATCGCCCAGCGGCGGCACGGGCAGGCGACCCAGCGCCGCGCCAAGCTCAGCCAGGCGCGGGCTCAGGGTCGCAGGATTGCCCAGCCACAGCCCAACACGGCCGTTGGCAACGAGTGCTTCCAATTCGGCCGGACTCACATCCGCTACATGCCCCCCGGCAACGAGGTTGGCCACATCCAGCAGGTATGGCTCCAATGGGGCGCTGTTCAGCGTGCTGTCCTGGCCCAGGTTTGCGTCGAGCAACGGCCGTAACAGCCGCAGCAGTCCATCCACATTGCCAAACCCATAGCGCATACCATCGCCGCTGCTCAGGGCAGTAATTGTCTGCACCAGGTCGGCCCAGGTCCAATCTGCCGCTGGCGCAGCTATGCCCGCTTCGGCCAGAAGCGTCTGGTCAAAGTAGATATAGGAAGGCGTGAAGCTAAGCGGCAGGCCATAGGCATAATCATCTGCCCGGCAGCCCTGCAGCGCCGCCGGATAGTAATCATCTGGATTAATGTCGCCACTTTGCAGCCTATCGGCCAGGTTAACGAAGCTGTTTACGCTGGTGGGGTAACTACCAAAACCCCCTGGCAGCACGGCCGCATCCGCCTGGGTAGCCGGGTCGCTGTCTGGGGAGAGCGAAACGACCTGTACCATCATGTCTGGATTTAGACCGTTGAACAGGGCAGCCATCAGCTCATAGCGGCTGCGCTGGGGCGGCGGAGCGGCAAAGGTGAGGCTGACAGGCTCACCAGCGGCATCGGCGCTGGCGGGCACGGTTGTATTGGTCACGGCCGTTTCCGTTGGGCTGGTCACCTGATCGCCGCGGCCAAACTGCCACCACAGCGCGACGCCCGCAATTAATATAACGGCACCAACAGCAGCAACTGTTCGAAGGGAAAGCTTTACGTTTTGCATAAGAATAGACCTCTTGATTTGTTTGTACATAGCCAGTTGAATATTGGCTGCCCCCTCCAAAGGAAGGCGGTGCGGCAGAGGCATGTCGGCACGTAAATCAGTGATTAATGCTTCTTGTCGCGCCACCCAATGACGGCAGGCAGCACAGGTGTTTAAGTGGGCATGATAAGCGGCCGTTTCGTTTCCAGTCAGCGCACCATCACGATGAGCATCGTACTGCTCACGAACATCTGCATGATTATGCGAAGCAGATCGACGAAACAAACTCATTAACCTTCTCCTGGGGCTAACGATACATTTACGGCCGTTTCCTGCTGCGCCGCTAACTTCTCTAGCTGACGGCGCCCTTCATTAAGCTGCTGATACACCGTACCCAGCTTTACGCCTAAAATTTCGGCAATATCAGTACAGGGCATGGCATAACGATAGCGCAGTATGAGCGGCAGTCGAAGCCGATCCGAAAGCACATTTACCATCTGCCACAATGACTGGCGGTGCAGTCGCTCTTCTACCAAGAGGGCAGGGTTCGGCCCGCCACCCGCGTGCAGCATCTGGGCTGGATGTAAACTTTCCAGCGAGAGGAAGCGGCGCACTTTTTGGCGACGCAGGTGGCTGCGGCAGACGTTGACGGCAACGGCCGTTAGCCAGGTCTCAAAGGCAGCGTCCCCGGCAAAGCTGTCGATCTTCTCCATGACACGCAAAAACGTATCCTGCACCGCGTCTTGTGCCGCCACACTGTCGCGCAGAATGACGCAGGCCAGATCGTATACATACTGGCGAAAGCGCCGAAACAGCGCGGCGAACGCTTCCAGGTCGCCCTGCTGGCAGCGGGTAACCAGCTGCGTTAGGGCGGGATCATGCTCCATGCCTTTCCCTGGCTCTACCCCAATTTTGATAGACATCTATTCTAATTAGACGCATGGGCTGGATTTTCTTTAGTCGATTTTGCCTATCCCTTCTGACCAAATGCACCTCTTCGTTCTAACCTTTGGCAGGGGACGCTGCGCTTTCCAACAGTTACCCTGTAGCAGCATAACTAAATTTGGTCTTCTGGCACCTGGCACACTTGGCCTGAACCGTAAAGCCTGTCTCTATTTTGGAAACAGCTTGCGCTGCACGCATCACGAACTAATCCAATCCCAGGGTGCTCGAAGGCTCGTTTTGAGGAAACTTCATGAATCGCAAACATTTTATTTCTCTGTTCCTTTGCAGCCTGACAACCTGGTTGGTTGGGGTTAGCATCATGCCGCTGCTGCCTCTGTATGCAGCGGAGTTGGGGGCAACCTCAGCCGCAACAGGCTATTACCTGGCCGTTAGCTTTGCTACGCTGGCGGCCGGAACGATGCTCGCTGGCCGGTTGTCTCAGCGGCTGGGCCGACGGCGCGAACTCATCGTGGTGGCAGGCATGGTGGCTTTGCCTGCCACCTGGCTGATGGGACGCGCAGAAACGATCTGGGAGCTCACGCTACTTACGTCCATCGTCTGGTTTGCCGCTGGCGTGGCCCTGACGCTGCAAAATGTGCTGATGGGGATGTTTGCGGACAAGGCCAGACGCGGCCGTATGTTTGGCCTGTTGGCTTCTACCACCTCTTTGGCTGGCCTCATTGGCGGCCTATTTGTGGGGCACGTGGCCGACAATTGGGGCTATGAACGTCTGTTCGCCTTGCTGGCGCTGGTCTGGATTGTGCAGGTAGGTGCCGGTTTGCTGCTGCCGGATAAGCGCACGGCCGTTTCTCGCCCAGGCCCTACCTCAATCCTGCCCCGCCGCACGGTTAGCAAGCCGTTTTGGCTGCTGCTAATAGCCAATATGCTGGTTACCACCAGCGCCTCGGTGGGCATCATGGGCGGCTCGCTGCAGATGAATGCGCAGGGCATCTCCCTCACCCTCATCACGCTGCTGGTCGCCGCACAGTCCGGGCTGGGGCTCGTGGCTAACCCCGTTGCCGGGCGTCTATCTGACAGGCTAAACCGGAAAATGGTGCTGGCAATCGCATACGGTGGCCGGGCTTTGGGGCTGATTGCGCTCCTGCTCGCCACGACTCCGGTAGGATTCTGGCTGATGTCCATCTGCGTTACCATTGCTGCTACCAAAGACGCCGTAAGCCCGGCTCTGGTGACCGACATGGCTGGCGATGGACAGCTAGACAGCCACATGTCGGCCTTCACCGCAGGCAACTGGTCTGGGCACGTGATTGGCTTCGTGTTCACGGGCATGGCAATGCAAAATTTGGGTGCTGCAACAACATTTTTGCTGGCGGCGCTGCTGCCGCTTAGCGCCATTCTGGTCGTGGCTCACCTGACAGAGTGTGTGGGGGAAACGGCCGTTGCGTCTGCTTGAGTGTGGTAGTTTCTGGGAAGCTCTAGATGCTAAAGGTGATGTGCTTGAAAACCCAATAGGCCCATTCGTCTGGAACCTGAGTTTTCTGGAGCATATCCCGCAGCAAAAGGTCATCGTCAAAGGCGCACATGAGCCAAAGGCGGAAAGCATCGGTGTAGCCCATGTCCATTGCCAATGAGTTGGCAAAATCATCAGGCGAAAGTCCCAAAGCCCAGGGCAGTTTGACTGAGCCAGCGCAGAGCATCTGACCAAGCGTCGCCAGACCTTCTGTCGGGTCAATATCGCCCAGCTCTCCAGTCAGTAGCTGCACCTCGAATCGCCGCCAGGGATCGGGTATTTTATTCAATTCAAGATTGCCAGATTTCCGGGCGGCGTTTAGGTGGCGTGAGAAGAACCAAAATTCTCGGGTACGGTAGCGTGCGGCTTTTTGCGGCGTGTCGCTTCCCAACCAGGACCAGGGCCACACGAGCGCTGATTGCTGGTTAAGCCACGTATGATACGCAGCGTCATGTTCCACCAGACCTGATTCCAGGAGTGCATGGATTTCCGCCCGGCTGCAGCCAAATTTTTGCTCTGATTTGACAGTGGGATACAGCACAGCATGAATCGCATCACACCAGGTAATTGGCGCTGGCCGGTGACGCTTGAGGTAGTTAAACCGCGAATCACGCTCGCCTGGCAGCCCCTCGATGAAGGCATACCAGTTATGCAGATAATTCTCACCTGGCCCCATGCGCCAGCCGATGGAATATCGTTCGTAGGTGGGGAACTGTTCCCACGGCGGAACCATTTCACTGTGTTGGTCAGGCATTTGTCTCACGTTTCATTTTACAGAGCGGTACCGTACTGGCAGTAGGCCGCTACCGGGCACTCAGCCGCCACCGGGCACACTTCTTGGGACGGCCGTCTCCGCGCACAGCCCAAGCGCCCCAGGGCATCCAAAGCCGGGAAGATTTCGGCCGAGACCTGTTCTGCTTCAACTTGCAGGGCATCTAATGCCCGGCTGGCGGCCGGGGAGACCGGCACGGGCAGCCGCTCTGCACCAACGAGCGGTTGCTCGCCTGCATACGCTAGCCCATGCAGCCAACGCGGGGCCGTCTGCGGCCCGGACAAGACGGGGAATGTTGTTTTGCTCGCCTGCAGCATAGCCAGCAGCTTTTGGGCATCATAGGCATGGTCGGCCAGCAGCCGCTGTACGGAGCCGCCCGCCCGCATCAGCAACGCCTGCCCCAGCCGCTGCCACACGGTCACATCGCTCTTTTTGTGGGCAATCCCCGGCCCTCGCAACCTGTTTGCGATAACAGCGGGATTTGTGTAGGCCAGGAACTGGGGATCAAAAAGCTCGGGGTCGGTAACGGCCGTTTGTCGCGCCGCCTGCCACAATGGGGATGGATCTCGCCCCCCGCTAATGCCGTAGACAAGCGTCAGAAAAGCAAGGTGGCGGTCTTGGCCACGCACCATGCCTTCTGGTACGGGCAGGACGGGGTTCGTCTCCCCCCACAAGTCGCCGTTTTCATAGGCAGCCAGCAGGGTGGCGCGAATGGCGTTGTGCCGTTCGGCCGTATCAGGGATGGTCATGGGCTTCATTGTTCAGAAATTCGGACAGCGGCGACTCTTTGACCAGCGCTGCAGGCACCCAGCCGACGGTGCCGTCTTCCACAGCCTGCACCAGCCACCACGCCTCGCCCTCAGGCTGCTTGATAGCCACTGGCGAAACGTTGGGCAGCCGGGCCACCTCCTGGCCGTCCGGCGCGGCAAAGATGGGCACTGTTTCACTTTCGGCGTCGTACAGATAAGCCACGCGCCGTACGTAGTAGTCGGAAATCCAGCCAACGTCACCATTGACGGTTTCTACCCGGTAAAAGCGCTGCAAGTTTTGCGGGCCACCGTGCCGGATTTCCAGCACCGCAGCAGGAATGCCGGTATGGACTAGCGGCCCCACCACCGCCGCTGCGTCCGGCTCTTGCAGCAGCGTCAGCTCATGTTCGGCAATGAGGCCATGTTCATCCACGCCGCTGAGCAGCACCCACAGTGGCCCTTCCTGGGTCGCCAGCGTTTCCCCCGCCGCGCCAGAAATGGCAACGGCCGTAGGGATGGGAGTGGATACGGCCGTTTCGGCTCCGCTGCAGGCAGTCAGCAAAAGGGTACAAAGTGCCAGGATTAATAGATATTGTCTCATGGGGAAATGCATGACGCGTGAAGCGTGATTTAATTCATCACGCTTCACGCCTCACGGCCGCGAATGCAAAAGCGCCGCGCTATCCTACGGATTCGCTGCGCCCTTCGTTGTGTTTGTCGTCATGCTGCCCGCCCAGGCGCCACCGTCTGGCGTGCGATACCAGGACTTGTTTTTGGCGCTGTTCCCATAGCTGTAGCTGTCTACCACCGTACTGCCGTCTGTCAGCAGCAAGCGCACGTCGTCGCCGCCGTTATTGAAGACATTAGTGGTGTCCAGCGTCCAGTAGCCACCGGCCGTAATTGTGGTGCTGGCCGGAACCTGAATGGGAGATGCGCCACCTGAGGCAATATCGTCAATCCACATGCCCGAGATGTCAATGTTCTGCGGCGTAGGATTGTACAGCTCCACCCATTCTGGATCGCTGCCATTGGGGTTGGGCATAATTTCATTAATGACAATGTCGTCCATGCCATAACTCGAGGCCGGGTCGCTGGCCACGTAGGCATTGCCGTTAATTGTGTAGTTCACGCCGTTGGTAGACTGCAAAATAATGTCGCCATCGACAATCACCGTGCCCGTGTAATCTGTGGCTGTGGTACAGGTGTTGGTCAGGTAAACATCGCCGGTGCCGGTCAGCGCATCTACCACGCGCTGCGAGGGATGGCCGAAAGTATTGCTGCCGCAGGAAATAGCCGAGGCATCGGGATTAAGCGTATCGACGTAGTGCTGGCTGGTGGAATGATCTGAGCCGTGGTGGTTGGCGCGCAGCACGTCTACCTGACCAAAGCGGCTAGCCAGCACCGTCTCCACATCGTTGTAGGTATAGCCAAACTGGCTGGTATCGTACTCACCGTCTGAGTCGCCAGCGGTAGCGTAATCGAGCAAGCCAAAACGAATCTTGATACCGATGGAGTAATCGTTCTCGCTCGGCGGTGTGGGGTCGCCGGTATGGTCGCCTTGAATGGGCGTAATGCCATCAATCAGCGTCACGCTGTCCCCGTCCGTCTGAACGATTTCTACCACGGCACCGCTGTCAGGCGGATCGATCTGAGTCGTGGAGCCCAGTTGAGCCAGCTCGTGAATGGGATAGATATTGGTGTTGGCCGGGTTCGTTGAATAGCAGATCCAGTTGCGGCTGGTGCCAGAGCTGGTGCCGGCGTTGTGCCAGTCGATTTCCAGGTCTGGATCGCACAGGCCGTCAACGGCCCCGCCGTTCAGCCCGTCCACCCAAACGCCAGCGTCGCGGTCCACAATCTTGTCAAAGGTGATGCCCTCCGTTTCAATCAGACCCCAGAAGCCACCATAGCCTGCGTAGCCGATGTGGTCCAGATGATGATGGCTGAGAACACCAACGTTGACATGGCTGCCGCCGGTAATCGTCCGAATCTTTTGGGCAATAAAGGCTGCCCCTGCGCCTGTGTTCCAAGACGCTTCGCGCACGTCGATGAGGATAGAGAAGCCAGAGGGGAAGATAATTAGCTGACTGTCGCCCTGCTCTACATCGAAGATGCGGATTTCAAAGGTGCCAGGGGTCCAGGGCGTATCACCAGTGCCAACGTTAGGCGAGCCTTTGGTAGGTGTATCGCTCTCCACGCCGCTCCAGGTGCCGCCATCAGGGAAGCGATACCGGGAATATTCGGCCGTGGATGAACCGTAGCTGGTGCTGTCCAGCACGGTAGTTTGGGCCGGATCAATAAAGCGCACGTCGTCGCCGCCGTTGTTGAGCAGACCGCTAAACTCGAGTACATAGAAGCTGCCGGGGCCAATGACTGTGTCGGCCGGAATGAGCTTTGGCGCACCGCCGCCGCTTGCTATGTCATCAATGTAGTGACCGGAAATGTCCAGCGCGGTGGCGGTGGTGTTGTATAGTTCCACCCATTCCGTAGCGCTGTTGGCCACATATTCGTTGATAACCACATCGCCAACACCTGGCGGTGGTGTGTTGCTGCTGCCTTTGGTGGGCGTATCGGTCTCTTCGCCGCTCCAGGCGCCGCCGTCGGGCGTGCGGAACCACGAGTGCTCACCCGTGGACGAACCGTAGCTGGTGCTGTCCAGCACGGCCTGCGACGGGTCGAGGAAGCGCACATCATCACCACCGTTATTGAGCAGGTTGGTGAATTCCAAGACGTAGAAACCGCCAGCGGGGATGACGGTGCTGGGCGGGATGGCCTGCGGCGAACCGCCACCACCGGCCACATCGTCAATGTAGTGGCCGTCCAGGTCCAGAGCGCTGCCAGTAGTGTTGTACAGCTCCACCCACTCGGTAACGCCGCTGTTGGCGACATATTCATTGATGAGCACATCGCCGGGGCCAGGGGGATTGCCAGCGCCGGGATTGGCTGTGCCCTTGGTAGGCGAGCTGCTTTCGCTGGTGCTCCAGGTGCCGCCATCGGGCGAACGGTACCAGGAATATTCGGCCGTAGACGAGCTGTAGCTGGTGCTGTCCAGCGCTGCCTGAGATGGATTGAGAAAGCGCACGTCGTCACCACCGTTGTTGAGGAAGCTGCTAAACTCCATCACATAGTATCCACCTGCGGCAATGATGGTATTGCTGGGGATGACCTTGGGCGCACCGCCACCGCTGGCAATGTCGTCGATGTAGTGACCGGAAAGGTCCAACGGGTTGCCGGTGGTGTTGTACAGTTCCACCCATTCGGTGCTGCTATTGGCTACGTATTCATTGATGAGCACATCACCTGCACCTGGGGGATTCGCAGCCGAGACCGAGGGGATGAGAACAAATAGGAGCGCGATAAGAGCAGCGGTGTAAGTTAAACGCCGTTTAAACATAGATTGATCTCCTTATTTAGAAAGACAAAAGAAAAAGCCACGCGCTAAGGCGTGACTTTATTGTTTCAATCCAAGAACTGTTGACCGCTTCGAGCACAGCCTCAAGCAACAATCGCCCGAATGCGGAGTCCAGAACGGCCGTAGCAACAACCCTCTATAAATAGGTGGTATATCTCGATTATCGGCAAGCATGTCTAACAGTGTAACATATTTTTTGCCAGTTGTGAGTAAAGCTTTA
>JBHIWP010000254.1:0-8773 GCA_041987425.1 Promineifilaceae bacterium (SeqCode) | reverse complement strand
GAGCTTCATTTGTTATTTGCGGCGCCGAATCAACGCGAATATGCCGACTTCAGGGATTACGTTTTAATGAACGTTTTACTCGACGGAATGATGCGTATTTCTGAAGCGCTAGGGCTCAAAAATATCCCATTCAGACACTGGCAAAGGTGGCAATTGCCCTGCCAGCAGTCGGTACATCAAAATGCCTAATGAGTAGATGTTGCTGCGCCCAGAAAGTGCTTTTCCTGCCAGTTGCTCTGGCGATTGATAATCAAGCTCTGTAGGAGGTGCATTATCCAGTTGTGTGGCGAGAGGAGGCGTTGGAGGAATGACCAGATCTAGCAGATAGGGCTGCCCGGCTTCATCCAGATAGAGGTTTTCCGGCCGCAGGTCATGGTGAATGATTCCAGTTGGATGGCTAACGGCTAACCCTTCGGCCAGGCGTTTGACGAGGTTTAGCGACGTTATGACTTTCGCTTTGTTACCTGGCTCTGGCGGGGCTGCACTTTTCAGCTGCTCGGCTAAAAATTGCCCGGGAAAGTGGGCCATAACGGCGTACGGCCGTTTCCCATCCATACCATAATCGAGCAGCGGTAAAATAGCCTCATGCTCTAGCTGGGCCAACGTTTCCGCACGCCGCCGAAACCGGTCGGCCAGATCGCCGGAGCGCACCGCATCCGGCTGCAGCGTCAGCAAAAAGACAGACTTATCCGTTTTTTCATCGTGTGCCAGATAAATGCCGCTGACGGCCTGTTCTACCAGCAGATCTTTGAGGACATAGTGGCTTATTTTATTGTCATTTTCTGGTTTATTTTGACTTGATGGCATAGATTTTTGGGAGACTGATGACAATAATAAAGCAAAATCTCAGGAAAATTTGAGTCGGTACATTATACACACGATGCAGCTTTATGTATAAGTCGAGGCTATGGAAAGGCCGAAGCTATTCCGTCAGCAGCACCAGCAAGCGTTCTTCACTGGTGAGCAGCGGCTGCTGGGTGTCTATCCACTCTAGCTGTAGTTGCCAGACGGCCGTTCCTGGCAGCATCGCTGCGTCATCCAAATGCAGAACCAATTGAAAGCTATCGCCCAGATTCGGTTCGTTGATGGTCGCCGCCCGCCAGCTTACCTCGTCCTGATGCAGGAGCAGCACAAACTGCTGCCCGGGTTGCAAGGCTTCAGAGTAGGTCCAGTAGAAGCTTACCTGCCCCTCCGCCGCTGCGCTGCTGCCTGGGGGCGGCCCCAGCAAGGTTATTACCGCATTTTCGGCCGCCGTTGGTCGTGGCGTATTGGTTGGCACACGGCTGGGCAGGACGGTGGCCGGTAAGATGGGGGAGCGGGCTGGGGCAGTTGGCGTGGCGGCCTGGCTCACAACGGCCGTTGGGCTGGCAGAATGGCTATCTGCTGTGGTCGACCAGGGCCAATTGATAAGCACGATGATCAAAATCGTGAAAATAAGCGGCATGATGGTGTAGCGAAACTGCTTGCTGTGCCATCGTTTTTGCGGCCGTTCGTTTTGTGCCATCTGGCCTAAATCCCTTTACTGCAAAATGCCAAAAAATATGCGCGAGATTGTAGCATAGGCGTCGTGGCAATCAACTGAGGCAGCTTAGGCCATCGTTAGGACGGCCGTTTGACCAGCGTGAGTTTGTGTTGGGTCGCGGCCTGGACTGCAGCTTCGGTCCATATAATGGGGAAGTTTTCGCCACGCAGCCACATCTGGGCCAGGTCGTCGTAGTGCGGGCTGCCTGGGTGCCCAGATTGCCCAGGCGCCAGCATTGCTTCAGCCTGTTCCATGGCGCTGAGATCAATGATAAAACGCGAAGAAACGCCAATGGCATCGCTGGCGAAGCTGTTTGGGCGCATGCCAGCCTGGGCAACCGTGTTGCCATCGCCACCGACGGGGAAGGGGCCGACATTAAAAACCTGGTCAAAGGGAGACAGGAGCCCCAAAGCGTGCCTAAACGTGACTTTGTGCAGCAGGCCCCACTGCCAGCCAGCTGGATCTGTGCCCAATGTTTGCCTCAGAACGGCCGTTGCCTCCACCAGACACTGCTCCATCACTTTGCTTCGCGTAGTCACTGAGTCTAGCCAGGGTGACGGCGCTCCGGACAAAATTTTTAGCACGTTTACCAGCACGTAGCCTTGGAATTCGTTTACCGGGTGCAGTACGTCACTTATGCCCTGTCCAAGCAGTGCGGGCAGCAGGCTAGAAGGCACATTGTGCTGCAGCAGGGTGGGCGTGAGCTGCTCGATAAGCACCTGAAATATGGTGCCGCCGATGCTTTCTGGTGCCAGGCGACCATCCCATTGGCGCAGCAGCGATAAGGCTAGTTGGGCGTCAGGATGAGTGGGCTCCAGCTCGTCCAAAAGGGCCACCAGCTGTAAGCCGGGCAGGCTAAGCTGATCTAGCTGGATGCGGCGGCACGCTGCGACGTCAACTTTGGTTTCACCGGACAGCAGTTGGCGTATGCGCTCGGCCCGGTAACCGTTACGCCATAGCTTTCCCAGATTGTGACTGCTTTTTTCTGGCGGCAGCAGGCGATGATTGGCGGAAATGATCATTCCCTCTTTAGGGTTTAGCGCGTGGGGCATTTCGTTGAAGGGCACCGTGCCTGTCCATTCATGGCTGGCGGCATAGCCCGGAGCGGGCAGGCTGCCGTCGCCCGCAGCGCGAATGGGCACGCGCCCGGTTACCCAATGGCCGATGTTGCCTGCTTTATCGGCATAGAGCAGGTTCAGCGGTGGCGCTTTTATTCGCGAAGCGGCCGTTACAAATTCATCCCAGTTTGCGGCCGCATTTAGCCAGCCGAAGCCATCCACAGAAGCAATGCCGCGTAGGGCAGTGGAGTTATAAGCCAGCGGCTCCACATCTCCCTCTAGCAGCTTGTGAATAAGCGGCCCGTGATGGGTGAGCGAGACCACTTCTTTGTGCGGTTGGCGGAAGCGAATCACGATTTCCTCTTCTATTTGCTCGAGTGGCCGCCACGCTTCGCCAGATTGGTACAGAGTGGGGTTCTCTGGATGCAGCCTCTCCATGAAGAGATCTTCGCAATCTGTGTAGGCAAGAGTTGCGCTCCAGGCAATCTGTCCATTATGCCCCACCATCACGTAGGGCAGGCCAGGCTGGGTGAAACCAGCCACGTGAACGCCATCGTCGCTGCGCAGGTGCTGAAAGTGCCAGATGGAAGGTGTTCCCATAGGCAGGTGCATGTCGTTGGCCATGAGCGCGCCGCCGCTCTGGCTGTGTTCTGGGGCAATGACCCAGGCGTTGCTGCCGCGCCCGGCACCGTCCAGATTGCCTTTGCCGTGGAAGGGATTTTGCCAGGGAACGGCCGTTCCTCGCCAGGCATCGATCCACTGCGCATTTTCTTCTATACCGTCTGGCAGGGTAGCTGGAAAGTTATCCGGATAGGTCATGAGCAAATCCTTGACCAATTCGGGATTCACCTGCTGTAGCAGCTGTGCCTGCACCAGCTCGGCAATGGCTCCGTGGGTGAGTGCCCACATTTGCAGATGGGCGTAGGCCAGCGTGTCCAGCATCTCCCACGGCTGAGGGCGATGCTGCAGCAGGCTAAATTCGATGGGCAGCAGGGGTTGGCTGGCCAGAAAGGCGTTGACGCCTGCAATGTAGGCGGCGAGGTCACTGCGGGCCTGGTCTTCCAGCAGGTCTAGCGTGGCGCGAGCCAGCCGGGCAAAGCCAAAGGTGCGGCTCAGGCGGTCGGTTTCCAGGGTGATGGGGCCAAAAACGGTCGAAAGCGTCCCTCGCGCCGCCCGGCGGTTCAGCTCCATCTGCCACAGCCGGTCCTGAGCATGCACAAATCCCTGCGCCAGAAAAAGATCATGCCGGTTCTGGGCGTGAACATGGGGTACGCCCCAGCGGTCGCGCCGGATTGTGACCTTGGCGTCGAGATCTTGCAGATAAAGACGGCCGTCTAGCTGGGGCATGCGCTGGCGGCTCCAGCGCTGCATAATGGTTTTGAGTCGATCTGTCATGGCTTAATTGTCGCAGGTTGGCTGGGCGGTGCAACCGGCCGCTGGGGCGGCGCAGTGATAGTTGACGGCGATGCCCAGGTATGGTGAGGGGTCCAGGGTGTTGGCAAATTCGAGTTCATTGAGGAAACGGCCGTTGCCATCATCCTTCACAATAGAAAAGTGTAGATGAACCCAAATGGAGCGGGCGGCGTTGCCGTTGTAGTCGCCTGTGTAGCCCAGCAGCGTGCCGCGCTCCACAAACAGCTCAGAGGTGCCCGGCGGGAAGGCTGGCTCAATATAGCTATTGCCCTGCCGGTCGGCCATGTGTGCATAGTAGAGCCAGATCTGATTGCCGGGCCGCAGCGGATCATCAGGCACGCGCAAAATCAGGGCGCTGCGCCAGGCCGACTCGCGGGTTACGTAGCCGTCGTATGCGGCATAAACCGGGGTAGTGCCCGGTTCACCTTCACTAAAAATGTCGATGCCCTGGTGGGGGTTGCTGCTGGAATAAGGGCCGCGTGGATCACCATACAGAAGGCCAATGAAACCATCCGTAGGCAGAATGAACGGCGCGCCGGGGCAGGCTTCGCGCTGGGTGGTAATCAATTCGGCGCGCGCGGCCGCGTCGCCTTGCGCCCACTGCCAAAATGATTGGCTGCGCGGATCATTTAGCAGGCGCAAATAGCCTATTCCTCGATTGATTATTAAGGCCCCAACAAAAAACAAAACAAGGATGAGGATTAATTTAATCCCACGAAACCTGGGGTCGATGAGCCAACGGGCAAATTGTTTTAGCCAGGACGATAGTTGTGTCATTGGCAGTGATTATACTGAGAATGAGGCCGTTGGTCAGTTACTTTAGCCAGATGAATCCGGACGGCTGGTGCCAGAAAAAAGACGCGACTTTAGCGCACGATAGTGGGGCCAGCGGACGAAGTGTGCTGGAGACGTAAGTTTATCCCTTGCTTTCTTTGTACTTGTCTATGGAATCTGTTAGCTCCAGCCTGGGAAGCATTATGGCCATAAGCACGGCGGCTTTTACCAGGGCAAGCGTCTTAGAACTCGAGGTAGGGTTACTTGTGAGAGATGCATTGCATGCTTCGATGACCAGCCTTTGGCTTGTAAAGTCGCCATCAGAATGGTCGACCAACCATAACAAAATCGTCTGTTGGCGTAGCCCTTCCGTAACCAGTTCTTGGTGAATACGCATGAGCGCGTCAGCCGTTTGCCAGCCCTGGCCAATGATTACCGGTATACGGCCGTTGGCAATTGATGGGCAGACAGAAAAATCCATGATGAACTTAGGAGCAAACGCATTGAACGCCTCGATTTTTGTTAACGGTTGATAACTTCCCCGAATTGTTCTATCGCTTGATTGGCCGGAAATGGTTTGTGGATACCAGCGATGCAGCATCAAACGGCCGCTGTACCATTTTTCCGCATGCGGGAATTCCCGTGAACCCATAAATAGCCAGCGTGTTTCAAAACCAAATCGCGCCAGTTTCACAGCTAAAACTGAATCATTCAGGTCATAAGTGTCTGGGTCACAGTGCGATAGAAGAGAGAATGTAATGTGTTCTGGGGAAAACTGTAGTGCAGAACAGTCCATGACTATCCTCCTGCCGTTGGAAGCACGCTTAGGACGGCTTCCTGGCCAACTTGTGGCCGCAGTGTAAGCGTGATCTCATAATCATTTTTCGTTTTGAAAAATCTTTTGATAATCATTCTTACAACTCCTTACGGGACTAAAAATTTGAGCATGATCAACAAAGAATGAGCGCTTCTATTTTGCCATTTCACCTATTAGCTACCAGATTCAAAGGGAGCTTTTTAAGATCACACTGGAGAGCTATGGATCTAGTACCTTGGGACTATTTGTTGCGTTTTTAAGCATCTTCAGTGGGGGGGTTTTTGGCATCCACGTGATATACTATTCAAGCTATCAACTCTGCTTCGACCAAATAAAAGGAATCTTGTACATGCCCCAGACTGATACAATTAGAATCTTAGTTGCTGATGATCACCCGATTTTGCGGAAGACATTGGCTAGCTATCTTTCTCAAGAACCAGAGATCCAGATAGTGGGCGGCGTGGGCAGCACTCAGAATCTGCTTGAGGAAATTCAGCGAACGCAGCCAGACATTTTACTGCTGGATGCCAACATGCCCGGCCCTGGCGCCTTAGCAACGGTGGGCAGCATGCAGCAAGAATGCCCTAATGTACAAATCCTGATTCTGTCTGCTTCAAAGAATCGGAAACAAGTCCTTGACCTACTAACGGCAGGCATCAGGGGTTATGTCTTAAAAGAAGACAACCCCGAAGAACTGATTGAGGCGATTCGTGCCGTTGCTGCCGGGGATGAATGGTTTTCACCCAGTATCACTACCATTTTGGTAGACTCGCTGCGTCACAAAGAGAAAATCGTGCACATTAATTTAACAAGTCGGGAACAAGAGGTTTTGCGCCTGATGGTAACCGGAGTTGGCAATGAGGATATTGCCAATCGTCTGTATATTGCTACAAATACCGTTAAGAACCACGTGCGCAACATCTTCCGCAAGCTGGAGGTCAACACACGCGTTGAAGCAGTTGTATACGCTTTGGATAATCACCTGTTTGACGATATGGACGTAAACAATGAAGGTTAGTTCATTTAGGCCCAAAGCGTTTTGCAGTGAAAATCTAGATAAACTCTTTTGACTTCCACTAATAAAGTGGAATGAAAATATCTACACGGGTGCCGTCGCCCACAATAGAGTGAATTTCTATACGGCCGTTCAATAATTTCAGTCTCTCGTTGATACTGTATAGGCCAAGGCTGGTACGCTTGCTATTCTTCAAGAAGCCTTCAGCGTCAAATCCTTTGCCGGCGTCCCGCACAGATACCTTTAGCATATTTTCTTCCTGCTTCACCTCCAGCCTGGCGCTGTCTACCGCGGCGTGCTTAACGACGTTAAATAGCAATTCTCGCACAATGTGAAACAGCAACAGTCGCGTATTTTCGTCCGGCAACGTGACATCGTCATGTAAGGTAACATCTACTTCTAGAAGATGCAGTTCATGGATGTAGGCTGCCAGTTGGCGCATTGATTCGCCTAGTTTTTCGCCAACCGGCACCGGTGGCTGAAGCTCTCCGGCCATCTGCCGTGTCATTTTGAAGGCAGCCTGTATCATCTCGTCCAGTTCCTCGATTGGTGCTGCTGCTTCTGTTTTCCCTTCAGCCGTCAGTGTGTTTTTGAGCATCCCCAACTGCATGCGCATACTGTATAGAAACTGTTGTAGATCGTCGTGCAGCGCTTCGGCAATGCGCTGCCGCACGTTTTGTTCTGCCACCAGCAGCTCGGATGCCAGTTCGCGTATCCTGCTGGTTCGCTGTGCCACTTCTGTCTCTAACTTGTTGGTAAGCTGCTGTAGTTCATGTAGTGCCTGTTGTCGCTCGGTGATGTCTTCGACGGCCAGCAAAATGCGCTGCTGCCCGTCTAGTCGACGGCCGTTTAGCCGCATTATCCGCTTCCCAATATGTTCAAATTCGTGGGTCATCTCGTAATCGTTAAAAACCGTGTTGTCTGGCAGCACATCTTCCAGCAGGATGCGCAGCTCAGGAATATCCCACTGCCCGTTACCCAGCTCATAAACCAGAGTGCCTTCCGTTTCTGTCATGGGCACCTCAAACATTTGGTAAAATGACTCATTGGCAAACTCTACCCTCAAGTTCAGATCCAGTACCAGAAGCCCTTCGCGAACCGTGTGCACAATGTCTTGCTGGAACTGGTTGCTGGCGCGCAGCTGTTCTTCCGTCTGTTTCATCTTCGTTACGTTGACGAAGATGATGACGACGCCGTCGATACGGTCTTCTAAAGAGCGATACGGCCGCAGCCGGACCAGGAAATGACGGTCATCCAGGCCGCGCATTTCTCGCTCTATCATCGTGAGCTTTTCTAGCACCCCTTTGGCATCTCGCAGCAGGCTGTTTCCCTCTAGCTTGTGGGTAATGTGAGAAAGCGGCCGTCCCTGGTCTGCCTCCATAATATTAAACAACTCACCAACCTGGGGCGTGAAGCGGCGAATACACAACTCACGATCCAGAAACAGCGTGGCCACTTCGCTGGAAGCAAGCAGGTTTTGCAGATCGCCAGAGAGCTGGCTTAGTTCCTCAACCTTGTTTCTATGCTCCTGGTTAACGGTGAGCAGCTCCTCATTTATCGATTGCAGCTCTTCTTTGCTGGTTTCTAGCTCCTCTGCCGTTGAGTGCAGCTCCT
The DNA here is from genome assembly GCA_041987425.1 of Promineifilaceae bacterium (SeqCode). Classification (GTDB taxonomy): domain Bacteria; phylum Chloroflexota; class Anaerolineae; order Promineifilales; family Promineifilaceae; genus Leptofilum. The sequence continues at coordinate 560 of JBHIWP010000254.1, read as the reverse complement.
CGTTCATTGATTGTAGCTCTTCATTAGAGGCACGCATCTCTTCTCGGGACGATTCAAACTCTTCGACGGTTGTTTGCAGCCGTTCTTTTGTGCGCGCCAGTTCCAGCTCTAATTCACGTACGGCAACGGCCGTTGCCTGTCCCACCTGCTCTTTATCGCCGCTCTCCGCCATATCATCTGCTTCCAGGAAGATGATAAGCACAAAGCCGCTCATCTCTGCTCCCGTTGCTGGATGCACGCTGAGGCTAACCTGCCGCGCTTCCCCATCCAGCGTCACGGACACCGGCTGCGTGCGGAACGGCCGTCCCCTCTCCGCTGCCTCATACAGCGCCATTGTCAGCTCTGCGCGCAGCGGTGGCAAAATGCACTGCATTACGTTATTGGTTGGTTCGCCGCCCGGATGGTGCAAAAACGGCCTGCATGCTCAGATAAATGCACAATAATAAACTCTTCATTGACCAGCATGCTGGGCGGCGCGTGCTGTTCCACCATTCTTTCGTGGACCCTGCCAAAGCTAACTGGCTTCGTATGCTCGGATGTTGTATTGGATAAAGTCATTA
>JBHIWP010000253.1:0-8793 GCA_041987425.1 Promineifilaceae bacterium (SeqCode) | reverse complement strand
GCCGTTGCGCGGCTGCTAGATTTGCTAAAGGCAGCGGCCGTTACTCGTTTGGTGGTTGATTTTAACGGGGTGCTGACGAATGAATTGCAATTGTGGGGGTATCAGGTAAACGGCCGTACTTCATCAGGTGGTTAATGGGTAACCCTACCCCAATCCCTACCCAAGCAGCTTTGAATTTGCCCAAATATTTTGTAAACTGTCGTGCGCGTTTTTGTTTTTCCGGTAGGCAATGTAAGTGGCGCGGCGAGACACAGTGCCACAGCAAGGAAAAGGAAGATCATGGCAAAGTATCTCATTTCATTCCCCAGTGCAGCAATGAATGTACCCGACAGTGAGTTTGAGGCGGTGGGTCAAGACGCTCGTGCGGTGATACGCGAGGCGAAGGCCGCGGGCGTCTACGTTTTCGGCGGGGGTATTGATGAAACCGTGCCGCCCGTGCTCGTTTCGGCCAATGGCTCAGTGGCTGAGGGAGGCTACCCGTGGGCGCCGCCGCTCAATGGTGGCTTCACTGTCCTGGAGCTGCCTTCACGGGAGGATGCCATCGAATGGGCCGCACGTATCGCCAAGGCGTGTCGCTGTGATCAGGAGCTTCGCGTATTCGGGCTTGATCCAGAGTCGTGAGGTCGGCGTAATGCTGTCCATTCTGCTGGCTAACAGTCAAAATGCCTAAACTCGCTTTGCGCCGCGCTTCGCAGCAGGTATGTTGCTCATGAAACCTGTACACGTGGGCCGCTTTTTCAGCAATGCTAACTTCTAACCATACCCCCCACTAGCCGTGCCAAAGCAACTTTGAATTTGGCCTATTTTTTTGTAAACTGTCTTTGCGTATTTTGTTTATCCAGCACTCGTGCAGACTAATATTTGCAATGATGCTAGCATTGCAAATATTTTTGTAGTAAATGGGCTCAAAGGACAATAATCGGGTAATCATCTCAATGAAAATACGAATGTTTATGTGGGAATGGCAACATGTCTTCCAAAAAGCAGTTGAAATGTTATTGGAAGATATCTTCAAAACATTGGAGCTTCAACTAACCTTTGATGCTTTTATATTAGGAATTCCAATAAATAGTGAAAGTGTTGAGCAAGTTTATTTTCAACCGGAAGATTGGGGAGTTTTACAGAAGGAGTTTCAGGAAGTTTTCAGAACTACTAAAAACTACTATGAAAATGATCCTGAACAAAATATAATGATGGGAGCCCCCCATTTACACAAAGCACACAAAGAGTCTTTATACCCAAAAGCATTAAAAAGAGCCGCTCAAGAAATTTTTGATAAATATAAAGCTGAATCGGATAGGATTACTTTCTGCAGTTTTCCCATAACAATGAATGATCACTGGGTAATGACTGTAATTCAGCTTGATAAGAAATTTTATAACCAACAGTATCATCTGCAATCAAAATCACTTGTATTGAATCCACTACGGAACCGTCAACTTGAGCGTTCATTTTTAGAGGCAATTATTTTGGAAATATTGTATGCGAGTAGACGTGAACTCCAGTCACCTTCACAGGGTCAACATTATTGGTTTGCTAATGTTGAAAGACTTCTAGAAGATGCTGCGTCTAGCTTGTTGTCATCAATTAGATTTCGAGTTAATGAAATGGGGGGTGATTTACTTAACCTTTCCAATGCAATATCAGCAGAACGTTATGAAGGTGCGGGAAGCAGGGGAAGGCTGATTGTGGTTAGCTCAGAATCATCAGATGTAAATGTCCAGATAAAGTTAAAGGATCCTGTAAGTACTAACAACTACAGGGGAATTCGTAAATTGTTAGAGATTTCAAGTAATTCAATGGCTCTATTATGCGACGGGAAAAGCATTTGGGGTTTGGGAAATCCTTTAAAATCATACAACCCTTCAAAAGAAAATTTATTTGAACTAAGGTTTACCGAGCACTATACATGGGAGCTAGTCCATGCTAACAACGTCATGTTAAGGGTGCAATATAGACAACCCAGGTTGCCAAGAGAGCGATTTGACAAAATACAGTTTTATGATCACGTCACTCGTTTATTTAAAGTTTCAAAAGATAAATGTGAAATTCTTATTGAAGGAGTTGAAGGAGCAGTCAGCCAACAACATGGCACCATGTTGGTAGTTACGCCAAAGGCATTTGAAGAAGCTAATCGATTATCCGCTCAAAGTACAATAATACAGCCTATTAGTGTCACGCGGAAAATCGTAGCTCACATTTCAAGTGTTGACGGTGCTATTTTGATTTCACCGGATGGAGTAATTTTTGGGTTTGGTGTAATCCTTGATGGTTTAGCCTCTGAAAATGGTAATCCTACTAGGGGAGCCAGATTTAATTCTGCAATTCGATACATTGATGGACAAATAAATTCTGGAACTCCGTGTTTAGCTCTTATCGTTTCAGAGGACGGTTATGTGGATATCTATCCAAAACTGAGGCCGCGAATTCGACGAAAATTGATTGATGATTTATTGGATAAACTTGAATACTATGCGGGTCCAATTGAGAATTATAATCCTGAAAAAGCATGGACTACTCTTATAAATTTGGGTAAGTTACGATTCTATTTATTAGATAATGATGTAAAGCGTGCAAATTCGGTTAAGGAAATAATAGTAACGCGGGAACACGAGCATAGAGAAAAAGAAATATCAGGAACAGGAATGGGCTATATAATACCTCAATTTGAGGACTTTTCAGTATTTGAAGAAATGAACCTAGAATTTTATTTGCCTAATGATTATTCCGAACTTTAATGTTCAAATAGATTTTAGACTTGTTCCTATTTTCCAACCTCACCCCATCTTTCCCCACAAGCCAAACCCCGAATTGCGCCGGGCTTCACGACGGCCGTGTTGCTCATGAATCTCGTGCACGTGGGCCACTTTCTCGGCAATGCCCGCTTCCAGCCAGCGACGGCCGTTTTCCACCGTTGCCAAACTGCCCGCGCCATAGGCCCCCGTCGCCGTGTCGTCGTCCCAGGGCGGGTTGGCCACCAGCTCACCGCCTTCCACCCAATCCATGTAGTAGCTCGCCGTGCTAACAAAATCAATTTCGTCCACCGCCTCCTCTTGATGCACCAGGTCCGGGCGTAGATGCAAAATCATCGCCGTTTCCAGCTCGCCCGCGTGCCCCATGCCGCCGCGTTTTGACCGGCGCGTCTCCTGCACCACGGGCGCAGCAATGTGGCCGGAAGTGTGCAGCCAGGCCGTGGCGCAAAAGATGCGGCGGTGGCGCTCCCCGGCATATTTCACCACGTTGACCAGAAAGGAGCAGTTGCCGCCGTGCCCGCTCATCAAATAAAAGCGGTCGAAGCCGCGCCCCACCAGCCCGTCCACCACCGCCAGCCAGAAATCCTCAAAGGCGCGCCCCTGCACGTTGAGCGTCCCGGCAAACGCCTGCCGGTGGGTGCTCACCCCGTAGGGAAAAGTGGGCAGCGTAAAAGCGTGGTCGGGAACGGCCGTACTCACCCCATTCCCAATCGCCTCAATAATCAAATTATCCGTCGAGAGCGGCAAATGGTAGCCGTGCTGCTCCGTGTGCCCGATGGGAATGATCACCACTTTGCCCACTTCACTGACGGGCGGCAGCAAGGGCACGGGCTTAACCTGCGTAGAATGCGGCAGCACAATAGCCTGGTCATTCAGCCCCAGGTTCATATCCTGCGGAATCAAGGCAAACACCCGCGTAAAACCGTCTTCGCGCAGGCTGTTCAGCAAGTTTTGCAGAACGGCCGTTAGCAACCCCTCCGCCACCGCCAAACCGCTGCCCCGCCAGCCAAAAGGAATGGCAGGCAGCAGCCCCACACGCTCCGGCTGGCCAAGGCTATCGGCCAACTTTGCCAAATCGTAGCCCGTCCCTAACGGAATGATGAGCGGCGTGGTGCGAGACAATGCGGCCGTTTCCGGCCAGGTCAGTTCGTCGTAAGCAAAAAACTCAGTTTTATTCGCCATTTCCTAAACCTGCCATTCAAAATAGACATCCGCAGATTACACAGATTACGCAGATTTTGGGCGCTTTATCTGCGTAATCTGCGAAATCTGTGGAGAAATTCTTAAAAATATCCCTCAATCGCTGCCGCTACTTCCTGGGGAAAGGTCATCATTGGCGCGTGGCCTGCACCGTGCAGCGTATGTAGCTGCCCTTGCGCCAGCTGCGCCGCCAGCCATTGGGAAGACGCTAATGGCAAGATCTGGTCAGCGTCGCCATGCAGCAGCAAGGTGGGCAGCGTAATTTGCGACAGCAACGGCCGTAAATCCAGCCCAATTGTTGCTTTGAACAGATGGATAGCCGCGGCCTGCGAAGCGCGCAGCAAGATTTTTCTGGCCCAGGCGTGCATGGCCGGATCGCTAGTTTCTGGCAAGGAAGCGTGGATAAATTGGTCAACGGCCGTTTCATAATTCGTCTGCAAGCTCAGCAAAAACGGCGGTGGTTCCTGCTGCGGCGGTGGCTGAAAGTAGAGCCCGCCAGACAGCACCAGACCCGTAAACCGTTGGGGTTGTTGGGCAACGGCCGTCAGCGCCGTCGCCGCCCCGGAAGATTCCGCCGCCAGCACACATTGCTCAATTTCCAGCGCATCCAAAATCGCCAGCAAATCGTCGGCCATTTGGGCAAACGTCACGCCTGCCGTCTCCGCCAGCGTCGCCCCCGTGCCGCGATGATCGATGCCCACCGTGCGCCAATTCTGGCTCAAAATGCCAAACACATCGGCCCACACCTCCCAACTGCCCGTCCAGCCGCCAATCCCCACCAGCGTGCGCGGCCCCTGCCCAAAGGAAACCACAAAAAATTGAGCGTCATCCACCGCAACAAACATGCGACCTCCTGTATTACATCTCCTAATCATACAAATTCCGCCCTACCAGCTCCCGCTCTCGCCGGGCCACAAAATCGTGCAGCGCTTCGGCAATTGACGGGTCGATTAGCGGAGGTTCGTACTGTTTCAGCATTTGCTGCCAGATGGCGTGGGCACGCACGGCCGTATCCTGCCCGCCCGCCTGCACCCAACTGTCATATCCCTGCCGGTCCGCCAGCGACGACTGGTAAAACGCTGTTTGAAACTGCGCCTGGGTGTGGGGCGTGCCAAAGTGATGTCCACCCGCGCCCACCTCGGCAATCATGTCCAGCGCCAGGCTGGCTTCGTCGACGGCAAATCCGGCCAAAAAGTGGCGAAACATTGCCAGATTCTCCAGGTCGATGATGAACTTCTCAAATGAAGCGGTCAGGCCACCCTCCAGCCAGCCCACAGCGTGCATCAGCAAGTTGGTGTGGGCCAAAACGGCGGGCCATAAGTTCCACATCGTCTCGTAGCTGGCCTGGGCGTCCGGAGATTGGGCGTTTGTCAGGCTGCCGCTGCCGCGATAGGGCAGGTTATAGTAGCGGGCCAGCTGGCCGCCCACCAGCAGCGCCCAGGCGCCTTCCGGCGTACCAAAGGCGGGGCTGCCGCTCTTTAAATCCACGTTGGTGGTAAATCCACCGTAAATGACGGGCGCACCGGGCCGCACCAGCTGCGTCAGGGCGATGCCCGCCAGCGCCTCGGCGTTTTGCTGGGCCAGCGCCGCCGCCATCGTTACCGGGCTCATGGCCCCGGCCAGAATGAAGGGGGTAATGAACGTCACCTGCCCGGCGCGGGCGTAGGTGAGCAGCCCGCCCAGCATGCGCTCGTCGAAGCGCAGCGGGCTGTTGACGTTGATCACGTCGCCAATCACCGGGTCGCCATCCAGCGAGCCAAAGACAATCTCGGCCATTTTCAGGCAGTCAGCGGTGATGATACGGCCGTGTGCCGCCTCCATCACCGCCTTATCGGACAACGTAAAGCCAGCCAGCAGCCGGTGCAGGTGCCGCGTATTGGACGGAATGTCTTGCGGGGCCACCTGCTCCCAGACGGCAAAGTGAAGCTGCGGGGCCATCTGAGACAGTTTGACAAGGTTTTGGTAGTCGGTGAAAGTGCCTGGGCGACGGCCGTTTGCCAGATCGTGCGCGTACACCATGCCCCCGTTAGGGCCAAAAGCGATGCTGTTCTCGCCGATGAATACGTCGTGCGCCGGGTTGCGGGCGCGCCAGGTGAAGCCGGGCGGCGCGGTGGCAATCGCTTCGCGCAGCAGCCCGCTATCAATCCACACGTGCTGCGCCTTAAAATCAACCTTTGCCCCCGCCTTGGCCCAAATCGACAGCACTTCATCGTCCAGAAAATCGATTCCGACATTTTCCAGAATGTGCAGCGACGCGTTATGAATTTTTTCAATTTGCTCGGATGGCAGGAAGTCATACGGCCGTTGCCCATTACGTACCGTGCCAAAATCCATTTGCAGCAGTGGCAATGCCAATCGCTCGGCGCGTCGTTCGGCTCGTCGTGAACTGCGTTGTCTGGTCATGTAAATCTTGATTTTCCGCAGATTTCGCAGATTAACGCAGATTAAAGGCAAAAATCTGCGAAATCTGCGTTAATCTGTGGATCTATTATTACCGGTAATGTCTACTTATTTTCGCGGCAGCAGGTACCAATCCAGGAATATTTCCATACGGCCGTAAAAATCCAGCACTGTTTTCTTCTGCAAAAAGCCGTGGGCCTCGCCAGCGTAGGTCTTGTACTCAAACGACTTGCCCGCCCGGCGCAGCGCCTCTACCCACTCCTCCGATGACTGCGGTGGCACCACGGTATCGTCCAGGCCGTGGGCAATAAAGACAGGCTTCTGCACATTTTCCACCTCAGCAATGGGCGAGGCGGCCCGATGTACCGGGCGGTTAAGAGCCGGATGGCCCAGGAAGATTTCGGTGTAGAGTCGCAGGTCACGGTTGCACTGTGCCCAGGAGCTAAGCACATTGGCATCGCCGTACTTGCTCACGCCGCAGGCATACAAATAATCCGGGTCGCGGCTGAGGCAGCAGGCCGTCATGTAGCCGCCGTAGCTGCTGCCAAAAATGCCGATGCGCTCCGGATCAATCTCGGAAAATTGGTGCAAGTAGCGTGCTCCATGCAAACAGTCTTGCGTGTCGCCGATGCCCCAATCGTTGTAGTTGGCCTGCTCAAACGTCACGCCATAGCCGGTGCTGCCGCGATAGTTGGGCGCTAGCCAAGTGTAACCCTTGGCCACAAAATATTGCGCCCAAATGTCCCAGGAAACGTCGTACAGCGACGACGGTCCCCCATGTGGATAGACCACCGCTGCCCCGTTCGATTTCGCCGGGCGATAGAGAAAGGCCGGAATTTCCAGTCCATCGTAGCTTTTGTAGCTAATGACTTCCGGCACAACAAGCTGAACGGCTTCCAGCGCGGGCAGGTTGGAAAAGGTGAGCTGGATGGTGCGGCCGTTCTCCACAGTCACCCGATACAAATCCGGCGGCAGCACCGCATCTTCATAAGTCACCGTTAAACTGGCACCATCGGGCGACCAGCGCGGCAGGGCATGAACGCCCTTGCCTGCCCGCAGCGTCTGCACCTCGCCCGAATCGACGTTCAGCAGCGCCAGCTCATACGCCCCCTGACGATTGACGGTGCAGGCAATACGGCTGCCGTCCGGCGACCAGGCCAGACCAGCAAAGTCGGCCCCCTCGTGCGAAAGCTGGCGCAGGCCCGTACCGTCCGGACGCACCAGCCACACCTCGTTAAACCCCGGTCGCTGCGAGATAAAAGCGATTTGCTGGCCGTCTGGCGACCAGATGCCGCCCCAGTTACGCAGTTTAGGCGTGTTGGTCACCTGGCACACCTGACCCGTCTCGATTTCCACCAGCCAGAGGTCCAGGCGGTTCATGTCGTCGAAGGGGCGGTGGGTGAAGAGGAGGAAACGGCCGTCTGGCGATGGTTTGGCGTCCCAGGCGTCACCCGGGGTTTCTACGATTCGGCGCGGCCAACGGCCGTTCCGGTCCGTCAGCAAAAGCTGCACGCGATCATCTCGCTCAACGCTCACGACCAACTCATTGCTGTCCAGCAGCCACACCGGCGAGGAGGCAGAGGAAGCAAAATCGCTGATCTTTTGCGGCAAGCCGCCTGCGGCTGGGGCAATGTGTACGTGACTCTGCATCGAAAAGGCCAGCCACTGGCCGTCGGGCGACCACTGCGGCACTTCATCGGCCCAATAGGACACGGCTGCCCGCCGCGTGGAAATGCGCCGAGGCCAACCGCCATCGCTAGACATCACATACACGTCAGACTGTCCTTCGCGGTCCCAAATGAAGGCAATTTGACGGCCGTCTGGCGAAAGCTGGTGGTTGCGCACCCGGTTCACGGCCGGAATCAGCGCCATATCCCAGCCGTCCGGCGGCTTTAAATCCGGCCGCTTGATGGCAGGCCAGCCCTGCCGTTCATATTTTTCCTGAATTACCTGTCCATCGGGGTTAAAAGCTTCGGTCATCTCTCTGTCCCTTTGCCTATATTTTTACCTTGGAGAGCGCGGAGAACGCGAAGAAAATACAAGCTTCTTGTGCTCGGCGTCGTGTGCGATTCGTCGCACAGAGAATTGTGGAATTATACGGCCGTCTGCCCACATCAGGTAGAAAGTAACAAAAACTACTTGTGGGTGAATGAGTTGGCTATACTTACGGCCGTTCATCCTCAAAATTCGACGTAAAGGCGACAGGGGGGACAGGAAACAAAACGAAACTAACCACTTTCTTTGCCCCTTCATTAACTTTGCGTTCTTTGCGTCAAAAAAGATTCTATGAAACGAGGTCCATTCATGAAAATTCGCACCGACTTTCCCCATTCCGTCACGATTCTAGAAAACGTCTGGATTCCTCTGGCCGACGGCGCCCGCCTTGCGGCCAAAATTTGGCTGCCCGACAGCGCCCACGAACAGCCCGTGCCTGCCCTGC
>JBHIWP010000252.1:0-8808 GCA_041987425.1 Promineifilaceae bacterium (SeqCode) | reverse complement strand
TCCTGCTATTTACGCCTGCGTTCTTACTGGGAGCCATCTGGTGGGTGCGGAATGTGGTTGTGTACGGCGGACTAGACATATTGGGCAAGGCTGCGCACGACGCAGTGGTGGTTGGGCAGCCGCGCACAGTGGAGTGGATTGGGCAGTTCGGCCTTACTGGCACCATCCAGCGCTTCCTGCATACAACGTTTAACAGCTTTTGGGGGCAATTTGGCTGGATGGCAGTCGCTTTAAGAGTTGAAATTTACTGGCTGCTATTGGGCTTATCAAGCCTGGCCGTGCTCGGTCTGCTGCTTTATCGCTTTACGACTACCCAGCTGCCGGTACAGTTTCGCTCTCGCCTGCCGGTCCTTATTTTGTGGCTGGTATTTTTGCTCACCCTGTCCATTCATGTGGGCTACAACTTTACGTTTGTGCAGCATCAGGGACGCTACCTGTTTCCCGCGCTCATTCCTATCTCGCTAGGGCTGTCTCTAGGGCTGGGCACCTGGCTACTTTTGGTAGAACGGCCGTTTCGTCGCGAACGGCCGTTCCTCGTTAACCTGTTTCCGTTGGGCCTCGGCGCGGCGCTGGTCTTATTGGATATTTTTGCCCTGTTCCGCCTCATTTTGCCGCAGCTAAGCCTCTCCTGAGCCCCGCCACACCTCGAATTTCTCCAAAATTGAACCGCCAATAAACTCCCGCAAAATTGAGTCGCTGGCAATCAGGCCCAATCCTTCGCTGGAAATGGGGTCAAACCACTGCAAAAAGGCCAGCAGGCGATTCGCCTCTATTCGCTCTGGCGTACCGGGCTCCACCTGCAGCAAGAGCGGCTCCGCCAGGCGCTTCATGGCAGACATTTCATAGACCAGCGCTGAGTTAAAAAAGACGTTGGCATTGTTTTGGTACGGAAAAATATGTCGTTTTTCGCCCCGGCGAACGCTGGGCCAGCGGGCAATTGTGTCGGCAGCAGAGTAGCCGCGGTGCGCTGCATCGCGCACAATACGCCGCAGCAGGCGCGTGTCGGTAGTGGGCACGCGATTATGCTTGTCCAGGTTCAGCTGCGTGAAGGCAGAGATAAACACGCGATACATAGCTTCCGGGGGAATGCCTTCAACAAGTCTGGGGTTCAGGCCGTGGATTCCCTCTATTAGCAGCACGTGTTCAGAGCCAATTTGCAGTGTCCCGCCTTTTTCACGCCTGCCGGTGCGAAAATTATAAAAGGGCTGCTCAATCATGATGCCCTGCATGAGCATCTTTAGATGTTCGCGAAACAGAGGCACGTCTACTGCTTCCAACGCTTCAAAGTCGTAGTCGCCGTTTTCATCAAGTGGGGTAAATTCCCGATCTACAAAGTAATTGTCCATGCCAATCGTTACCGGGAAGATGCCGTGGGCCATCAGCTGAATAGCCAGTCTTTTGCTAAAAGTCGTTTTGCCCGCTGAGGTGGGGCCGGAGATAAGGACAATTTTTATTTCATCGCGTCGGCTGGCAATCTCGGTCGTAATTTGGGCCAGCTGCTGTTGATGAAAAGCTTCGGCCACCAGGATGGTTTGCTGCATACGGCCGTTGGCCAAAGCGCTGTTCAGGGCCGATACGCTGGGCAGGCCAATGATGCGCAGCCACTCATCATACTCCTGAAAGATTCGTGCCAGGCGTGGCTCATCTTCAAACGGCTGTAGCTTATCTGGCTCATGGCGCCGGGGAAACTGCAAAATAAAGCCATCCTTGTAAAGACGCAAATCAAATAGATCCAGATAGCTGGTGCGCGGCACCATAAAGCCATGAAAATAATCGCGCACCTCGTTTAGCTCATACATCGTCAGGTAATCTTTACGCCGCTTGGCAAATAAGTTAGCCTTCTCCAGATCGCCCTCCTGCCGAAAGAGCGCCAGAGCCTCATCCAATGGCACACGCACCTGGTCTATCGGCAAATCGGCGTCAACAAGCGCCTGCATGCGCTCCTTGAGCAGCTGCAAGTTTTCAGACGTGGCGCATTCAGCGTCGTCACTTTCACAGTAGTAGCCCCCAAAAGGCATGGAGTGTTGAATCGTAATAATTCTGCCAGGCCAGATTTCGGCCGCGGCAGCAATCATCAAAAAGCAGAGGGAGCGCCGGTATATTCGGCTGCCATCCGAATCGGCAGAGGTGACAGGAACCAAAAGAGCGTCTTCCTCTAGCGGGTGAGACAGTTCGCGCAGCCTGCCATTTTTGAGCGCGGCTACGATACGGCCGTTTGCCACCGGCTGTGCTGCCTGAATAAAAGCTTCTAATGTTGTGCCAATAGGGGCATCAAAGGCGCGGCCGTCGGGAAAACGGGCCTGCACCGTGTCGCGAATTTGGGAAGGTATGGGAGTGTGGGTCATTGGCTTATCTTGTCCTTGAGGTTTGTCGTTACTGGGGCTTGTCTGATGCGTGGCGTGAAATGATATTGAAAACTATCTTCACATCGCGCTACACAGTTCAATATCAATTCGTAGAACGGGCAAAACCTAAATAGTCATTTATTAAACTAATACTTTTGGGAACGGCCGTCTGCAGTATCGTCTGCACTTGCTGCACGGGAATCTTGCCAAAAACCTGCGCCTGCATCCAGTCAGGGTCTTGCAGGTTTGCCGCAAAATCGTGCGGAGCCATGCCTAGGCGTTCGGCGTAAATCTCTATGGTCCTTACCGGCGCCCCAGGCTGAAGCTGAGCCACCAGTATTTCTTGCCAGGCCAGCAAGATTTCATCGTCAATAAACGGCAGCCACTGATTCGGGCGGGCAGCCGCCAGGGTAGAGACGGCCGTTTCTGGAAGCTCATTTAGGGCCAGGGTGTCCAGATAAGTGAGCAGGATAAAGTGGGTCAGCGTGCGCTGCTGCCGGTCGCCTAAATCCTTGGGCAAAAAGAAAAACGGATAAACCACCTCGCGCAGCCAGATCAAATCTAGCATCAAATGGGCGCTGTAGGCGGCCACACAGACTGCCTGGCCTGAAGGCATGGCAGCTAAATCCTTCAACTGCGGATATTGGTCCAACATCGTTAGATGTGCCGTCTCATCCGGGTCGGGCGGAACTTTATAGAAATGGGTAGCATGACGAGGCAGCGCAGAGATTGCATTTACATCTGGGGCCACGCTCCCCAGGTAAAATGCAGGCCACTCCGCCGCCAACGACGCCTGAGCACGGCCGTTTCCCGCCGCCGCAACAGAGTCATAAATCTGCTCCGCAATATGTAAATGCATGAAAGGTGTAGGCATAAGCAAAAGAACTGTAAAACAAAAAACGCCGCAACTAGCTTGTGAGGCGTTTGTCTCTCTAGTAAATAATATTAAAAATTGGCAATCAAGAAACGATTACGTTTGTCCTAAAAAGCTGGCGTTGGCTTACGAACTAGCGATGCCATGAAGGACAACCAGAAGGTGCAAACCACCGGGTACTGGCAATACCGCGCAGGCGGCTCAGGCTAGGTAAACAGGCCAAAATGATGCGAGGGTTGCTTGTATCAATCTTCACGCCATCCTCGCTCAGGCGCGCCTGCAAATGTAAATCAACCTCATCACCACGGCCAAAAGTCATGTTGGCGGGGTCAGAATCCGCTGGCACAACCAGGGCAACCGGCACAACATATCCTTCAATGAAGAAGGAACGGCCGAAATCATCCACGTAATCATAAACGCGGTGCCTGGCGTAAGTGTAAAGGCCAGAAACCGGCTGCTTCCCCAGCACCAGCAACGATGAATTGGGCACGTAGCCCTTGTTAATCTCCACGGCAATGGTCCACTGCACCGCAATATCCGGCGAAATGTTCTCACGCACCAGCACGGCCCTGGCGTAATTGTCCAACACATTGGTGGCATAGGCCTGCGGTACGTTGCTGTTTACATACTCCCAACCACCGCTGTAGGCTGCCAGCGCCGAAGCCAGATCGCCCCCGGCCTGGCGCACCACTTCCGCCAAAATAGCCACGCCCCACCGAAGATTCACAGATGGGTTCATCAGCTGTTCTGACGTCGGCCGCCATTCTAAACCCGGCCCCTGGGGCATGACGCCCATCAGGCCCACTGCACCAGCTGCGCTAACCCCATCCATACGGCCGTTTGACTCTTCTTGTACTACTGCCGCAATTAAATCGGGGTCCAGCCCGTGCCTCTTCGCCAGCACGCCAATATAGGTGGACCATTGGCGTATGGTAGGCCCCCACATTGGCGAAAGCAACGATGCTTCTGGGCTGTTGCCTGTGCGATGAAGCCCCTGACGCCTGGCCGCGTGGGTCTGGCTGGGACTCAGCAGCATCACCACCGCCGCCAGCAAAAGGCCAACCGTTAGGAAACGGCCGTAACGCTGCCAGTTTTGCTTGCTTTTACCCAACCAACGCCTCAAAATCATGTCAAAATTTTAGCATAGTTTCAGAAACAGTGTCAATGTATTATGTCAAGTTGTTGATTTCCCTCATCTGCTTTTTCCAGCTAGAATAGGGCAGCAACACAGCAGAAGGTTACACTAAACTAAAAGAAAGGAAAGCCTATGCCTGTCATCCTGGTGGTTGATGATAACCCCCAAATGGCTCAACTCATGCAAGATATGGTCCAGCTGGCGGGCTATGAAACAGAAGTTGCCTTTAGCGGCCTGGAAGGGCTGGATAAAGCGCGAGAAGGCATGCCTGATCTTATTCTGGTTGATTTGATGATGCCAGAACTCGATGGATGGGAACTGTATCATCGCCTGCGAGAATTCACAACTATCCCAATTATTTTTGTGACGGCTTACAACACGCCGCAAAATGAAGCCAAAGCGATTGCCTTGGGGGCAGACGGGCTAATTGGCAAAGACCTGACGCCAGTGCAGCTGGTGCAGCACATTAAGTTTGTGTTGGAAGCAGGCGATCAATTCAACAAGGGCGAAATACTCCACTGATTCGCCAATCGCCAGGCTCACCCTGACGATTCTTCGCCTTCCAAAGGAGGTTGGTCGGGGATAGGAGTTGGCGTTGGTAAGAATTCAAAGTCAGTCGAGATAATCTCAAAGCTGGTTTGGCCGGGAAAAATCTCCACTTCACGTTGATAAACATGAAGGCCATCGTTGGTATCGATTACCAGACGGTAACGTCCGGCTGGCAAATCGCCAAAAACGAAGTTTTCACGCCATACTTCATCAGAGCGGACGGTGGGGTAGTAGGTACGCTGCTTGCGCACGGCCGTATCTACGTCCAGCGGCAGCAGCGTAAGCAAAGCGCTGGAAATCATCTGGCTGTTTTTATCTACCAGACGGCCCGCCAGGGTTCCCCACCCCTCAAACGGCGCGATCCAAAGCGCCGGGTTGCGTGCATCACCATAATTATTGCTGCCCACCCGCACTTCAAAATGCAGATGCGGGCCGCTGACTTCACCAGAACTACCTACCCCGGCAATAAGCTGCCCTTGCTGCACAGAATCCCCTTCCTGCACAAATAGTTCCAGCGTGTGGGCATACAGTGTGTAGACATCCTTTCCCTGCCACTGCCAATCATGCAGAATGATGACGGTATTGCCGTAATAGTTAACGCCATTATGAGGACTGGGCAAAGCTCCTGCATGAACCACCGTACCGCTGCTCGCTGCCAGAACTGGCGTGCCCGTGTCGTTAGGAAAATCCATGCCGTGATGAATACGATACGAAGGCAGCTCCGGCAGCAGCACGTCATTGCCGTAGGGATACCACTCTAAATCATAGTTGCGGCTGCCAGAAGGCAAGGGACGCGCCAGCCAATAGTGATCGTCGTAATGGCGTGAGAGGGGAACGGCGTAGGGTGGTGGGCGCCATCCTTCCGGCGGCTCCGGCCCGGCATCGGGCACCCAAAGCTGCTGTGCTTCGTTCGGCCGTATACCCACACCATCCGGCGTAGGCACGTCTCTGACTAAATTTGTAACCGTGCGCCCGCCGCTCGCAATACGGCCGCTGCCAGATTCAGCCTCAGCCGTTATGGCAATTTCAGTTTGCTGTGCCGGGGGTAAATTCAGCGGGGCAACCAGCGTCGGGGTAACCTGCGCTTCGCCGCAGCCAGCTAACAACAGAAGGAAAACGCAGATGAGTAGAGCTTTACGCAAAGCGCTCTGGCTCTGTAAGTTACAGGTTTTTTTTCGAAGCGTAAACATGGAGGTTACGGCCGTTCCAGCAAGGGAGCCAGCTCTTCATCAGAGTAAAGCTGCCGCATGGCTGCTTCCCAGGTTAAATCATCCCGCTTTTCGTAATGCCAAAAGCGAATGTCTGGAAAATATGTGCGCCAGCTGTTATTGGCAGGCACCCAGTGCCAACCGTAGTCGGCGGCCAAAGCCGTAAAATCAACGTAATATCCAGCGGGGACAGCCTCACGCCACTTACCCCCCTGTTCATAATAGCTTGGATCATCACCGCTGCGCGCCTGCAAATCCCAGGTGAGGGTGCGCAAAGGCTCCCCCTGGCTGCCATCTTGAGCCGCCGTCTTTACAAACACGCGCCAATAAATCTCCCCATTGATCTCCAGCTTCATCAGTTCTACCTGTGGCTCAAAACCCAACGCTTCACGAAAATAGAAGTCGAAAGCGCGGCCCGCTTTATTCCATGACTGGACAGATTGGCCCGGCAACGGCCGTGCCTCAATCGCCTCGAACATACCGTCCAGCCGTCCTAAAAAGTCCCACCCGGCTTCAGCAATGACCCGCTGCCGCAGCGCGGCAAATGACTGATCAACTGCATCGCTGAGATACGGTGAGGGGGCGTTGACTTCCACTGGAAAGAGCAAGCTGGGGGGCTGACCAGCCTCAGAATCGGCCAGGGCTTCCACATAAAGCGGCTCGCTGCCCGCCAGCCGGTCAATGTTTTGCAACTGGTTGCGCATGCCCGGCGTCAGGCGCACGGCCGTCCACGATGGATCATCAATACGGCCGTCGCTCACAAACATCTGCGGCACCACGCTCCAGGCCTCCACGCTGCCAGACAGCAAAAAGCTGCGCCCACCCTGATCGTACACAAACAGCACCGAACGCCGGTCGGGCGACCAGGCGGGTGCGCGGCCCTGCTGGCCCAGGCCATAGGCAGCTTCAGCCGGGCCATACTCCTCATCCAGCGGCAGGGCATACATCACCGGGAAGCCCGCGCTGTGTTCGGCATACACCAGGGAACGGCCGTCTGGCGAGAAAGCCGCATCGTCTTCTTGCAGGCCGGGCGATTGCGTCATGTTTGTCACCCCGCCGTTAATACCAGCATCGAGCCAGCGCATAAAAATATCCTGGCTGCCGCCGCGCAGGCTGGTAAAAGCAATGTGCCGTCCGCCAGGCGACCAGGCAGGGGAAAAGTCAGGTGCAGGGTCGTTGGTCAGCCGGAAGGGTCCTTCGCTGCCGTCGGCCTTGATCAAATAAATGTCCAGATTGCCGTCGCGATATGATTCATAGGCCAACCACTGCCCATCAGGTGACCAGGTAGGCGCCGCATCATAGGCCAAATCATTCGTTACGCGGCGCAGTTCACGGCTGGCAATGTTGTAGACATACAGCTCCCAATTGCCGTCTCGCCGCGAGGCAAAGGCAATTTCAGTACCGTCTGGTCCCCAGGCCGGATCGCGATCCTCAGCCGGATGCGTCGTCAGGCGGATAGAGTCGGGCTGGCCGACGGGCAAGATATAAATATCACTGTTGCCATTCACTCGCTGGGTAAAAATCACCGCGCCGCCGCCGTCCAGCGGGTTGGGCGTAGCCCAGGGCGTCAGCTTCACAGAAACGGTCGGGATGGGCGTGGGCGTGGGCGGCAGCGGCGTGGGCGTAAGCACAATAATGTTGGGCGTGGGCGTCTCGAACGGCCGATCGTCAGCGCTGGCCGTTTGGCCGATTGATGATTCGCGGGTGCTCAGCATGCCCACTACCACAACGAGCGCCAGCGTAGCTACGGCCGTTGCCAGCCGAAAAGTGCGCACAGCCCGCAAATTTTCGCGCGGGCGCTTGGGCGCTATCGCCACACCTGCGGGGGGCTTAGGTCGCCGCCACAGAAGCCATAATGAGGCTTTTAGCAAGCGCCATCGAGAACTAACCTGACGGCCGTAAATGGCCCTTTGTGGGGCGGTGCGCCGCCAGAGCCACAAAAGCTGTCGCCAGATTAAGCGAGCAATCCACAGCGCAGCGGGTTTTAACCCCCGCCGATAGAGCCACAGGGACGGCCGTATAATCAGCAACAAGAACGGCCGCCACACGCCAACAACAAGCAGATGCCGTATTGCCAGCCCCAGCCGGCCCATAAACCGCCAGGCAGGTGGGGCTATCTCCACAAGCGTATCCCACAGCAGCCAGCGCAGCGGCAGCCAAAATGGCATTGTCACATAAAAAAACGGTTTCCAAACGAGCCAGTTGAGGAGATTTCGGAACGCCAAACCAAGTCGGCCGATGAAGCGCCAGACGGGGAAAATAACTGCTAAAAGTAACTGCCGGACCCTTCTAAAAGCCCGTCGGATTCTTGCTTGCATGTTGCTGCCAGTTTAGCATGGCTCAAGACTATGTCAAGTTAATATTTTGCTATGTCAAGTAATTTCTGGTTCCCACGGCCACCACCAGGCGTTTTATAGACAGAACGATTCAGTCAATAGGTATCGACCAATCGTTTTTTGTTTTATTACTTTGGCGTATAGATAATGGGGCCATGCAACCACTACGCCGAGCAGCCCAACTTCCCTCAGGAAAACGCCTTGCCCAAGCTTTGCCTTATGCTGTGCTGCTGGGCATCGGCCTGATCTGGCTGGCAACAATGCCCACAAGTATTACAGTTGCCAACGACCCTCTGCCGGACCCCACCGGAGCGTTTAACGGCATTTTGCAGCTTATGGATGATTCAGGAGAGTTCGTCAT
>JBHIWP010000251.1:0-8874 GCA_041987425.1 Promineifilaceae bacterium (SeqCode) | reverse complement strand
CACCTTGCGACCAGCCCCGGCAGAAATCTCCCGCGTGATTCTGCGGTTCACGTATCTGGATGAAGCAAGTGGCCAGGATAGCATAATTGCTGAGGAGGTGGAGGACGGCCGTTTTTTGGCAGGAAGCAATAATTTGAGCCTGGCCGGTAACTGGCAAATCGATGTGGTAGTGCGTCGCTTGGGCATGGAAGACAGCGTGGCCCGTTTTGATTGGTTGGTAGCCCCAGCTGGAGCCATCAAGCCGGTGGTTGTTTCTAAGCAGCCGCTGGAGCTGACGCTGACGCTGACGGCGGCCGTAATGATTTTACTGGTGCTGGTGACAACGGCCGTTGTGCATTATTGGCCCAACCTGGCCCAATTCCTGAAAGGAGCAGTCAACCGGCTCAAACGCCATCTCCGGCTGCAGGGAGCAAGACCATGAGAGCGCGAGACGTTTACAAAGCCACGCCTATTCTCTTGGCAATTTTGTTAATCCTATTAACTGTCATGAGCTCTTCAGCTAGAGAAGAGGAAGGGTTTTTGCCAACCGCTGGTCTTGGTGCATTTACGCCCACTCAGAAAATTGCGCCTGATCTTTACAGCGCACTTGGCACCCTTGTGGAAAATGAAACGATGACTGTTATCGTCAGGCTCTATGCCCAAGCAGATTTGAGCGATATACAAGATCGCAGCCGTACCATCCGCCTGCGGCGCACAGTGGAAAGGCTGCGCAGCCAGGCAGACAATACCCAACAGCAGCTTAGGACACTCTTAGCCAACCGGTATACCCAGGGGGAAGTAAATTGGGTTGCATATTACTGGATATTTAATGGACTGGCAGTTAACGCCACGGCCGACGTAGTTTATGAACTGGCTGCCCGCCCGGAAGTGGCCAGCATTACGGCCGATAAGATCGCGGCCCTGGCAGCGCCTGCCGCTTACGACGGCCCCGTTGTGCCAAATCTTAACGTTGTTAGCGCTCCAGCGCTGTGGGATTTAGGGTTTCGCGGGCAAAATATCGTTGTGGCGAACATGGATACAGGCGTTGACCTCAATCATCCTGATTTGATTACCCGCTGGCGCGGCGGCAGCAACAGTTGGTTCGATCCAAATGGCCAGCATCCCACAATCCCCACCGATCTGAATGGTCATGGCACCTGGACAATGGGCGTTATGGTAGGGGATGACAACGGGTCAGCCGCAATTGGCGTCGCGCCAGATGCTCAGTGGATAGCCGTAAAAATCTTTGATGACCAGGGTGTGGCTACGGCAACGGTTATCCATTTGGGATTCCAGTGGCTGCTTGATCCGGACAACGACCCACTTACAGATGATGCACCTCATGTGGTTAATAATTCCTGGACATTTCAAAGTCCTGGCTGTGATTTGGAATTTCAGGGTGATCTCACAGCCTTGCGCACCGCAGGCATTTTGCCCATTTTTGCTGCCGGGAACGCAGGGCCAGGGAGCAGCTCCAGTTACAGTCCGGGCAACAATCCAGGGGCTCTTGCTGTAGGGGCAACGAATAATAACGACGGAATCTATTTCAAAAGCAGCCGAGGCCCTGCAACCTGTGGCGGGCCAACAACAACCTATCCAGAATTGGTTGCTCCTGGCGTTAATATTCGCTCAACCGATTTGTTTGGACTGTATGCGACCGACACCGGTACCTCAATGGCAGCTCCGCATATTGCTGGTGGGTTGGCATTAATATTGAGTGCTTTTCCCGATTTAAGCGTGCCAGATCAGGAAGCAATTTTGTTGAATGGTGCGGTTGATTTGGGGTCGGTTGGGCCGGACGATACCTATGGTTACGGCCGTCTTGACCTTTTGGCGTCCTACCAGTGGTGGCTTGGGCAATCTGGCAGCCCAACGCCAACACCCACAGTAAGCAATACGCCGGGACCGACCGATACGCCGCCCCCCCCGACAGCAACCCATACCTCATCCGCAACGCCAACCAATACGCCTCCACAGCCCACTGCCACCAACACGCCACTACCAGCCACAGCAACCAGCACAACGACGCCAACGGCAACGAATACACCGGTGCTATCTTCAGCCACGCCAACGGCATTATCTAATACCATCCATGTCGGTGATCTGGAAGATAACAGCGCTTTTGCGAGCAACCCCAGCCGCTGGAATGCCGTTGTAACTGTCACTGTTCATGATGGGAGAGAAAATCCGGTAGCTGGCGTTACTGTGAATTCTACATTTACCTTTGAACCGCGCACGATTAACCGCACTTGCCTGACCAACAGCATTGGCCAATGCGATCTCATCGTGAACAACATACTCTCCGCTCAGGCTAGCAGCGGCGTTATGACGGTGACCAATGTTTCGGGCACACTCCCCTACGCTTCTAGCGATAATCATGACCCGGATGGAGGCAGTTCTGGGACTGCCATTACGGTAGCACCGTAACCGTTGCTTTTACGGCCGATTTGTCACTTATTTACAGAGCTATCGGGTTTATGCAGCAAGAAGTATAGGAGCGGGTAAATTATGAAACGGCGACTTATTTTGACTCTCTTGTTTTTCCTATTTACGTACGTTGCGGCCATTTATGCGAATCCATTCCCCCTTCACCGCCCCTTAACTGCTCTAGGATCTACGGCCGTTCCCGATATGCTCACAGCCATAAATCCTATCGATTGTGGCAGCCAGACGCCGCCTGTTATCGGCTACGAAATATCGAAAGGACAAGATCCGGACGACGAGATTGCTTTCCTGGATAACCTGGCCGCAGCCGGATACAGTGTCGGTTCCGTTGACATCAGCACGGGATCGATCCCCTCTTGCGTTAGCATAATAATTGTTATGGGGCTGGCAGGCAACCTGCATCTTAATGCCACCTATTCTAATACAGAGGCTAATCTCTTACACGATTGGGTCAATACAGGCCACAGCCTGATGCTATCTGGCGATTGGGGAACGTTTAGAAATGAGACGCAGCCCCTGTTTGCCGTCTTTGGCTATGAGCAGGCAGGCAGTTATGTTAGTGACCCCTCAGATTTTGATCCTGCGGGACCGACAAGTCCGCCAAACAGTTGGGTGATCTATCAGACAGATAATTTCGTCTCTCATCCTATTCTGAACGGCGCGACAGAGTTACAACTCCAGGCCAGTTCCTGGTTGTCTCCCACTGTGAATGTCATAGTCACAACCGACGGTGATGCTCTCCCCCCTAGAGTGCCGGTTATGGTCGCACTTGAGGAAGGAGCTGGCTGTGTCTTGTTGGCTGGCGACAGTAATTGGCTGACAACGACAAACAATGGAGCATATGCCAAGCGGAGTAATGCCCAGATTGCCAGACAGGCTGTAGATTGGCTCGGCTCGTGTCTTGGTTTGCTGCCCCCTCCGCCGCCATCTCCAACACCGCCTCCACCTTCGGCAGCAAATCCCCCGATATTTTTGCCCGTTATTTTTCACCAATACTGCAGCGATACAATCAATTGGGCCGACATTATTTTGGTACTGGATAGATCAGGAAGCATGAATGGTGTCACAGAGCCCGGTGGCCCAAGCAAGCTGGAAGCTTCTCGTATTGCGGCTACACAATTCCTAAACTTGCTGACGTTTCCCGGCGATCAGGCCGGCATTGTCCTCTTTCACCATCTTGCTTTTGTGCAGCACGCATTGAGTAGTGATCGAGACAGCTTAATTTCTGCCCTAGTGGGAAATGCAGACGGTCTGGCTACTCGTATTGATTTGGGTTTGCTTCAGGCGAGACTAGAACTGAGCAGCGTCCGCCGGAGCCCAAATAACTTGCCGTATCTTATTTTACTTACAGATGGCTTACCCATTGAAACTGATGAAGCCGCGGTATTAGAGCAGGCAAGTGCAGCCAAGGCGCAAGGAATTACAATTTTTACGATTGGCCTGGGCAACGACACTAACGTAAGCCTTTTGCGTAACATAGCAACAAGCCCTCAGCATTTCTACTTCGCCCCATCTACAGTTGATTTAGGTGAAATCCACCAGCAAATACTTGACCAGTTAGCTTGTCACTAGCAAAAGTTATTTACCGTTCATTTTCTTTATTCCTCTGTCAGTTCTTGTGCGACGCCATGAACGTGAAAATAGAAACTAACCATCACAATAGAATAACGGTTGAGCGAGCCATTATTTGTCCGCTTCAGTCCTAAGAATGTCCCTTGATGATGATATGACCTTGTTCCAATAGTCTCTAAACTCATATACCAACCCAATCCCAGTCTAAAGCCGAATTATAGAAAACACCTTTGGACCTGGCCCTCATTTTCTGCGTCAGCCAATTTAAATATCTGTAAGTCAGCCTTTTCGAGTAAGTAGAGTCTTTTAGAGGGTTTCTAAGATTTCGGTCGATGAGTGTCAGTCTTATCTGCTGTGGACTCTGGTTTATTGCTGCTGTTGCAGCAACCCCCCGAAGGCAAGACATTTCGTCTCTATGGTTTGACGCGTCCCTAGTCACAATCAAAAGGCAGCACATACCAATATTATCGCTGTCGTTCCAATGAACTTGGCTATGAATGTGACCAGAAATCAATTCGTGTAGAGGATGTTGATACCCAAGTAGTCAGTATCCTGATGCAATTGAAGCCTCCTGAGGGTGGGCGTAAAAGGTTGCCCAAGGCAAGGGCGAATTTCTGGGCAAGAAAAATCTTGAAGAGAAACTGGAAGAAATTCAAGCCATAATTAACCGCATGGATATTGGCTGGGATAATGGCTTTATTATTTACGGGCAAGGATATCTCCAACAGCGCCTCAAGTTACAAATGGAGCTAGATCAGCTTAATCCGGTGCCAGATGATGACCTGAATCAGGCGACCGACCTGCTGCAAAATTTCAAATCTCACTGGGAAAGGCTAGAAGGGGATGAGGACGGCCGTCATGAGTTGGTTAAGTTGATTGTTGACCGAGTATATGTTGAGGATGAAACGAAAGTAGCAATTACGCTAAAATCTAACTACTATTTGGTACTTGGCCATACCGCAAAAGAGCCAACTTCATATGAAGTTGACCCTTATGCGGTACAAGTGCGGGAGCGACGGGGATCGAACCCGCGATCTCTGGCTTGACAGGCCAGCGTGTTAACCACTACACCACGCCCCCTTGTTGAGCGAACGAGATAATATCAAATCTTGGAGAAACTGTCAAAAATCTGGAGGCACTTTAGGGTAGGAATTTGGTCAACCCAAACGGCCGTTTGCCTCCTAACCTCCTTGCCCCATTCCCCTACCTTGCGTTACGATTCCCCATGCGCGAAAACAAGACCAAAACCAAACTTAAGCAAGGTGCCCCCGTATATGGTGTGCTCTCCTCAAGCCCAGATCCATCCCTGGCTGAATTAATCGGGCTGGTGGGCTTTGATTTTTATATGCTGGATGCCGAACATGGGCCGCTGACCCCGGCTCAGGCAGTAGACGTGGCCCGCGCTTGCGAAGCGGTAGACATCACCCCGCTGGTGCGGGTGGGGCCGTTTGATATGAAGTTGGTGCTGCAATATCTGGACGCAGGCATGATGGGCATCATGATGCCGGGGTTGACAACGACCGTTCAAATCCGACAATTTGTCCAGGGCCTGAAATACCCGCCAGAAGGTAATCGTGGCCTGGGTCCTGGCCGCAGTGCCAGCTACATGCTGGGCACCCCAGCCGATCAGGCTGCTTACGTCGCCCGGGCCAACGAGCAAATTTTGATCCTGCCCCAGTTTGAGGAGATTGGCCTGTTGGAAACATTGCCAGAATTAACGGCCGTTCCTGGGGTCGATGGCTTTGTGCTCGGCCCGCGCGATTTGGCCCTGAGCATGGGCTACGCCGATAGCGCAAGCCACCCCGAGGTACAGCGGCGTATTGACGACGCGATAGGCATTATTCGGCAGGCTGGGCTTTGGGTAGGCATCACCGCCAGCAGCTATGCTTCAGCCCAGGAGCAGATTGGCCGAGAGGCGGCTATCATCTTAACAACCTTGCCCGGGTTGTTGCAGGCCGGGGCCACCCAAATGCTGACCCCGCCCGCAAAACTGGCGTGATGAGCGAGAAGTATGCCGTCTATTCTCCATATAACAATAACAGCAGAAGCGGAGGTAAACAGCGATGAATGATACGGTAATTGATGTCGCTATTGTGGGCGGCGGTGTCTCTGGAATTTATACAGGTTGGCGGCTGCTCAGGGCCGAATTGCGCAATACCGCTCTGGGGCAGCGCGCTCCGTTAAATGTGCAGCTTTTTGAACTGAGCGACCGCATCGGCGGACGGTTGATCTCGTTAGAACCGCCGGAAATGGCCGGCATCAAGGCCGAATTGGGCGGTATGCGCTACCTGACAAACCAGCCGCTGGTGGCCGGATTGGTGCAGCAGTTGGGCCTGGCCACACGGCCGTTTCCCGTAAGTGGCCCCGAAAACATTTACTACGTCCGCGGCCAGCATTTGCGCCAGTCCGAATTTGCCAACCCAGACAAAGTGCCGTACCGGGTGCGCTGGCAGGAGCGTGGCAAAACGCCGGGGCAGCTCATCATGGATGCTATCGATGTGCTGATTCCTGGAGCCACCAGGCTGAGTGCCGAGCAGTGGCTGGCCCTCAAAAAGAGTTACAAATTTAACGGTCGCTACCTGTGGGAACTCGGCTTTTGGAATGTGCTGCACCAGGTAATGAGCAGCGAGGCATACAAGCTGGTGATGGACGCAGGCGGCTACAATACGACGATGACGAATTGGAACGCGGCCGAAGCCATTCCCTGGTATTTGTCCGATTTTGGTCCCGAGGCAGAGTACCGAACCGTTCTCAATGGCATGGAAAGCCTGCCCCTTACACTGGCGCAGCGCTTCACCGAAGCGGGCGGGCAGATACATTTCGACAGCCGCCTCAATACGTTTTTGCGCCGCGAAGATGGGCTGATTCAGCTGGAGATTGACGGCCGTTCCCCCCTGTTGGCCCGGCACCTGGTGCTGGCCATGCCGCGGCGCGCGCTGGAGCTGCTGGATGACGACACGGACTTCTTGCTGCATCCCCATGTAAAACCGCTCATCCCCACCGTCACCCCGCATCCTATGTTCAAGCTGTTTCTCTGCTACCGTTATCCCTGGTGGCAAGACGCAGGCATCAACAACGGCCGTACCGTCACAGATCTTCCCCTGCGGCAGGTATACTATTTTGGCTCTGAAGCCGAGGGGCCAGCGGCATTCAACAAGGAGCTGCGCGATTCGCTGGTGATGGCCAGCTACGACGACGGGCCGTTTGTCGGCTTTTGGTCAGGGCTGGCAGAGCAGGGGCACAGCACTACGCACTGTTTCCCGGAGTCCGACGAGCCGCGCTGGAATCGCTATGCCTGCCCGCCTGGCATGATTGCCCATGCCCAGCGGCAGCTTCAGCTGGTCCACGACCTGGAGTACATTCCAGAGCCTTACGCCGCAGGCTTCCAGGATTGGGGGCAAGATCCGTTTGGGGGTGCTTGGAATTCGTGGAACATTCACGTGAAGGCTTGGGAGGTACAGAAGCAAATGGTGCAGCCGCTGGCAGATACGGCCGTCTACATCATCGGCGAAGCCTACTCTGGTTCTCAAGGATGGATTGAAGGCGCGCTGGAAACGGCCGAAGCGCTGCTGCAGGAAAAATGGAGTGTGCCATTATGAAGATTGCTGTCTTTAGCACAAAACCATATGACCGCAGCTATTTAGACGCTGCCAACGAGAAAATTGGGCATGAACTGGTCTACTTTGAGGCAAAATTAGATGAGCATACGGTGCCGCTGGCGCAAGGGTTTCCCTGCGTTTGTGTGTTTGTAAATGATGCGGTAGACGCGCACGTCTTGCTGGCGCTTCAAGCCGGTGGCACCAGGCTGGTGGCGCTCCGCTCAGCCGGGTTCAACCATGTAGACCTGAAAGCCGCTCAGCAGCTGGGCATCAGCGTCGTGCGCGTACCGGCCTATTCGCCCCACGCCGTGGCCGAACATACGGTGGCGCTGCTCATGGCCCTGAACCGCAAAACACATCGCGCTTATAACCGGGTTCGCGAAGGCAACTTTTCGCTCGATGGCCTGCTGGGCTTCGACCTGCATGGGCTGACGGTGGGCATTGTGGGTACAGGGCAAATCGGTGAGGCGGCGGCGCGGATCTTTAATGGCTTTGGCTGCAACCTGCTGGGCTATGATCCGTATCCCAACGAGGCCTGTCGCGCGCTAGGAATGGAATACACCGCCCTGGAGGATCTGTTCCGCCGCTCGGACATTATCACCCTGCACGCCCCGCTGACCCCAGAAACGTACCACCTCATTAATGACGATACAATCGGGCTCATGAAGCGTGGCGTGACGATTCTCAACACCAGCCGCGGCGCATTGATCGATGCTCAGGCGGTGCTGGTTGGCCTGAAATCTGGCAAGATTAGCCATTTAGGGTTGGATGTGTATGAGGAAGAAGGCGACCTCTTTTTTGAAGATTTGTCCGACCAGATTATTCAGGATGACGTGTTTGCCCGCCTGCTCACAATGCCCAACGTGCTCATTACCGGCCATCAAGGTTTCTTTACCGATAATGCGCTGGAAAATATTGCCCGGACGACCCTGGAAAACGTGAAGGAATTTGAGGAAACGGGGAGCTCAGCAAATTTGGTTTCCGCGGAGAAGGTTCAAGGGTAGTGAGGTAGAAGGAAGATTGGACCAATTTTCATCAGATTAAGGGGTGTGCTCTGGAGAAAATTGGTCCAATCTTGTTACGCCATACTAATTATTTGTAATCCGTACGTCATCCACGGCGGCTTCAACCAGGCTGCCGTTGGCCGCATCGGCCGCTTCTATGAGAATATAAACGGTTTGCCCGGCAAAGCTGTTTAGGCTAACGCTAAAGCTGTCCCAAATTGCCTCATCATTATTGTTAGCTCCCACTTCTTCAAAGACAACAGAAGACGTATTGC
>JBHIWP010000250.1:0-8975 GCA_041987425.1 Promineifilaceae bacterium (SeqCode) | reverse complement strand
CGGGCCCCGTCGCGCCACCGTGGGGCTGCTGCTCACCCATCCGGCGCATTGGATTGCGCTGGGCGCGGGCAGCGGGCTCAGCCCCGTGGCCCCTGGTACCGTGGGCACGCTGTGCGTTTTTATCTTGCCCTCGCGCCTGGAAACCTGGGGCGATGTCTTGCTGGAAGCAATGGCGGCTGGGCTGCCGTGCCTGGGTGTAAATGATGACGCGATGGACGAAATTATCGCGCATGAGCAAACCGGTTTGCTCGTGCCGCCGGAAAATGTAGATGCGCTGTCTGGGGCGCTGAGCCGCTTGCTTAGTGACCCTGATCTTTGCCGCCAATACGGTACGGCCGCACGGCAGCGCGTTGAGCAGATGTTTACCTGGGATCATGTTGCCGCGAAATTGGTAAAAGTTTTAAAGTCGGCTGCTGGCTCAAAAGTAACTGCTGCCCCTCTGGTTGAAGCAGCCGAAGGAGAGGTTGTTCTGGATGCATAAGCGACGCTGGTTGCTCTTATTTGCTATTGTCTTTTGCCTGGTAGGTGCATGGCAGGTGAGGACGGCGGCGGCAACGGCCGTTTATTACGTAGCCGTGGATGGAAAAGATGACACAGGTGATGGTTCCGCTGGCTATCCCTGGGCCACCATCACGCATGCCCTTACCCAGGTGCCGGACGGCGCTACAATTTTGGTAGGGCCAGGCACTTACTACGGGCAGGTCTCCCTGAAAGGAAGCTTTACCAGGGGCGTCACCATACGCGCTGCGGAGCCGTACCAGACCCGACTGCGGCACAGCGGAACGGTCATCACGTGCTTTGAGGCTCAGGGCATTACGCTGGAAGGCTTTGACGTTGCCCACAGTGGGCCAGAAGCATCGCCTTACGTGGTGCAAATACAAGACCTGCTCGGCGATGTTTCTGGCGGAGACAATGCCGTTAGCCGCATCGTCTTTCGCAACAATATCCTGCACGATAGCTACAACGATGACATCGTGAAGGTAAACAATGGCGCGCGTGAGGTGCTCTTTGAGGGCAATATTTTTTACAATCAGGGCGGCCCGGGGCTGGACAGCCATATTGATGTTAACAGCGTAAGGGACATTGTTATCCAAGATAATATATTCTTTAATGACTTTGCTGGAAGCGGCCGTCAGAATGACAACGAAACGGGTAGCTTTATTGTCATTAAAGATAGCAACGCCAGGAACGATACAAATCTTGGCAGTGAAAACATCATCGTGCGGCGCAACGTGCTGCTGAATTGGGAGGGTGCTGAAAGCAATTCCTTTTTTGCCGTGGGTGAGGACTCCGTTCCTTATTTCCAGGCAATGGGGGTGCTAATCGAAAATAATCTGATTATTGGTAATTCGGCCAATCCTTTGCGGGCGACACTGGTGGTGCGCGGGTCGCGCGACGTTACTTTTCGGCACAATACCGTAGTCGGCGATTTACCTTCCAGGGCTTTTGCCATTCGCCTGGACAGTCAGGACCGCAATCCACCTAATCAAAACATTGCTCTTTATAACAATGTCTGGTCTGACCCCACAGGAACGATGGGCGCGCGGGACCGAGAAGATGAAAATGATTTTTCGGATGCACCGCCATTGCGCACCAATTCGTTTGTGCTTCTTAATAATCTGTACTGGAACGGCGGGCGTCAACTGCCATTTGATAGGGGCGAACTTGTTAATTATTGGGACGACCCCTTTAGGCTGGTTTCTGACCCGCTGCTACCGGCGCCCGACACTGCTGTGGTGCCGCGCTGGGTTCCGCAAACGGGCCGTTTTGCCGACGGTTCGTCAACTATTCGGCTCGCTTTTATCCGTCTGGTATTGGCCTTTGGCGTACCGGATAGCTGTAGCCCGCTGATCGACACGGCCGATCCGTCCCGTGCCGCCAGCGAAGACATCTGGGGTAACAGCCGCCTGGTTCAAAAATGGCCCGACATTGGCGCTTATGAAACAGCGCTGCCAGCCATAAACTGCGCCATGCGGCCCAGGTAAGAACGTTAAAGGAATAAAAAAGTAATGTTGAAAGAGCGATTTGTAGGTTACGAACAGTTGGCAAACAGGCACGCTCTACAGCCCTGGATAGCTCTGCTGGGTTTGGATGGCAGCGGTAAATCGAGCGTTGTGGAGCGTCTACAGCAGCTTTCGCCGCTGAAAATCACAGTTATTCATCGCCGTCCGGGGATTGCTTATCGTTCTAAGACGTCTGCACAGAAGTCGTCTGGTATTACTCATTACGGCAAGCCGCCGCACAATAAGGTGAAGTCCATCTTTAAGCTGGCTGCGATGGTGCTGGATTGGCAGCTTGGATATTGGACGAAGGTTCATCCGCGCCGCCGAAAGGGTGAGCTGGTCATTAGCGACCGCCATTCTCTGCTTGACCTCATTGCAGACCCGCTGCGGTATCGCTTCACGCAACTGCCGAATTTGGGTCCGTTGGCCATGCGCCTGACGCCGATGCCGACCTGTATTTTTTTCTTAGATGGACCTGTGTCTGTTTTGCAGGCTCGCAAACCGGAGCTGTCTCCTGCGAAGGCTGAGGAGCTGCGAGCTGCCTACTTACAGCTGATGAGCACACTGCCTAACGGCCGTATCATCAATACTGCCCAACCTCTTGATCAGGTGGTGGCGGAAGTAATACATCATCTTGAATTTTTAATGGAGGGTTCTCATGAATAATCATTGGCTAAAAAAATGGGGAACTGTATCTTTAATCGGGTTAGTCCTGGTAACTTTTCTAATACTGGTAAGCTCGGTTCACAGTAATGAAGTAGTGGATGCCGACACGGCCGTTTTCGTAAGCAGTACGATTCAAGGGGATTCAAGTCAGCCTTCCCTGCGTCTGGAATTACCGGCTACGGCCGCTGTAGGGGAAACAATTACCGCCTCGCTAATCGCGGATAATGTTGAACAGTTGGCCGGATTCCAGGTTACCTTGCACTATGGGCAGGGGCCGCTGGGGTTTGTTAGAGCGGCGGTGGGCAATGGCCTTACAGCCAACAGTGCCGACGTGTTGCCAATGGGGCCAGCGCGGCGTAGTGGCGCGGTGGTTTTTGGTGCGGCAACCTGCCCATTGGCCAACTGTTCCGCCTCCGTGCATGAGCCGGTTGTGCGCTTAACAGAGGTGGTAGAGGGAACGGCCGTTGAGCTGGCAACCTTTACCTTTGTTGTCCGCACCCCCGGGCCACACACTATAGAAATTGCTGAGGTAATGTTGGTAGACAGCGCCGGACGACCCCTTTCTGCACCCTTGCCCGCACCAGATGGAGCGATAACCAATGAGCCAGGCATTGCTGATCTGGATGTGACGGACAGCCAATTTGTTAACGATGCCGATGCCTGGCTGGTGATGACAGAATGGGTGGAGCTTCAGAAAGACGGTCTTTGCATGGCAGAGTATACGGCCGTATACGACGTGGACGGCAGCGGCTGCCTCACTGTTGCCGATGTCCAGGCAATTTTGGCCCAGTGGGGGCAGTTTGTAGATGCAGATGCTCTGCTTCCACCAGCCCCAGACGGTCTGGCTGCGCCGCCGAGCGTTACGTTTGTCGTTAACGATCCGGGTGACGCCTCGGACAATAACCTGAATGACATGGTGTGCCTGACGAACGCTGGCCGTTGCACGCTGCGGGCAGCTTTGCAGCAGGCAAATTTCCGCAGTGGCCCTGAGATTATTCAGTTTAACATTCGGACTCAGAACGGCGGCTGCCCCGACTTGGTTACGATCACGCCAGCGTCTTCTTTAACGCTGGAAAGTAACGACATTACAATTGATGGCTATTCTCAATGTGGAGCCTCGGCCAACACTAACCCCATTTCGGGCAACGCAGTTATTAAGATACAGATTCAGGGGGATGCGACAACAGTAGGCAACTATGGCTTGCTTGTTTTGTCTAACAACAACCTCATTCGCGGCCTGGCAATTTACGATTGGCATCAGCAAATTCGCGTTGCTGGGGGCGATGATAATAATTTTGAAGGCAACTTTATTGGTACGGATGCGGCCAATAATCACGCGGCTAACTTCTCAGATGAAGGCGACGGCATTCGGATTGTCTTTGGCGACAATAATGTTATTGGGGGCACATCCTGGGACAAGCGAAACATCATTTCTGGCAACGATCAGGATGGTGTAAATATTGAAGATGGCTCGTTTGAGAATTTAATTATTAATAACTATGTTGGCCTCAAGCAAGATGGGGCCACTAAATTGCGCAACAAAGCCGATGGTGTCGATATAGCTGAAGGCGCTTTCGATAACCAAATCGGTGGGCTGGGCGTTGGCGAACGTAATGTCATTAGCGGCAACACGCGGGATGGCATCGAAATTTCTCACGGGGCTGGAAACCAGAATAACCTGTTTGTTGGCAACTTTATCGGCCTAAACGCGGCAGGAACGGCCGCTTTGGGCAATGGACATATGGGTGTCACTTTTGAAGACGAAGTAAACCAAAACCAGGTATATCGTAATATCATCGTCGGCAATGGCGCCAATGGGGTGCGTTTCTATGGCGTCTACGACAATGAGCTTTATGATAACTTCATTGGCGTCTATCCCATAGGGCTAGGTTCGGCTGACGTCGTGCCTCGCCCAGCAGATGTTAGCGAAGCAAACCTGGCAGTACTGCCAAATGGAACCGACCCGGCAGCGGGTAAAGGCGTAAGCGGCATTTATATTACGGCCGGTAGCCAGGGCAACCAGATCTTTACCAATATCATCGCTTATCATCCAGAGTATGGAATTTACGTCAATATAGAAGAACCTTACGATGAAATCGCTGACCATACGCCTTGTAGTATTAAGCATAATACCTTTAGTCAGAACAGCATCTATAATAACGAGAGCCAGGGAATTCGCCTTCGTTCGGGAAGCTGCTTTGGCACCACCTACTATCCAAATGAAGAGATAGAGCCACCAACCATCTCTCAGGCGTTCCCTGCTACGGTATCAGGCACTGCTTGCAGTGGCTGCACTGTGGAGCTGTTTCGTGCGGATAAATCCGTAGCTAATAACCCGGCGGGGGATAACAATGGTGAAGGCAAAACGTTTATTGGGTCTGGAACAGCCAACAGTGCCGGTAATTTCTCTATTGCCGTGAGTGGGGTGAGTATTGGACACATCGTGACGGCAACGAGCACGGATTCTGTGGGCAATACCTCTCAATTTGCTCGCAATGTGGCGGTGGTAGCCGCGCCTACCCCCACGCCCACAGCGAGCCCAACGGCGACTTCACCACCCAATCCGACGGCAACACCTAAGCCGACATCAACACCAAATCCGCCGGGAACACCAAATCCGCCCGGTGATGATGAATTTTTCATTTATTTGCCCATCACCATAAAGTGAGGTTTGCATCTTGACCATTACAGAGTACGCTGAGCCAGCAGTTCAGAGAATAGAAACGTCGCCGCCAAAGTTTGCGACGACTATTAACTATCTGAAAAGCCCTGCCTTTGCCGCCCGAGCTCGCCTGATAAAACGGCCGTCCACGGGACGACTGAAGGACGGCATCTCAATCTTCAGGCGCGTCCTGCAATCTGCTACAAAGGAAGACGTCATGCTGTTGGCCAGCTCATGGGGCCAGTTTCATCCAGATCTGCTGTCGGCGGCCGTTATCGGATTGTGGCCTGCAAGCAAACGGCCAACGATTCTGATGTTGGGCTGTATGTGGGAACCTGATGATGGACCGCTGGGCCTCGTCGAGCGGCAAATTGTAAAATTGGCTGATCGGGCTATTGATTGTTACATTGTGCAATCGACTGAAGAGCTGGAGATTTTTCCGCGTATTTGGGGCGTTTCTCCCAAAAAAGTGCGCTTCTGTCCCTTTTTCTTTGAGCTAGACAGTGAGGAGATAACGAACGCCTCCAACTTTGCCCACCAGCAATATGTATTTGCTGGTGGTAATTCTCACCGTGATTATGAGCCCCTGGTAGAGGCAGCCCGGCAGCTGCCAGATCTGCGCTTTGTTATAGCCACGCATCTGCTAGACGGCCGTACTGATCTGCCGCCAAATGTGCGTGCCGGAACTGTCTCTCACCAGGAATTTATGGGCTTGTTGTGTTCGGCAGCGGCGACCGTGGTGGCTATTCGGCCAGGCCTGCGGCGCGCTGCCGGGCAACGAACCTATCTCAATGCAATGTGGCTACAAAAGCCCACAATCGTTACCGATACTTTAGGCGTACGTGACCACGTTCGCCATTTAGAAAACGGACTTATTGTCGACGGCACGCCTGAAGACTACGTGCAGGCGCTGCGCTGGGTGTTTGCCCCAGAAAACCGGCCAGCCGTCTCCCGCTTGTGCCACCAGGCACATGAAGTGGTCGATACACAGTTTTCGTTTGCCAAACATATTTCCCACGTGCTGTCCATTGTGGACGACGTATGTGCCAGCTAACAAGCCCATCATCACTTAGTTGCAGCTGCCCATGGTAACCAGGGGAAGGTAGGTGTTGTAACTAAGCCCGTCCACAGACTGGGGGGCAGCTAGAGCAAAGTCGACGGGATTAGCCAGAACTGATCCCGTACGCTGAATGTTTTGCCGTCCGGTAGGCCAGGGCATCAGAGAAGGGCTATAAGCTGATGGCAGATCCCATACGTACAAAATATGGGCCTGGCTGGCTGCCAAAATCTCCACATCACAATCTCCATCGAGGTCCGCCAGCGTGGGGGCGGCCCGAATTCCTTGCTCATCGGAGTTGCCTTCATGTGTTAGAGGGAGGGGAAAGCCACTGATTAATTCCCCGGTTGCACTGAGCGCGTAGAGTCGCACGTCACTGTCGGCGCTGCCGTCTGGGCTGTAGGTGCCAAAAACGATGTCCACCTTGCCATCCCCACTTATATCGCCAACAACCGGATCGCTGGCAAAGAGCGGTTTGCCCAGCGCATAATCATACTTCCACATGAGGCTGCCGTTTGCATGATAAACGCGCAGGGTGCCATCCATTAGCGTTACGATAATTTCTAAATCACCATCCTTATCCAGATCGGCCAGGGCAGGGGCCTGGGACGGGCTGAAGGTGGCAGCCACAGGTGGCCCACCCAGTGGTGGAATGGTCCAGCCAACCTTGCGCTGGCCGTTGGGCTGCAGCACCAAAACGGTTGTATGGGTGGTATCATGATCTTGCAGCGGGTCGCGAACTTTACCGGCTATCACAATATCCATCACGCCGTCGCCATCTAGATCGGCTATGGACGGCGCATTGCGCGTAAATTCAACGTAGGGGTCCTCTCCCCATTTTGATTCAGCAGTTGTGAGGTAAGTTTGTACGGGCCAGTTTGTCAGGGGCTGTCCGCTGGCATTGTAGGCATGAATGTAAAGCTGGTCGCGCCCGACAATAACTTCTGCATGGGCATCGCCCACTAAATCGGCGGCGCCAACAAAGCCCCAGATGCCCGCCGTGCGGTACCAGGTGGGGTAGCCAGGGAGCGTGGAGCCATCGCTGTTCCAGACATAGAGGTTGCGCGTATCTGCATCGAAGCCGCCCCCGGCTGAGCCGTTGTTGCTGGTTCCGGCAATAACCTCCAGCCGGTCATCACCGGTGACATTGGCCAGCGCTACCGTATAAACTTCGCTTGTGCCGTTGCCATACTGGGTGTTCCAATCCATTTCACGGGGCCAGCCAGGCAGCAAAGAGCCATTGGCCTTCCACACAAAGACTTTACCTCGCTCTCCTGGGGAATTACTTTCGCCACGCGTACCAGCTACAATTTCTGGCGCGCCATCTCCATCCACATCACCAATGGCCAGGGGACCATTGATGCGAGGTGTGCCGCCACAGGCTCCGGCTGTTTTTAAGGGGAATCCCGGCAGCACTTTGCCATTTGTACCCCAGGCCCACACGCAGCCATT
Organism: Promineifilaceae bacterium (SeqCode); assembly: GCA_041987425.1. Lineage (GTDB taxonomy): Bacteria > Chloroflexota > Anaerolineae > Promineifilales > Promineifilaceae > Leptofilum. The sequence continues at coordinate 1,135 of JBHIWP010000250.1, read as the reverse complement.
TCCGTCGCCCGTCAGCACTTCTTTTTCTCCATCTCCGTTGATATCGACCACAGCGGGGGAGCCAAACTCTATGGTGCTGGTGGCGTCGCTGCGAGGAAAACCGGCCTGGTAGGGTATGGCCTGGGGCACGGCCGTTTCTGCTTTGGCTATCCACGATGCCCACAATATCATCAGACTTGCCAATAAAACCATGCTAGCGTTCTTAAAATACTTTCTAAACATTCGTCACCTTCCTTACCGATACTGAGCCAGATAAAGCTCTGAACTGTTCGGGCAGTAGCCAGGCGTCACCTGCCGGATCGTCTCCAGCAATTTGTTTCAGCTTCAGGAAAAAGGGAACGGGGAAGGCAGTAGTGGTTATCCTGCTCCTAATCTTGCCAGTTAGTGGCAAAGGCCGCGTTTATGTTCTTCACGCATAGGAGACGGCCGTTGCCTGGCTATGCTCGCATTGCATATTGGCCAGAATGTTAGCAAATTTTTGGCGTTTGCAAGCGGAAATACGTGGTACATTTGGCCTAGAGAAGGGAGGGTAAGCCTAGGTCATGAGTACTAATACAGTCCGTCGCCAATTAACATAAGGTTATTATAGAGCTTGCCGGACTGTTTAAGAATTGCGCCACAGGCCAAAATCTGATGTGAACTTCTGGGGTGCAGTATTAGTTACGGTTACTGCCAGGGGAACCGCGTGACGGGCGTAATGTCGTAATAGAGCTCCACAAGGCGGCGGAAAAGTGGTGCAGAAACGGCAGAACCTTCCCCACCGTGCTCCAAAATGACGGCAATGGCAATCTCTGGCTGGTTAGCCGGGGCATAGCCCACAAACCAGGCGTGCGAGTTACCGGGAGGCGCTTCGGCCGTGCCTGTTTTGCCCGCAACTTGCAGGGGCAAGCCCACAAATTGATGGGTAGCCGTGCCGTTAGAGTCATTGGCAACTTTCCACAGGCTTTCTTGCAGAATGGTCAAGTCCTGCGGCGACAGCGGCAGTTCGCCGTTTGCCTGCACCGGGAATGGCTCTTCGGGCGCGCCGCCGCCTGCGCCAATGCGGTCGATGAGCGTGGGGCGGTTGAGCGTGCCACCGTTGGCGATGGCGGCCATAATGTTGGCCATTTGCAGCGGCGTCACCTGCACGTCTCCC
>JBHIWP010000249.1:0-9028 GCA_041987425.1 Promineifilaceae bacterium (SeqCode) | reverse complement strand
GGGCTGGGCTGGTGACCGGTGGCAAAGTAGACAGCAAATCGGTGTGCACCCCGTTCTGCATTAACTTTGCCAGATTGGGCAGCTTGCCGGTATCGGCCCACGGCCGTATTAAATCGAATGTTGCACCATCTAATCCTAAAATTAATATTTTCATTATTATTGCTCAATGATCCATTCTACTCTTTTCAATAAGTGCGCAACTTTAGCATTTTTTTAGAGAATGGGAAACCGCACTAAGGTATTGTTCTAAAATGTTGCCTGTAGCGTCGGCTGGCTGTTGACGTCCCCCAAAAAGCGAGGCATAGTTGTTCAATATTTGATTATACGAGGACTGTATGACTCAAGATACCCTATATGCTGCAGAACAAAACCAGGTGGCGCCGTTTGAATTTGATGAAGCAGTTGTGGCCGTTTTTCCGGACATGATTGCCCGCTCTGTGCCTGGTTACAGGCTGCTGCTGCCGCTGATTGGGCAGATTGCCAGCCGCTATGCTCAGCCGCACAGCTGGTGCTATGATTTAGGCTGCTCGCTTGGAGCAGTGACGCTGGCTCTGCGCCAACAGATAAAGCAGCCGGGTTGCCGCATTACGGCCGTAGATAACTCCCGGGCTATGATTAGACAGTGCCGCCGCGTTTTGGCCCGCTCCGGCGATGGCTTGCCCGTTGATCTGGTAGAAGCTGATATTTGCCAGATACCCATTAGCCAGGCGTCGGTGGTGGTTCTGAATTTTACCTTTCAGTTTGTGCCACCCACCTTGCGACACAATCTCATCCAACGTATTTATGATGGCTTGCTGCCTGGCGGCGTGCTCATCCTGTCGGAAAAAGTGATATTTGAGCCGGACCAGCTGGATGACCTGCTGGTGACGCTGCACCATGACTTTAAGCGGGCCAATGGCTATAGTGAGCTGGAGATCAGCCAGAAGCGAACCGCCCTGGAAAATGTACTTATCTCGGAAACGATTCCACAGCATCAGGACAGGCTTTTGGCAGCAGGCTTTGCCTCGGCTAATGTGTGGTTTCAGGCATTTAACTTTGTCTCGCTCTTAGCCATCAAAGATGGTTGATTACACGCCACTTTATGCCCAGTTGCGGGAGACGCCATTGGTCGGCTGGCTGGATGGGCTACCGGCGCAGGTGGCGGCTGCGTTGGAAGATGAGCGACACGGCCGTTTGTCTGAATGGCGTAACGTTTTAAGCAATCTACCTGCCATCACGCCTTCCCAGGTGAATCTAAAAGATGGCGTCATTGTGGGCCAGCCGGATGAGCTGACGCCAACAGTTTATGATCAAGTGGAAAGCGCGCTGCGGCAGTTGCACCCCTGGCGCAAAGGCCCATTTCACCTTTTTGGCCTGCATATCGACACTGAATGGCGCTCAGATTGGAAGTGGGAGCGGCTGGAGGGGAAGATTACGCCGCTGAACGGCCGTTTGGTTTTAGACGTAGGCTGCGGAAACGGTTATTACGGCTGGCGTATGGTGGGCAGCGGGGCCAGGCTGGTTGTGGGGCTAGACCCGTACCTGCTGTATGTTGCCCAATACCAGGTCATCCGCCACTTTGTTGGTGAAGATGCCCCGGCTTATGTGCTGCCGCTGGGGATTGAGGCACTGCCGGAGGGGCTGGCTGCCTTCGACACCGTGTTTTCAATGGGCGTGCTGTACCATCGGCGCTCGCCGCTGGAGCACTTGCTGACGCTGCGGGAGGCGCTGCGGGCTGGTGGGGAGCTGGTTCTGGAAACAATTGTTATTGATGGTGATTTGGGTCAGGTACTGGTGCCAGAGGACCGTTACGCGCAAATGCGCAACGTCTGGTTTTTGCCAACGGTGCCCACGCTGCTAAGCTGGCTGCGCAAATGTGGTTTTGAGCAAGAAAAGCTGCTGGACGTAACGCCCACAACTGTTCACGAGCAGCGCACAACAGAGTGGATGACGTTCCAGTCCCTGCCAGATTTCCTTGATCCAGCCAATCCAGCCCGCACAGTGGAAGGGCATCCAGCTCCGCGCCGGGCTATTGTGTCTGCCATACGGCCGTGACTACTTTTGTAGATGGTTAAATTTCTGACGAAACTTGGCCACTTTAGGCGCAACAACGACGCGGCAATAGCCCTGCCCTGGATTGTTTACATAATAATTTTGGTGATAATCTTCAGCCACGTAAAAGTGGTCGATGGGCGCGACTTCAGTGACAATGGGGTTGTCCCAAATGTTGGCGTCGTTTAATTCGTTGATGAGCTTTTCGGCCGTTTCTCGCTGTGCCTCAGAGTGATGAAAAATTGCCGAGCGATACTGTGTACCGATATCGGCCCCTTGCCGATTCAGGGTTGTGGGGTCATGGATGGTGAAAAATACCGACAGCAGCTCTTCAAGTGAAACTTCATCCGGGTTAAACTTCACCTGAACGACCTCGGCATGGCCTGTGGTCTCAGCGCAGACCTGCCGGTACGTGGGGTTGGGCACGTGCCCGCCCGCATAGCCAGACAGCACGTCGGTCACCCCGCGTATCTCGTCGAATACGGCTTCCAGGCACCAAAAGCAGCCCCCGCCCAGCGTGATTGTTTCCTCACGGCCGTTTGCGTTTGTAGACATGATTACCTTCCTTCGCAACTATAGTTTAGGTAGGAATTGTAACTGAGTAATCAGGTAATTGGGTAGTTGTGGTCAAAAATTACTCAATTACTTAACTACCCCATTACTTCCTCAACCGGCGCCGTGCCGTTCACCATTGCCAGCCGCTTTTCTTGTCGGGCAACGGCCGCACCTAGAAACGCAGCAAAGAGCGGGTGCGGGCGGTTGGGACGACTCTTAAACTCGGGGTGGAACTGGCTGCCCAGCATAAAGGGATGGTCCTTAAGTTCAGCGATTTCTACGAGACGGCCGTCTGGCGAAAGGCCACTGAACACCATTCCCCCCGCTTCAAATTCCTCCCGGTAGCTATTGTTAAACTCCCAGCGGTGTCGGTGTCTTTCCTGAACAGTCTCGGCGTCGTAGGCCAGGGCCGCTTTGCTGCCAGGAGTTAAAACACAGGGGTAAGAACCTAATCGCATGGTGCCGCCCATGTCTTCCAGGGCGTGTTGGTCGGGCATCAGGCTTATCACGGGATGTTCAGACTGGCTGTCGAACTCGGTGCTGTTTGGCTCGTCGCTTTGCAGCAGATCGCGGGCAAACTCAATGCACATCACCTGCATGCCCAGGCACAGCCCTAAATAAGGAATCTTGTTTTCTCGCGCCCAGCGCGCTGCCAAAATCTTCCCCTCAATGCCGCGCTCGCCAAAGCCGCCCGGCACCACAATGCCGTCCAGCCCCTCAAACAGCTCCCAACCTTTGGCTTTTTCCAGGTCGCCGGAATGAATCCAGGTGACGTTTACGTCGCGGTTATGGCTAATGCCCGCATGGTACAGCGCCTCGCGCACGCTCATGTAGGCATCGTGCAGCTCCACATATTTGCCCACAATGCCAATGCGGATCGGCGTTTTCGAATTGCGAATTTTGACAATCATCTGGCGCCAGTCGGTTAAATCCGGCTTCTTGGCCTTCTTTAGCTTGAGCCGTTCAACAACGTAATCGCCCAGACCGGTTTCTTCCAGCAGCAGGGGAATGTTGTATAAAATGTCGCTGGTTACGGCCGGAATGACGGCTCGTTTACGCACGTCGCAGAAGAGCGCGATCTTCTTGATGTGCTCTTTGGGAATGTGATGATCGGCGCGGGCAATGATGACGTCTGGGTGAATGCCGATGCCCCGCAGCTCGCGTACGCTGTGCTGGGTAGGTTTGGTTTTTAGTTCGCGGCTGGCGCTAATGTAGGGCAGAAAGGTAACATGAACATACAGCGTGTTTTTACGGCCAACATCGGAGCGCATCTGGCGCAGCGCTTCCATAAAGGGCAGGCTTTCAATATCGCCCACCGTGCCGCCTACCTCTACCAGCACCACATCAGCCTGGCTTTGCTCCGCCACCAGCCGGATATTGCGCTTGATTTCGTTGGTGATGTGGGGAATCACCTGAATCGTGCCGCCCAGATAGTCGCCCCGCCGCTCGCGGGCAATCACTTCTGCATACACGCGTCCGGTCGTGACGTTGGATGCCTGACTGGCGTTGATGTCGATGAAGCGTTCATAGTGGCCTAAGTCGAGGTCAGTTTCAGCGCCATCTTCGGTGACAAACACTTCGCCATGCTGGTAGGGCGACATTGTGCCGGGGTCCACATTGATATAGGGGTCTAATTTTTGGACCGCGACCGATAGACCCCGTGCCTTGAGCAAGCGGCCCAGGGCAGCGGCCGTTACGCCCTTGCCCACTGAACTAACGACACCACCTGTAAAAAAAATATACTTTGTCATTTCTAACCTCGCTTTGGATCACCACCCAAAAAAAGAGGTGGGGCATGTCATCTTGGGTGACATGCCCCACCTAAATTTTACTTCCGTTCGTCGTGCGATTTTCTTATTCTTCGCCGCGAAGGGTTTATTCGCCTTAACGTTTTTCGTTTCATCTCATTAGAGGAGACGCTCCAGATCTTCAGCGGCGCGCCCCATATCTAGAAAAATCAGCCCCAATTTTGCCTGTGCTCTTGCCAGGACGGTAAGTACAGCATCTTCCCCAATGGCGCGTAAGACAATAATGCCGTCTGTACCGCGAATGTGTACCTGCTCCAGGCGCCCACGTTGCAGTTCAGAAGCAATGCGATCGCCCAAGGAAAGCATGGCCGCCGACATAGCCGAGATGCGATCCTCATCCACACCGGCAGGCAGTGACGATGCCATAATAAGGCCGTCTACACTTACAACGGCCGATGCTTCAATATCTGGCGTGCCTGCTTGCAAATCTTTCAAGCGGTCAACCATCATCTCTGTACGGGATCTCATCCAGACTCTCCTTACACGTTCTTATTTGGGGAAACTTGTTCTTTTTGGCTATTGCTGTGCCGGAACTTGTAGCACTAACTCGAGCAAATTTACTCTGGTTCACTCTAATTTTATGTTAGCCAAGAACGGGTGGATAATACCATATCGAAATTTTACTGTCAAACCTTGGTAGGGGGTAGAATGAGGCGGTCAAAGTAGTTTATGTAAACCATTTTGTTATGGGTAAACGGCCGTCTCACTCGCCAATTTTTTGCAAAACGGCCGTCTCTTTTACCCGTTCCCAGGCGGCTTTAATCGCTTCAAATTCCTGCTTGTTTTCCGGCAATTCACCATAGCGAATTTTGACGTAGGCGCGGGTAATTAGCTGCACTTCCTGCCTGCGATCCGGCCATAACTTTAGTAAGGTGTGGAGATATTCATAGGGCGTTTCAGAGGCGCCGCGCGGGTAGCCTGCTTCGTGTCCAATCTGGATCATTTGCTGGTAAATTTTGAGGATAGAAACGGCCGCACGCCAGTTGCGCCAGTCACTTTGTCTATTACTCTGTTTTTCGCGTCTGGCCCGAACAAAGGGAAGCCGGTCTGTCACATCCAGCAAGATTTTGCCGAAGCGGCCGTTTCCGGCGGCGACTAAATTCTTGCGATAAAACTGCACCAAAATTAGTAAGCCAATAAGCAGGGCCAGCCCAATAATAATGTAGCGCCAGTTTACCTGGCTAAACAGGCCCAGCCCGCCCGGTTCCTGAGTTAGCAGCCACTCGTTAAAGGCTTCCATCAAGCCTGCGCCATTGTCCTGGGCCTCGTCTGCGTCTGGATTTAGCTCAAAGAGAATGGCAAAGCCCTGCTGATAGAGGCGGACGAGAAATTGAATCGCCGCTTCGATGCTGTCGAGGAAGGGGGCAATAAGGTAGCTGAGAGTAAGGCCAATGGTCATGCCGCCCCATTGCAGCGCACGCCAGAAGGGTGCCAGCCAGCGCCCCAGTGACTCTCCTGAAACGTTGCTAATGACTACGGCCGTTGCGCCGCCCAAAAACGTGGTAATAACGCTAAAAGATATCACCATCCCTAGCCAGCGCGGCGTTAATGAGGAGAGCACCGCGTTTTGTGTTTTTTCGGTGGTTTCGGCGCGGGTAAGGGCAACGGCCGTCAGGCCCACAACGAAGTAGAAGAGCAAGAAAGGCAGGACTGACCACGCCAGACGAAGCGAAGCCAGCAAAACAATCGCAGGGGCAATGTATAAACCGCCCACGCGAAAGCGCTTCCCCACGCGCACCACATCAATGTCTCGATTGAGCAGCACGAGACCTCGCCACCAGCTTACGGCCGTAAGCATCAACAAAAAGAGATCGCGCAGCCATAGATTGTCCCCCGCAATAGCCAGATTACGCAGGCTTTGCTCTATCCAGCCAAAATCGAGCAGCCCCTTGGGTTCATAATTAATGTTGCGTATAGCCAAAAACAGAAGCAGCAGACCGACGCCCACTAAGATGTTGCGCTGGTCACGTGCCGGTAGCTGAAGGAAGATTAGAAAGCGCGCCAGATAGAAACCAGCCAGCATCAGAAGCAGCACGCCAAAAAAAAGCCGCCGCTGCCCCCACCAAGCGTCTGCCCAGGGCAGGATAGCCAGGCTGAGCGGCGTAATTAAAGCTACCTCCATCAGTGCCCAACTGATAAACACTAACTCGCGCCGGGCATAGGCCCACGCCACAATCAAATTTGGGGAGGCAGGCGGGTATAAGCGGTTTGTCCTCGATAATAGACTCATGGTAGCAGGAGGTGGGGGGAGCGCTTATGACTTGAAATTCGAAACGTTGCCGGTGCGCAGCCAACGGCCGTCTCGCTTTTCATACAGCTCAATCCAGGCGCTGACAAACTGAATGGCATGGAGCTGGCCGTCAGATGCGGCTTGCTCACCCCGCGCGTAAACCTGGGCAACCACCCAGCCAAGCGTTTCGTCCTGCGAAATATTTACCACAGGCGGCACTTCATCGCGATACTCGTAGAAATTTGTTGCCTTAAGGTAAGGGCCCAAGAACTGTCTGCGCTCCTCCTTTGTTGGGCGCGAAATTTCGCCGCTGCTGGCTACCACATAGTCATCAGACTCATCTTTAAGCAGCAGTTCCACGTCGCTTTGTAGATGCGCTTCAAGAGCGGTTTGATGCAGCGCCAAAAGGAGGTTTGTATCACTTGTGCTTGAACTTTTCATCGTTTAACTCCACCCAAAAGTCATTCTTAATTGTCAACGGCTTCAACAGGTCGCGTTTGTTCCAACATTTGCCAGGCGTTCTTGATTTCTAGAAGCTCCTGTTCGGTTTCTGGTAGTTCACCATACCGAATTTTAACATAGGCAGCGGTAATCAGCAGGGTTTCCTGATGATTTTCGGGCCATACTCTGGCCAGCGTTTTTAGGAATTCATATGGCGTTTCGGCGTCCAGCCGGGGATACCCGTTGGCTTCGGCAGCGTGCAGCATTTTGCGGTATATGCGTCGGATGGAAGCGGCCGTTTGCCAGTCGCGCAATAATCCCAGCCGACCCAGCAGCCGATTCAGAAGCCCGTCATCTTCTAGCTTGTCATCATCGGCCAAGCGCGCCAGGCCGCCACGCTGCACGGCCATTTTTGTGCCCCGATATAGCTGGCTAACCAGCAGCGCCACCAGCAAAATAAGGGCCACTGCCAGCAATACAATTATGATCTGGGCGTTGCGACTCAGCTCAAAGCCTAATCCTTCTACCCCTTCAAAAATATAGCGCGTCTCCAGCGGGTTAGAGCCGCCCTGGCTTTCTGATGGATCCAGCGGCACGCGCGAATCAATGAAGAGTTTGCCCAGAATCTTGCCCAAAAATGCCCACTGTGCCTGAATCCAGGGCAATACGGCCGTTAACAGCCGGTTCAGCCACAGAGTAAAAACATCAACCAACTCCAAAATGGGCACCAGTAAAAAGAGGAGCGTGGTAAAAGCAACCGCACCGGTGAGCCGCAGGCCGTTCCAGACGGGTGCCAGCCAGCCAATCACGCTGTTGGCCGACTCGCCACTGACAATAATGGCAACCGTACCGGCCATGAAAATGGTGAGCAAACTGGCCAGCAGTACAGCCGTTAGCCAGCGCGGATTTAAGGCCAGCGCCTGCCCCGATTGATCCTTCTCGATTTCTTCTGCACGGATGAGAGCAACGGCCGTTAGCCCCGCCAAAAAGAAGAGCAAAATGAATGGACTGCTGTCCCAAAGCAGCTGCGTATTTGCCAGCCAGATGACCAATGGTGCCAGTATTAATCCGCCTACGCGCAGCCGCAGTCCGGCGCGGTTAATACTATACTCGCGCCTGGCTAGCTGCAGACCGCGCGCCCACACCAGCACAATGCTGCCAAAGACCATGACGTCACGCAGCCATACCCCGTTGCCCCGCTCATTGATGGCCGCCAGTAGTTCGCTAACCCAGATAAAGCTAAAAATTGGGCTGCCAGAGTGAAAAAAGGTAGGCAACGTGATGATGATGATCAGGAACAGCGTTAATGCCATGACCGTTTGCTGGTGCTGGGGGGGCAGCTGAATGGCGCTCATGAGGCGGGTGAGATTAAAGGCAAAAAGCATCAATACAAGCAGCCACATCAGCACAATTCCCGGCTGCCAATATCGTGTCCAGCGCATGATGCCCATGAGAAACGGTGTCAGCAAGGCAACATCCATCAGCGCCCAGGACAAATAAAGCAGCTCGTGCTGCAAATGTCCCCAGGCCATGAGAAAGGTCTCGTAGCGAGGAGAAAGCGTGTCGCGGTCAACCGTTAAGCGCATGGGTCAGCCGTTTGTTTGTCAGTCTGCGACTGTTTGAGTGGGTAAGTTGCAGGTAACGGCACTCGTTAACAATTAACCATTTACAATTTACCATTAACCACTCCTCAATTCGTCTCTTCCAGCTCAAACTCCAGCCCGACAGGCTCCGGGGCGGGAATGCTGCCCAGGGCGGCTTCCGTGACCGTGTTTGGCTGGTGCGCCTTCTGAAAAGCCGGGGCAGTGGCCGGAATGTGGTAAGCCAAAATGTTGCCCAGCCCCTTGGGCGGCGGCTCGTCGGCCAGAGAGATAAGCACAACGCGACGCCCGGCTTCCTTAAGCCGTATCAAGGCCACCATCATCTCTTCCGTAACGATGGCAGTTACCAGCACAATGGTGCT
>JBHIWP010000248.1:0-9079 GCA_041987425.1 Promineifilaceae bacterium (SeqCode) | reverse complement strand
GCTACCATTGGGGGAATGGACTGTGCCGTCTGCCACGCGGCTCCGGCCAACCATTATGCTGGGGCTTGCTCCGCCTGCCACACCGACACGGGCAACTTCAGAAACGCTAACTTTAATCATGCTACCATTGGGGGAATGGACTGTGCCGCCTGCCACACCGCCCCGGCTAACCATTATGCTGGGGCTTGCTCCGCCTGCCATACTGACACGGGCAACTTTGCCAATGCTGTATTTAACCACTCAACAATAGGAGGAACAGACTGTGCCGCCTGCCATACGGCTCCGGCCAATCACTATGCTGGCGCTTGCAGCGCCTGCCATACTGACACGGGCAATTTTGGCAATGTCAACTTTAATCACGCGGGTTTAACGGATTGTGCTTCTTGCCATACCCCACCAGCCAATCACTTTGCCGGACAATGTTCTGATTGCCACAATACAGACACATTTTCCGGCGCTACGTTTAACCACTCATTTCCTACGGGGCATGGGGGAGCGAATAATAACTGCGCTTCATGCCACCCAGGTGGCAACACACCTAGCTGGACCTGCACCAACTGCCACGAAACAGAAAGAATGGACGACAAGCATGAAGATGTAGGCGGATACGGAAGCAGCAGTTGTGTACAGTGCCATCCAGACGGCAGCGACCCCGATGATTAAGAAGCGGATAAACTGGAAACAAAGCGAAACGATTTTTTGCGGGCCATGCTACAGGCGAGGCTAGCTACCAAACAGCCTGCCCAAAATCCCTCCGTCTGACTTTTTCTCTTTAATCTTTTCTGCTAGCTGGCGGGCAGCGGGGAACTCTTTTAGCCGCAGTGTCTGCTGATTACACTTATCCGCTTCCTCTACGTCTTCTAGCTGCCAATGGACAATACTGAGCTTGTGCCACAAAAGCGGATTGCTATTATCGAAGTGAAGCGCCTCTTTGTAGGCATCTCTGGCTTCTTCCCACATTTTTTGTGCAAAGTAAAAGTCGGCCAGCTGGGCCCGCATCGTCAGCCGCTGGGGAACAGTAACGGCCGCTTCTGCCGCCTGCCCAAACCAATGAACCGTTTGCGCCAAGTCCCCCATCGCTTGCCAAAACGCCACCTCGATACGATAGAGAAAATAATCTGAGGGCCGAAGTTCGTGCAGGTAATCGAGGACCACACGCGCATCTTCAAGACGGCCGTTATGCACGTAGATCAATGGCTCCAACATATTGATCTCCAGCACGTCTGGCTCCAGCTCTTGAGCCTTTTCCAACCAATCCATAGCTGCATCCAGACCGCCTGAATAATAGCTGCCGTCTTTTTCTTGAGACGCGGCGATGAGCGTATAAGCCACACCAGCATAGGCAAACGGCCGTGACCCGCCGGTAACAAATGTTTTCAGCGCAGACGTCAATTGATTCGGATCGCCGCCGTAGGCATCTACCTTCTCCAAACCAACAAGAAAGGATTGTCTCCCCTGCTCCGTGGCAGCTTCAGTAGCTGGCCAATTTATTTTCTCCAAAAGCGGCAAAAGTTTAGCAATAATTTGTTGACCCATAAACGTGTCCTTTAGCACAGCATGTCTTATAAAGCCGTCCTTAGTGTAACTGCCCCCCGCCAAAATGAAAAGACCCGCCCTGACTTAGCCAGAGCGGGTCTTAATGGTAATCGGTGTTCGGTAAGCAGTAATCTGTACTACTGAATACTGACCTACTGCTTACTGTTTACTAATCACGGCTCTTAGAAGCCCATGCCGCCGCCGGGCATGCCGCCACCTGCGGGCATTGCCGGTTCTTCTTCAGGAATGTCGGTGATCAGCGCTTCGGTTGTCAGAACCATAGAAGCGATAGAAGCAGCATTTTCTAATGCGCCACGAGTTACTTTGGCCGGGTCAATAATGCCAGCTTTCACCATGTCGATGTATTCGCCGGTCATCACGTTGTAGCCAATGTTGGTGTTACTCTGTTTTTCCTGTGCCTGACGCACGTTTTGGATAACCACATCACCATTTTGGCCTGCATTTTCAGCAATCTTGCGCATAGGTGCTTCCAAAGCGCGCTGCAAAATGCCAATACCAGTCCGCTGATCGCCTTCTGGCAGCTCAACCGCGTCCAGGGCAGGCAAAGCGTTCAGCAATGCTACACCACCACCGGGCACAATGCCTTCTTCAACAGCAGCGCGAGTGGCGCTTAGAGCGTCCTCTACACGGTGCTTCTTTTCTTTCAATTCAACTTCGGTGGCAGCACCCACGCGAATGATAGCCACGCCACCGGCCAGTTTAGCCAGGCGCTCTTGCAATTTTTCGCGGTCGTAATCAGACGTGCTGCGGTCGATTTCTACTTTGATTTGCTCAACGCGAGCTTTAATCTGTCCTTCATCGCCCTGTCCATCCACAACGGTGGTGTCATCTTTGGAGGAAACGATTTTGGCAGCGCGACCCAGGTCGCTCAGCTGCACGCTGTCCAGCTTGCGGCCCATCTCTTCGGTAATAACCTGTCCGCCTGTGAGGACGGCAATATCTTGCAGCATCGCCTTGCGACGGTCGCCAAAGCCAGGGGCTTTGATGGCCAGTGCGTTGATCATGCCGCGCAGCTTGTTCAGCACCAGGGTAGCCAGTGCTTCACCGTCTACATCTTCAGCAATGATAACCAGGTTTTTCTTACCGGTCTGCACCAGTTTTTCCAGAATTGGAATGATATCCTGAGCAGAGCTGATTTTCTTGTCGTGGATGAGGATGTGTGCATCTTCAATCACGGCTTCCATGGTGTCGGAATCGGTGACGAAGTAGGGGCTAATGTAGCCGCGATCAAACTGCATACCTTCCACGTATTCGGTTTCAAACTCCAGAGAACGGGATTCTTCTACGGTAATAACGCCGTCTTTGCCCACTTTGTCCATCACGTCGGCAATGAGCTCACCGATGCTGGTGTCCTGGGCGGAAATGGAAGCCACAGAGGCGATTTCGGCCTTGTCGTCGATGGAAATGGCCATGCTGCGGATTTTGTCGGCCAGTGCGGCCGTTCCAGCTTCAATGCCGCGCTTCAAGAGCATTGGATTGGCTCCGGCAGCAATGTTCTTCAGGCCTTCATTGACGATGTTTTGGGCCAGAACGGTAGCGGTTGTGGTACCGTCACCGGCAATATCGTTGGTTTTGGTAGCTGCTTCTTTCAGCAGCTGGGCACCCATGTTCTCATATGGGTCTTCTAACTCAATCTCTTTAGCAACGGTCACACCATCATGAGTAATGGTGGGAGCGCCAAATTTTTTGTCCAGGGCAACGTTACGGCCTTTGGGGCCAAGCGTGGTAGAAACGGCCGTTGCCAGTGTGTCTATACCTTTCTTCAGCTTGCGCCGAGCTTCTTCAGAAAATGCTAGTTGTTTCGCCATTTTCAATAATCTCCTATGGAAGTAATAAATTAGCCTTCTACAATTGCGAGTACGTCAGATTCTTTGAGGATAAGCAGCTTTTTACCGTCGATCTTAACTTCAGTGCCGCCATATTTTGCGTATAATACCTTGTCACCGACCTGCACATCCATCTCTACGCGCTTGCCATCTTCATCACGCCGACCCGGGCCAATAGCAATTACTTCGCCCTCTTGCGGTTTTTCTTTTGCAGTTTCTGGCAAGACGAGGCCAGAAGGGGTAGTCTGTTCCCGCTCCAACGGTTCGACGACCAAGCGATCACCCAATGGTTTGAGCTTCATACCTAACACTCCTTATATGTAAAATTTGTTTTCAAAGTGGGGATTTAGCACTCTCAAAGCCAGAGTGCCAATAAACACAAGCACATTCTAACAGAATTTTTTTGGCTGTCAAGCGAAGTTTAGCACTCTTTTGCGGGGATTGCTAACAATTGCGGATAGACGCCTAAAAGCCCAACCTTTACCTTCTAAAATAAAACTACGGACTGGACTCCAGCGCGGCACGACGGCATTCCACTAGCCCCTGCTGCGCCGAGTCTGCATAGCCAATGTTAGCCTCAGCAGCCTGCTGAAAGTAAGGCTCGGCCAAAGGGCAATTTTCGGTGCCCTGGCGCAGGTAGGCGTCAGCCAGCAGATAAAAGAACCGGGCGTTTTCCAGAGTTGGTTCGCCATATAGCTCCACTGCGAGGCTAAACTCTTCAATGGCCTGTTCATACTTGTTGAGACGAACGTAAGCCTCACCTAAACGGCCGTGTGCGCGGGCCACATTAGGATTCAGAGCAATAGATTGCAGGCCATTCTCCTCGGCCAAATTGTCCTGCCCCAACTGCAAATACATATGCGCCAGGGCGTCATAACCCGGGGCAAAATTTGGATCGATATCCACTGCCTTCTGAAAGCTCAAAATCGCTTCAGAAACGTTCCCATCGCCAAAGAAATTGTAGCCCAGCTCGTAGTAAAGCTGAGGCAGCTCCTCAGACTGTAGGCCAAGCTGAAACTGTTCCCGTGCCGCCGTATAAAAAGCCTGATTTGTTAATACCACCCCTTTGTATAGCCGCCCAAGTGGATTATCTGGATCGATTACCGTGGCTAAATCTGCTCGGTCAAGCGCATCCTGATACAGATCAGGCTCAAATTGCAGCACCAGCCCGGCAGCCGAGTAAGCGTAGGCATCGGCATTTTCTGGGTTAATACTGATCGCCGTTTCAGCAGCGCGATACGCCTGGGCAAATTGCAGGTTAGCAGCAGTTGGGTCGCCGGCATCGTTTAGGCGCTCGCCATTGGCAATGTGGGCTGCCGCAACGGCCGTCCAGATGCGATCATTTTCCGGGGCCAAAACGGCCGCTTCCTCGGCACGGGCCAGCGCTTCTTCTGCTTCATTAATGCGAATGAGCAGGTTGATGTAGCGAATATAAATCTCAGGATTCGTGGCGTCTAGCCGCACTGCCTCCGCGTAATAGCCAGCAGCCTCTTCTAAAGCGCCTTCACGCTCGGCAATATCGGCCAACAGCGCAAACTCCACAGCAGAACGCGTGGGCGCTGGCGTGGGCGTGGGCACAATAACATCCCGCACCTCTTCCGCATTTTGGATGACAAAGATGCCCAAAAAAATGCCAAGGCCGATAAACAGCACAAGCAGACAGGAAGGGCCTCGTCGTGGATAGGGGGGATCTTTTCGCTCAATAATCATGGTTTACGATAAAACAGCCGACAGATAGGTCGGCTGCAGTAGAGCGATCTTAACATGGGTTTAAGGAGCGTCAAGCCAGGCTGGGGCAGTTCTTGCAAATTTCTAATAGTATTTTGGTTTGGCACTAGACGTGACACGCAGGTTGGCAATCACTTCTCAGCCCCTTCTACGGTTTACTGATTACTGCCCCACTTGATTACCGATCAAATCCCGGTGCCGCCAGCGCCAAAAAAGCCCTACGGGGTAGCCCAGCATCTTGGCTATATCGCCAACCAGGCGAATAATGGGAATAAGGGCAAAAGCGCGTAGCCGAGACGGCGGACGCCAGCCCCAGGTGTTGCCCCAGAGCCGCTGCGCGGGCCGCTGGCAATAGACGCCACTGCCCAACAGCAGCAGCACCCAGCCCAGCCACTTTTCGCGCCAGATCAGGCGGAAAATGTAGGGTAACCCTATCAGATAGGTGAGGTAGCGCACTACATGACGCTTAGGCCACAGGTTCGCCTTACCGTCACCCCTGGCATAATGATAATATTGCTTGAAGTAGCCAGCCAGGTCGCTGCGGGGACGAAAATAGGCAACGGCCGTTTCCACAAAAGGAAACTTGCCATACCGTTCGCGCAGGGCAAAATCAAAGACCAAATCTTCGCCGTAATCCAGCCATTCGGGGTAGCCGCCCACTGCTTCCCAGGCAGATTTAAGAAAGGCAACTGAGCGGCTGGAGGGCAAAAATTTCTCCGGCACAATTTCGCGGCGAGTGGGCAGCACGGTAGCCCCCATCACAACTTCAAAATCAGTGTAGGGATCAGGCTCAAACCAGCCGCTGGCCACGGCCGTTTCACCCTGTAGAATGGGCCGCGTAATCTCTTCTAACCAGTATGGGGCCAGCACCACACCAGCATCTGTAGCCGCAATGATAGGTCCGGCAGCCGCGGCAATGGCCACATTGCGCCCCTGGCTAATGTTGGCACCCGGCGAAACCAAGATTCTCAGCGGGAGCCACATTTTGTATTCGGTTAAAATCTCCAGCGTGTTGTCGGTGGAGCCACCATCACAAAAGATGACCTCGTCGGGCATCTGGCTTTGTTGAATGAGTGAGTCCAACAACGGCCGTAACGCTTCCCCTTCATTTTTCACAGTAGCAATGACAGAAACTTTCATCAACGCGAATCCTTCGTGCGATATGCTATAATCCCGCTCTGATAACTTTGCCTGAGTCAAATTAAAGAATAAATGGCAAAGTACGACGTACGTCCGCCTTTACAATAACCCCAAAAAAGTGCGAGCGTTGCACACAAGTTCAATAAATGGTAATCGGTGACTGCCTTAAGGCAACCGTAAGAGCATGAGCGCATGGAAAAGTTAGATCTATCAATTGTGGTTCCTGTTTACAACGAAGAAGAGAATTTACGGCCGTTGCTGGCCGAGATCACCGCCGCGCTTAAAGATGAACCTCTTAGCTACGAAGTTATTTTTATTGATGATGGCAGCAGCGACACTAGCTTTGCCGTCATAGAAAGGCTACACCAGGCAGACGACCGGGTAGTGGGTATTCAGTTTCGGCGCAATCATGGGCAAACGGCCGCCTTTGCTGCCGGGTTCGAACAAGCACGCGGCCACTATATTCTAACGATAGACGCCGACCGGCAAAATGACCCCGCCGACATTCCCGCCATGATTAAGAAGCTAGAAGAAGGTTACGATGTGGTCAACGGCTGGCGTGAAGATCGCCAGGATGCTTTCCTCATGCGCAAGCTACCTTCTTTCATTGCCAATCGGCTCATTGCCCGCCTGAGCGACGTGCCGCTGCGAGACCGGGGCTGTTCGCTGCGCATCTTCCGCGCCGAGGTGACTGACGAGCTGAAGCTGTACGGCGAACTGCACCGTTTTATTCCAGAGATGGTCAGTTTTGCCGGGTTTAGCATGGCTGAAGTTCCCGTTAATCACCGGCCGCGAGTGGCAGGAAAGTCTAAATACGGCATCTCCCGCACCTTTCGCGTCATTGTGGACTTGATGACGATCCTCTTTTTGCGCAAATACAGCGACCGGCCTATGCACTTGTTTGGCCTGCTGGGTATTTCATTTGGCGGCCTTGGAATGACGCTGGGTCTCTATCTTGCCTGGCTTAAGATATGGGCAGGTATTGAAGCGACTCAGTTTTGGGAGGGCTTTCAAGATTTCGAGATCGGCGAACGGCCGTTGCTCTTGCTGGCCGTACTGCTAGTCATTTTGGGCACCCAATTCCTGGTTATGGGGCTCATTGCCGAACTCATCGTGCGCACTTACTATGAGTCGCAAAATAAAACCGTTTATTACGTGCGCCAGGTACTCCCCAACAGCGCCTCGGCGCATAAAAATTAGAAAACGCCCGTCGAATTAACCGGCCCTACTACTCATCGTCTTCAAACTGCGACAAAAAGATGGCGTTGACTTGCTCCATGTATTGACAATCAACAGCAGGCACCGGCAATACATGCTGGGGCACGAACTGGCGGAACGTATCGGTAGAAAAGTGAATCTGCTCGTACATGTAGGGAGCCTGGAAGGCAATGCGCCGATTGATCACTTTTTCGAACTGATTCATTGGTTCGGCGTCAAACTGCTCCGACGATACCAGCTTCAGACCCGTCATTTCCAGGCTGCTCACCAGCGCGCGGTGCACTTCCTTGATAGTAGGCGGCTGTTCATTCACGATGTTAAACAGATTGGTCTGATCCGCTGCCAGATCAGTACAATGCGCCAGATACACCATCCCATCCACGACAAAGTCAATAGGCACCAGATTTAACGGCGTATCAGAGTTGCCCTGCAGCCTCGTCTGCACATCGCCGTTAAAGCGGTCGCCCTTATTACGGGCCAGCATGCTGCGCAGCCGACGGCATTCGGTGAGTACCTGGTAGTAGCCAGAGTTACACAAGACGGCCGTTTCTGGCGTGCCAATAACAATCGACGGCCGAAAAATAGCGACATTCAGCCGCTGTTCTCGCTGGTATTGGTCCACCAGCCGCTCTGCGCTGTGTTTAGACCATTCGTAGATGGAGCGGAACGCATTTACCTCGTCAGGGATAGCTTCCGGCACGGGAGAGTTGAATTCACTGCCCAGGCAGTAGGCGGTGCTAATGTAAAAGAATCGGGGTGGAGAATCCAAATTGATCTGACATGCCAGCTCCAGTAGATGCCGCGTGCCCTCAATGTTGGTCGCTTCCACCAACGGCCGTTCCCGCTCTTTAAAATTAAAAATAGCGGCACTGTGCCAAACCTCATCAATCGAACCCTCAAAGTGGGCTCGCAGCGCCCCGTGCAGTTCCTGGGCAGACTCTTCTACCGTGCCAGGAATCGCCAACAGCCGGGCCATTGCCTGATCAGGAAGCGGACCAACTTCAAGAACGGCCGCTTCGATGCGCTGCTGAATGGATTGCTTACCTTTTTGCCGCACAAGCGCCAAAACTGTATGTCCATCTGCCAAAAAGCGATGTGCCAAATGACAGCCGACATAGCCTGTTGCTCCTGTTAAAAATATCGTTTTTGCCATAATCCTTCTCAAATAGCTTATATAACTGATAAAAATAAGTTCGTTGCGTTAGACGAACCTATCATAAACATCTCTCAATGATTCAGCCAGTTTCTACAAAGATCAGCCCATTTTTGAGAGGATTTGAGAGGTTGAACTGCCGGGTAAACCTCATTCAGGAGTGAGTATGATTACCGGAATTTGCCGGTCAGTGCGGCGCTCATAAGCAGCGTAGCCAGGGTAAGTTTGCAGAGCAATCTGCCAGCAAGCATCCCGCTCTGCGCCCGTGGCCTCGCTAGCGGTGTAAGGGTGGGAACGGCCGTTCTGCGTAACCGTCACCTGTGGGTGAGCCACAAGATTATGATACCAGGCAGGGTGCTTCTTTTGGCCCCAGTTGGAGGCAATAACAATGAGCCGTCCATCAGTATAAGGAATAGCTACCAGCGGCACGGTACGCGGCTGGCCGCTCCTGGCGCCC
>JBHIWP010000247.1:0-9130 GCA_041987425.1 Promineifilaceae bacterium (SeqCode) | reverse complement strand
ACTGGCCGTTTTGGCTGACAGACGGCCGGGCAAAGCTCTCTGGTTCAAACAAGCCAACGCGCAGCGTGTAGATACCCGGCGGCAAATCGGGCGGCAGCGGCAGCCAGTGTCGATCTTCGATTACCTCACCGGCCCGCCAGCCGGTGGTAGGGCGCAAACCGTCGGCCGGTACAAAGTCCCGCTGGACCACAATTTCCCCGGCGGCATCCACCAGATGCACAAACACAAACCAGCCGGTTTCGGGCTGTGACGCCGCCTGCCAGTGCAGCGTCAATTCAACGGCTGAAGGGGTTGTAGACAGATCATAGCTGTGCAGGCGAATATTGCCGCCAAACTGTGCGTCTACCAAAGTCGTGGCCTCTGGCAAGTCGGTTTGCATCGGCCAAGGCGTCACTTCAACTGTTGCCAGACGAACGGTTTCCTGAGTCAGCGGCCACCAGAACGGCCGTCCTGCCACCACGTCGCCATCTTTCTCTAATTGCATTTCCAAACGATAGGTGCCGGTTGGCGTGTCCGGTGGAAAGTAGAGGCCCGTTGGTTCCCGCAGCAGCTGCTGCGGTTGCCATTCAGTCAGCCATCTGGCCCCGACGGGGTCACTTTGCTGGCGCAAGGTTGTTCCGTCGGGAGCTACGACCCTAAGCTCATAGCGCAAATCGCTCAGCGCTGCCTGGCTGTTGATTTCCCAGAAGAGCGTGAGGGGCAGATTGTGGCCGGGGCGAACGGCCGTATCGGCCAAAGTGGCGGCGCGCAGGGTAACGTCATTGGCAAAGAGCGCCTCGGCTGGTTGGTGCGGCCAGTCGGCCTGGGCGGTGGTGTCAGCAGCCAACTCAATCTGGGCAATGGCCGCCGGTTCAGCCAGCGGCTGGGGCACATGGCTCAGGTGCAGCGGCTGCGCCAGGATTGTATAGAGGCCGGGCGGCGTACCGCTGGGCAGGGGAATGATGTAGCTGCGCCGGTTGAGCTCATTTGGCTGCCAGGAGGACGCCAAATTAAGGCTTGTTTCTACAGTTTGCCAATCGCTACGGCCGTCTGGCCCCTGCAGCTGAAAGCGCAGGCCCTGTAGTTCATCCGGCGGCGCTCCTTGCCAAAACAGATCCAGCCAGATGGCCGGTAGGGCAACCGGTTCCTTTGTGGTGATTGTCACGCCTGCCAGCTGGGGATAATCTGGCCAGTTGAGGCTGAGGGAACGGCCGTTTTCTGGCAAGCTAGTCAGAGAAATTGGAGCCGTATCATAGACGCGTACGCGCACCTCCACCGTGTGCGAATCAAAGAAAGTGCTCTCTACCAGCATTAGCTCGTCATCCAGCCACTTTTGCACGCTTCCCTGGGCATCACGTCCGTCGGCCGGTGGGTCCGTAACGAACCAGATGTGGTCGTAGGTTTGGGCCAGTTCTGCCAGTTGATCCGGGCTGGTGTCGGCCCATTTGGGATAGACCGGTGAAGCGGTTACCGCTACATCAGGGCGCTGCTGGTAATGATTGTGTAAGGGCAGCAGGATAGCGTTGTTATAAACGATGACGTCATTGGCCCCGGCGCGTGCCTCTACATGTTGGATCAGGCTGCGGAAATCGTCTTTGCCAAAACGGCCGTCAAAATAATTGTCCAGCGCCATTGCGGGACCAATTGCGACGACCAGAAGCCCGAGAGCCAGACCTGTGCCCCATAAAAAGCGGCGACGGCCTCTGTTGTGGCGCATCTTCTCCGTCAGCGCCACAACGCCCCAGCCCAGCAGCAGCAAAAACGCCGGGCTGCCCAGCATAATGTGGCGTACGCCCTGGTACATCGGCTTCACCAGGGAGCCCAGCATCAGCCCCAGCACAATAGCCAGCAGCCAGACGAGCAGAAACGGCCGTCGCCAGGCACCTTTTGCTCGCCAAAAGCCAGTAAGCAGCAGCAAAAAAGCCCCCACATTGAGCAAAATAACGGGGGTCGACTCAAAATCTACGCTGCGCCCCAACGCAAAAAAGCGTACGACGTCTTGCAGCATGATCCAGGGATTGACGTAGTAAAAACTGGCCTCGTAGCCGCTAAAAAAGCGAGGAACGGTAAAGGGAATGAGCGGTGCGGCAATGAGTAGGCCCAAAACGGCCGTTCCCCCCAGCAGACGCCTGTACCCCCGCCGCCACAAAATGAGTGCCCAAAAGAGCGCCTGCCCGGCAATCAAAAAGGCGGCTGTGTAATGGGTATAAAAAGCCAGCCCGGCCCACAGAACGTACCAAAAGAGCTGGCGGGGCAGGCTGCGGCTGGCTGGCTGGCGCACCGTTTGCCAAAGAACATACGACGCGGCCGTTACCAGCAGCACGGCCAATGTGTACATGCGGGCCTCATTGGCATACCAGATTTGCAGCGGATTAACGGCCGTTAGCCCGGCCACCACGATGCTCAGCCCGGCGTCCTTCATTCGCCTGCCCACCTGCGCCAGCAGGGGCACCAGCAGCACGCCCGCCAGCAGAGCCGGGAAGCGATAGGCAAAATCCGTTTCGCCAAAAAGCTGCCGGGTAAAATGAATAATTAGAAAGAAAAAAGGTGGGTGCGTGTCGTTGGTAATGCCTTCTTGAATAATGACGCGGTTACTTAAAATTTGGGCGACTGAGTAGCCGGAGCGCAGCGGGGTAAGCCCTTCGTCGGTCCAGAAGCTAAACATCTCGGCGTTGTGCAAACGCAGACCAAAAGCCAGCAGAATAAACAGCATTACTGCCCCGCGGTAGACGGTGTTTGTAAACGGCCGTTTCGCCACCAAATCTTGTGCAAACATGGGCGCAAGTTTATCCGCACCGGAAACGATCTGCACGTTGACGTGCAGGGCAGATTGTGATAAAAAACACAATGGTAGATACAGTCGAGCAGTGAATGCTTTTTAACGGCCGTTTGCGATTGTTGCGCAAACGGCAAAAGCTGTTACCTGATTCAGCCGTTATTGGCGGTTTACAAGCAGAAGAATAAAAGCTGCTTTGGGCTGAAATCGTTTTTGTGGGCCTATTGTTCTTCGTCAGAAGCGTTGGACAAACGGCCTCAGGTAAGGTATATTTTCGACGCATTCCAGGGTTGCTGGCAGGTAATTCCTGCAACCCTTATGAAAGACTCCTCGCTGTTGTGGGAAGGAAGACCACACAGTAAGCATAAATCGTTTGATTAACAGATCTAAAATAAAAAGCTTCAACATATGTGTGTTGTGCCTGCATGGCGTTATTTCACAGCATACAGTATGAACTCATAGGAGGTTGGTGGATGGCAACCCTTGCCCCAGATTTTAAAAACATCACAGATTCGCTTTTGCAGCAAATTCAAGATTTCGATCATCAGGTTGAGGCGCGCAGTGTTGGGACGGTAACGGCCGTTTACGACGGTGTGGCTCAGGTAGATGGTCTGGCAGATGTGAGAGCCAGCGAACTGGTACAGTTCAGCAACGGCGCTGCTGGCCTGGCGTTGGACTTGCAAAACAACAGTGTGGGTGTCGTCGTCATGGGTGACTACGCCGACATTGAAGTAGGTGACGAAGTTCGCTCCACGGGCCGCATCGCTTCCGTGCCCGTTGGTGATGCGCTCATTGGTCGCGTTGTGGACCCCCTGGGTAACCCCCTAGACGGGAAAGGCCCCATTGAAACAACCAAAGTTCGTCCCATTCAGCGTACTGCCCCTGGCGTAATTGAACGAAAAGGCGTCGATACGCCCGTGCAGACGGGTATCATTGCCATTGACGCCATGTTCCCCATCGGTCGTGGCCAGCGTGAGCTTATCATTGGCGACCGCCAAACGGGTAAAACCGCCATGTGCCTGGACACCATCATCAACCAAAAGGGTGGCGATCTGCTCTGTATTTACGTGGCAATTGGTCAGCGCGTGGGTCAGGTGGCCCAGGTGGTAGATACGCTGGAACGCTATGGCGCAATGGACTATACAACCGTTGTGGTTGCGGGTGCTTCCGATCCCGCTCCACTGCAATATTTTGCCCCCTACACCGGCTGCACCATTGGCGAAGAGTTTATGGATCAGGGCCGAGACGCGCTTGTTATTTATGACGACCTTTCCAAGCACGCCTGGGCCTATCGCCAGATGTCCCTGGTTTTGCGTCGTCCTCCTGGCCGCGAAGCCTATCCGGGCGATATTTTCTCGCTGCACAGCACCTTGCTGGAACGTGCCGTTCGTTTGCGCGATGAATGGATCATCGTTGAAAAAGGCACGGAAGTCACTAAAGAGACTGAAGGTGTAAACGGCGAAGTTTACTTTGGCAACCTGGAAGAAGAACATTACGAGAAAGCGTTGAAAGAGCTGGGCGAGGATAAGTACGAAGTTGTGAAGCGCCCCGGTACGGGTGGTTCTCTTACCGCTTTGCCCATTATCGAAACATTGCTAGGCGACATTTCTGCCTACATTCCCACCAACGTTATTTCCATTACCGATGGCCAGATCTTCCTGGAAACAGACTTGTTCAATGCTGGTCAGCGTCCGGCTATCAACACCGGTAACTCGGTTTCTCGTGTGGGTAGCGCGGCGCAAAAGCGGGCCATGAGTAAAGTATCTGGTGGTCTAAAGTCTGACCTTTCGCAGTATCGCGAGTTGGCAGCCTTTGCTCAGTTTGGTTCTGATCTGGACGCAGCCACACAGCGGCAGCTGTCCCGTGGTGAGCGGCTGATGGAGCTTCTGAAGCAGCCCCAGTACAGCCCGTGGCGCCTGAGCCACCAGGTTATGCTTATTTACGCCGGTACGCGTGGACATTTGGATAAGGTGGCCGTGTCGGAGATTTCTCGTTGGGAACGTGAGTTCGTTCGCTATATGGATTCGGCGCATCCAGAGATTGGCGCGGTTTTGCAGAAGGGTTCCTGGAACGACGAAATCGAAGGCAAGTTGAAGCAAGCGATTGAGGACTTTAACGCAAGCTGGTCGAATTCATAGGAGAGATTTGTGGCTACGGAACGCGAGTTAAATAAGCGTATTAAAAGTATCAAAAATATCTCCCAGGTAACGAGCGCATTAGCGGCCGTTTCTGCATCCAAAGCCAATAAAGCTCAGCGACAGGTAGAAGCGACGCGCGCTTATGCCGGAAAAGCCTTTGAGGTTTTGAATAATCTGGCTTCTCAGCCCGGCGTAAGCGAGAGCGGACACCCGCTGCTGACGGCGCGGCAAGAGATCAAAAATGTGTCGCTCATTTTGATGACCGGAAATCGCGGTCTTGCCGGTGCGTTCAACAGCAATATGGTCAGCTACGCAGAGAGATTCCTTTCTGCCTGGAACGTGCCCGTGCAGATTATCACCGTAGGGCGTAAGGGTCGCGACTTAATGATTCGGCGCGGCTACAACGTTGTGGCTTCCTTTGACAATATTCCGGATTCCCCATCTATTTTGGATGTCACGCCCATCTCGCAGTTGGTGACGGATGATTTCTTAAGCGGGAAGGTGGACCAGGTGTTTATTGGCTACACGGATTTCATCAACCTGATCGCCAGACGGCCGTCTGTTAAGCAGCTGCTTCCGCTCAAGCCAACCGACTTTAGCGACATGGCTGTCTCTGAATACGTTTCTACCGTAGACCTGACGGGCGTTTCTGATCGGGTATACACCTATGAACCCGGGCCAGAAGAGCTGCTTGATACAGTTGTGCCTAGATTCACTGATTTGCAGGTGTACCAGTCTGTGCTGGAATCCCAGGCAAGTGAGCACAGTGCGCGCTACGTGGCCATGAACAACGCCACCGACAACGCAGCAGAGCTGGTAGAGATATTGACGCTGGAACGTAACAAAGCAAGACAAACGAGCATTACCAGCGAAATTTTAGACATCGTGGGCGGTGCAGAAGCATTGGCTCAAAACAGTTAGTTAAAAAGCGTTAGCCGTCTGTTTACAGCGATAACGCCTTAGTGGAGGATTACATGGCTACAGGGAAGATTTCTGCAATTCGTGGTGTGGTTGTAGACGTTGAATTTGCAGAGCAAGAAATTCCAGAAATTTATGAAGCATTGACCGTGGCTACGGATGACGGTCAATTGGTGCTGGAAGTGCAGCAGCAGTTAGGCGGTGGATTGGTGCGAACGGTAGCAATGGGTTCTACCGATGGCCTGCCGCGCGGCCTGGAGGTTGTTGCTACCGGGGATCCCATTAAGGTACCCGTTGGCCCGGTAACGCTTGGCCGTATTTTTGACGTAGTAGGCAACGCGATAGACGGCCGTCCCACCCCAGAATCGGATCTTTACTACCCCATTCACCGTGATGCGCCCGAGTTCCAGGACCAGAGCACAGAAATTGAAACGTTTGAAACAGGCATGAAGGTCATTGACCTTATTGCTCCGTTTATTAAGGGTGGGAAGACGGGAATTTACGGTGGTGCTGGTGTAGGTAAAACGGTAACCATCGCCGAACTGATCCGCTCTGTTGCCCAGGAGCACGAAGGGGTATCTATCTTCGCGGGCGTGGGCGAACGCACCCGTGAAGGCACGGACCTGTATTACGAAATGCAGGAGTACGGTGTACAAGATTCTGTAGCCATGGTTTTCGGCCAGATGAACGAGACTCCCGGCGTGCGCCTGCGTGTGGCCTTAACAGGGCTGGCGATGGCGGAATACTTCCGTGACGAAGGGCGTGACGTTTTGCTCTTCATCGACAACATCTTCCGCTACGTATTGGCCGGTTCTGAAATGTCTGCTTTGCTAGGGCGTATGCCCAGTGCTGTGGGTTACCAGCCAACGCTGGCCTCAGAAATGGGTGCTTTGCAAGAGCGCATCACCTCAACGAAAAAAGGTTCCATCACCTCCATGCAGGCCATTTATGTGCCCGCAGATGACTACTCTGACCCGGCGCCAGTAGCTACTTTTGCTCACCTGGACGCCAGCCTCACGCTGGAGCGCAGCGTTTTTGCCAAGGGTATTTTCCCCGCTGTTGATCCGCTGTCTTCTTCCAGCCGTGCCCTGCAGCCAGACGTAGTTGGGGACGAGCATTACCGCACGGCCCGTGAGGTGAAGCAGGTTCTGCAAACCTACAACGATCTGCAAGACATCATCGCCATTTTGGGTATTGATGAGCTGAGCGAAGATCAGAAGCTGCTGGTAGCGCGCGCGCGTAAGATCGAACGATTCCTGGGCCAGCCGATGTTTGTGGCCGAGAAGTTCCACGGACTCCAGGGGCAGTATGTGCCCATTCGGGAGACCGTGCGGGGCTTCCGCGAAATTCTGGATGGCAAGCACGATGATTTGCCAGAGCAGGCTTTCTACATGGTAGGCACGATCGATCAGGCCATTGAAAAGGCAGAACGACTGCGCGCAACGGCGTAACTACCGGTGATCAGTAATCAGTAGATTAGTATCCAGTTATCGGTAAAAACCTGAACGCTGATTACTGTTTCTCTGCTTACTGATTACCGAAATGGTGAACTATGACGATTCAGTGTGACATTGTAACGCAAGAGCGCACGGTATTTAGCCAGCAGGTGGCCTCGGTTTCTTTGCCGGGTACGGCGGGGCGGATGGGAATTTTGCCCAACCACTCGGCGCTGTTAACCACTTTGGCCTTTGGCGATGTATGGGTGCGGCATACGGATGGCACAGAAGAACACTTTGCTATTGGTGGCGGCTATGCAGAAGTGCAGCCGGACCACGTCATTATTTTGGCAGATTCTGCTGAGCAGGCGGAGGAAATTGACGTTGAACGTGCCGAACGGGCGCGTGAGCGTGCCGAACAAGCGATGAAGGGTGCGGTTCACGAGGATCCCGAGCGATATGCTCAGATTCAGGCGTCGTTAAGACGTGCCCAGATCCGTTTGGACGTGGGCCGTCGCTTTAGCGGTCGTCGTCGGCGAGAAATGCCAGCAGGTGCAGAACGCCGACAGGATGAAGGTTAACTGTGGCTCTTTTTACGCCGTTTGTGGCTATTGATTTAGGCACGGTAAATGTTCTGGTTCATGACCAGGGCCGGGGGGTAGTCCTACAGGAGCCATCTGTGGTGGCTATTCGCGAGGACGAGAGCAAAACGACGATTGTGGAGGTAGGACGCGCTGCCAAAGAGATGTACGGCCGTACTCCCGAAGCAATTGAAGTGATACGGCCGTTGCGCGATGGCGTCATCGCTGACTACTTTGTGACCCAAGGCATGCTGGAATATTTCATTGCCAAGGTGACCGGGCGGCTGCGGCTGCGCAAGCCCGTGGTGATGATCAGCGTGCCCTACGGCGTTACCAGCGTGGAGCGCCGCGCAGTAAAGGAAGCGGCCCTGGCGGCAGGCGCGCGCGATCCGGTTCATCTCATCCCCGAACCGCTGGCTGCAGCTATCGGCGCTGGCTTGCCCATTGGCACCCCCACCGGCAACATGATCATCGATATGGGGGGTGGGTCTACGGAAGCGGCCGTTGTGTCTATGAACGGTATCGTGTGTGCCGAATCTGTGCGCGTAGGCGGTGTGCATCTAGACGAAGCCATCATTAACTATATTCGTAAAAAGTACAACCTGGTGATTGGCGAGCCAACGGCCGAAGCTATCAAAATTAAAATTGGCTCTGCCATAGACCTGGACGATCAGCTGGACATGCAGGTTCAAGGCCGTGATCAGGTGGCTGGACTGCCAAAAACCATCACTATTACCTCCAGCGAAGTCGTTGAGGCCATTTCTGAGCCATTGGCGGCCATCGTAAATGTGGTGCGGGCTGTGTTAGCCAAAACGCCGCCGGAACTCTCTTCAGATATTATTGACCGGGGGATGGCCCTGGCAGGCGGCACGGCGCTTCTACGAGAGGTGGATACCTTACTGACGCAGGAAACAGGCGTGCCTGCTTACGTTGCTGATAACCCCATTGCCTGTACCGCCTTAGGCGCTGGAAAGGCGCTGGCTGAACTGCCTATCTTACAGCGCAGCATTCCAGATTTGTAGAGCCTAAAAATATACTCAATTAGATAAAAATTAAACCTTGTACCCGATAAAGAAAAAGCCCTGGTAAAATCACCAGGGCTTTTGAGTTAGCAAGCATTCAATTAAGATAAATAATAAGTCATGCGCTGAAGCTGCACAACGGGATCGCTGTAGCTAATTTCTACCTCGGGCGGAACCTTTAGATGGATGGGGGCGTAGCTCAAAATAGAGCGAATTCCTACCGCAACAAGTCTATCGGTAATAGCTTGTGCCTGGTTGGCCGATACAGCAATAATTGCAA
>JBHIWP010000246.1:0-9156 GCA_041987425.1 Promineifilaceae bacterium (SeqCode) | reverse complement strand
CTAGCGGCAATGGGCCTCAGCTGTCACGTGCAGGACCCGGCCAACCGCATCCCCGCCCTCACCACCGTGCGCGTCCCCGACGGCGTGGACGCCAAAGCAGTGGCCGGGCAACTGCTGAACGAATACAACATTGAGGTGGCCGGTGGCTTTGGTCAGCTGGCGGGCAAGGTGTGGCGCGTCGGCCTGATGGGCTTCAACAGCCGCAAGGAAAATGTCACCACGCTTCTGGCTGCCCTGAAAGAGATTTTGTCGTAGGACAATAGCGCGCTATTGTCCTACGGATGGTGAAATTAGATTACAAAAGTCTCGTAGACTTTTGTAATCTCCCCACTGGAGAACGGCCGTGTCCGAAGCACTCTTCGATTTCCTGAACGAGTTGGGCAAGCGCACCACCGGCGCGCTGCGCACGGACGAGTACAGCCGCATCCTGTACAGCACCGATGCCAGCATTTACCAGGTAAAGCCGCACGGCATCCTGCTGCCGCAAACGGTGGACGACGTGCAGGCGGCGGTGGAGCTGGCGGCCAAGCATCGCGTGCCGCTGCTGCCGCGCACGGGGGGCAGCAGCCTGGCCGGGCAGGCAGTTAACCACGCCCTGGTGATGGACTTCACGCGCCACCTGGATAAGGTGCTGGAGGTGAACCAAGAGGAAATGTGGGTGCGGGTGCAGCCGGGCATCGTGCTGGACGCGCTCAACGTCTATCTGCGCCAGTACGGCCTACAATTTGGGCCCGATCCAGCCAGCAGCAACCGGGCGGCAATGGGCGGCATCGTCTCCAACAACGCCACCGGCAGCCACTCGATTCTGTACGGCATGACGGCCGATCACGTCCTGGAGATGGAAGTCATACTGAGCGACGGCACGCGAACCCGCTTTGGGCCGCTGGAGTCGGCGGCCCTTTTGCAGCACACACAAAAAAGTGGCCTGGAAGGCGACATCTACCGCCAGATGCGCGCCCTTACGCAAAACCCGGCCAACCAGGAGATCATTCGCAATGCCACGCCGCGCCACTGGCGGCGCTGTGGCGGCTACAATCTGGACAGGCTGGTGCCGGTGGTGAACGGCCGTCCCACCTACCGCTGGCCCCACGATGACAGATTCAATTTAACCAAAATGGTCTGCGGGGCGGAGGGTGGCCTGGGCGTTATCACCGAGCTAAAGTTGAACCTGGTGCCGCTGCCCAGCCACACCGCTCTGGCAGTTGTCCATTTCAACAGTTTGGCCGAGGCGCTGACGGCCGTTCCCCTCATGCTCGAAGTTGGCCCCTCCGCGGTGGAGCTGCTGGACAATCTGGGGCTCACCATGTGCCGCGACGTGCCGCAGTACGCCCGCCTGCTCGCTACGTTTGTCCAGGGCGCGCCAACCTGCGTACTCATCACCGAGTTTTATGGGCAGAGCGCGGCGGAGCTGGTGGCTAAGATGGACAATTTGGAGCGGCATTTGAAGGGGCAGCTGGTGAACTTTACGGCCGTTTCCCGCGCCATCACTCCCCAGCAGCAAGCCAACGTCTGGACGGTGCGCAAAGTGGGCCTGGGGCTGCTCATGAGCATCAAGGGCGATCACAAACCGATTCCGTTCATTGAGGATGCGGCCGTTCCCGTGGAGCATCTTAGCGAATATATCACCAAAGTGGAGCAGTTCTGTGCCGATATTGGCACCAACGTCGCTTATTATGCGCATGCCAGCGCCGGTTGCTTACACGTACGGCCGCTCATCAACACCAAAATCGCCAGCGAAGTAGCCAAACTGCCAGCCATTACCCACTTTTCTGTAGACCTGCTGCGCGGCTACGGTGGCTCCCTCTCCAGCGAACACGGCGACGGCCGTGCCCGCAGCTGGCTCAATGAAAAATTTTTCGGCCCCGATTTGTACAGGCTTTACCAGCAAGTGAAGCATATTTTCGATCCACAAAACATCCTCAACCCGGGCACCGTGGTTAACGCCGAGCCCATGACCGAAAATCTGCGCTATGGCGATACTTACCAGGTCATCCCCGTCACGCCCCACCTGGATTTCAGCAGCGATCTAGGATTTGATCGCGCCGTGGAAATGTGCAACGGCGCCGGGATTTGCCGCAAGCGCACCACCGGCACCATGTGCCCCAGCTTCATGGCCGTGCGCGAAGAGGCGCACAGCACCAGGGGCCGGGCCAATGCGCTGCGCGCCGCCATGAGCGGCCAACTGCCGCCCGGCGAATTCACCAGCGAGCGCATGTACCAGGTGATGGACTTGTGTATAAGCTGCAAGGCATGCAAGGCGGAATGCCCTTCCTCGGTGGACATGGCCAAAATCAAGACGGAGTTCCTGGCGCAGTATCACCACGCCCACGGCGTGCCGCTGCGCGACCGACTGTTTGCCAACATTACGCCGCTCAGCCGTTTGAGCAGCGGGCCGATGGCACCGTTGGCAAATTGGACGCTGGGCAACGGCCTCATCCGCCAAGGAATGGAGCGCGCGCTGGGCATTTCGGCCAGGCGCAGCCTGCCGCAATTTGCCCGGCAACCGTTTACCGATTGGTTCAACAAGAATGCGCCCGTAGGGAAAAGGCGCGCCTTTTCCCTACAGAAGGTGGTTTTGTTCAATGACACATTTTCTACCTACAACTACCCCAACGTGGCCATTGCTGCCACGGAACTGCTAGAAGCGGCTAAATTTGAGGTGGTTTTGCCTGGGGTAACGGAGTGTGGACGGCCGTCTTTCTCCAAAGGTCTGGTAGACAAGGCGCGCAAAATTGCCAAAAACGTATTGGAGCATCTCGTGCCTTTGGCGGAACAGGGTTTGCCAATTATCTTCCTGGAACCCAGCGACCACTCGGCTATCACCGATGATTACGCATCGCTGCTGCCCAACGACCCGCGGGTTGCCCTGGTGGCCGCCCACTGCCACAGCCTTGAGCAGTTCATTGCTGAATTGGCGGATAGCGGCGAATTAAATTTAAACTTCACGAACGAGGTGAGCCATCTGGTGCTGCACGGCCACTGCCACCAAAAGGCGCTCATTGGCACCAAACCGGCCCATCGCGCCCTGACGCTGCCGCCGAACTACACGCTAGAGGAAGTGGACAGCAGCTGCTGCGGTATGGCCGGCTCCTTTGGCTACCAGGCCGAACATTACGATATTTCGCTGCAAATGGCCGAGCGCCGCCTGCTGCCCGCCATGCGCGCCGCTGCGCCGGAAACCATTTTGGTAGCCTCAGGCGTAAGCTGCCGCCAGCAAATTAAGCACGGCACGGGGCGACAGGCGCTGCATCCAGCAGAGGTGCTGCGCGCAGCGCTGAGGTAATTGAAAATAAAAAAGCGAACCTGAAATTTCAGGTTCGCTTGATTCTACTGTTGTTTATTGGTTAATAAAATAGTGGCTAACTAGAAACGGCCGTAACCATTTTCACTAGTTGTGTTGGCTCTTTTCGTTCTGCAAATAGCCCTATTTAATGCAGTTTCCAGCCAGCCAGTGAGTTTCCGTAACGTATTCCAAAACGATAAACTACCTCCTTTCTGACTCAATGAAACTTTTAAAATAAATGTAAATCCCGTTTTTGAAATGGCCATTCGTAACGTGCCAACAGCATACACTTTTTCTAACGCCAAGGTCAAGATATAAATGTGCCATTCTGGTGGCAACTTATGGAGATCTAATTTAGCTCTCATCCGCCACGAAGGTGCCCAAGGGCATGATTGTGTCTTCCTGCGTCTCGATGACTTCGGCCGCCAGCGATCCGTGGGACAGCTCGCGCAGGGCATCCTGAAAGCCTCCGAATTTGGCTACAGTAAACTGCATTGTCATTGTTATGTCAACGGTAAACTGCTCTTCGAGAATACGGCCGTTCCATTCCCCAACCAGCAACCGCACCCGCTCCAGCAAATTATAGGGCAATGCCAGCATTACCGTGTGGGTAGGCACCTTCTCGGCGCGCGGCAGAACTTCCAGGACGGCTTTGGTGGCGTCGCCGTAGGCGCGTACCAGCCCGCCCGTGCCTAGCTTGGTGCCGCCGTAGTAGCGCGTCACCACCACGGCAATGTCGCCCAGCCCGCTCCCCTGCAGCACGGCCAAAATCGGCCGTCCCGCCGTGCCAGACGGCTCGCCGTCGTCGCTGCAGTGGGCAGTGACGCTGTTGCCAAAGCCCACCAGAAAGGCGGGAACGTTGTGGGTAGCGTCGCTAAACTCGGCTTTGATGCGGGCAATAAATTCTCTTGCTTCTTCAACGGTGAAGGTGGGAACGGCCGTGGCAATAAAGCGTGAATTCTTGACCTCAATTTCGGCCCGCGCTTCGGCCGCGGGGATGGGGTATCGTTTCGACATGTGACTATTGT
This sequence comes from Promineifilaceae bacterium (SeqCode), assembly GCA_041987425.1. GTDB lineage: Bacteria > Chloroflexota > Anaerolineae > Promineifilales > Promineifilaceae > Leptofilum. The sequence goes on along the minus strand of JBHIWP010000246.1, from coordinate 4,845 downwards.
AACGCGTTGCACAATTTCTTTGCCAAACGGATCGGACTGCTACGGCCGTCTCCAAAATATCAGCTTCGTGTAAAATAGGGCCTTTATGATGCGGAGGTGAAAATGAGCATTGTTGCGCTTGGCAGTATCAACATGGACTTAACAGCCTACGTCCCCCGCCTGCCCGCCCCGGGTGAAACGCTGTTTGGCAGCAGCTTTATCACCGTGCCGGGCGGTAAAGGGTTCAACCAGGCCGTGGCGGCCGGACGCCTAGGGGCAGATACGCAGTTCATTGGCCGCGTGGGTGAAGATGCATTTGGCAAGGCGGTGATAGACTTAATTGCAGACGAGCCAATCGACATCAGCGGCATTGTAGTAGACTCCGTCCGCGGTACCGGGCTGGCAATTATCAACGTTGATCACCAGGCAGAAAACAGCATCATCGTAATTTCTGGGGCCAATATGGCCCATGATGGCCGGGAAGTGGCGCGCTGCCGCGCAGCGCTGCAAACCGCCAAAGTTTTGCTGCTCCAGCTGGAAAGCCCGCTGGAGACATCGCTGGCTGCTGCTCGGGCTGCCAGAGAGGCGGGCGCGTTGGTCTTACTGGATCCGGCCCCGGCAAAATCACTGCCAGCAGAAGCATATAGACTATGCCACATGCTGACGCCTAACGAGTTGGAGACGGAGGTATTGGTGGGGATTCGCCCCACCAATCAAGATGAAGCAGCCCAGGCAGCCTCTATTTTGCGCCAACGCGGGGTGGAGACGGCCGTTATCAAGCTCGGCGCACAAGGTGTTTATTATCAATCTGCCCAGGAGTCTGGCTTTGTAGAACCGTTCCCCGTTAAAGCCATCGACACGGTGGCGGCAGGCGATGCGTTTAACGGTGGGCTGGCGGTGGCGCTGGCGGAGCAACGGCCGTTGGCCGAAGCCATTCGCTGGGGCGCCGCCGCTGGCGCGCTGGCCACCACCAAAGCTGGAGCCAGCTCCGCCATGCCCACCCGTACTGAGCTAATGAAGTTGCTCGCCTAAAACCAACTGCTGACCGACCTCCTGCAGGCTTCATTAACAGCCATCTTATTGGCAGAAGCCTGCGGGAGGTTTTTTATGAAGGAGAAAACGTAATGGAAAAGCTAATCATTGATACAGACCCCGGCGTAGATGATGCCCAGGCGATCCTTATGGCGGCCGCACACCCTCAGGCGCATATTGCGGCCATTTTGGCTGTGGGTGGAAATGTAGGGCTAGAACACACCGTGCGCAACAGCCTCACGCTGGTGGAGATGATTGAGCAGGATATTCCGGTTTACCCTGGCTGTGGACGGCCGTTGGTGATGGAGCAGGAAGGCGCAGCCATGGTGCACGGGCAGGATGGCCTGGGCGATGTGGGCCTGACGCCAAAATCGCGCCAGGCGGAGGCAGAACACGCTGCGCTGGCGCTGCTGCGGCTGGCCAACGAAGCGCCCGGCGAATACACGCTGGTGGCGATTGGGCCGCTCACCAACATCGCCGTGGCGCTGAAGCTAGATCCGAGGCTGCCCGGCAAACTAAAGCGATTTGTTGTGATGGGTGGCGCGGTCACAGCTCGAGGCAACACCCGCAACGTTTCGGCCGAGTTCAACATTTATCACGATCCAGAAGCAGCACACGTGGTTTTTGCAGGCTGGGAGCAGCAAGATTTGCTCATTGAGCTGGTGGATTGGGAAGCAACGGTGCGGCACGGAGTTCCAGAGACAATGTTGCAGCGCTGGCTGGCGCTCGACTCACCTAAGTCTCGCTTTTACCAGACGGTTTCCGTTAAATCGCTGGAGTTTGGCAGGCTTACCGCCGGGCGCGAGTTGATATACACGGCCGATCCGCTGGCGATGGCCGTCGCCCTGGAGCCGAACATTGTAACTACGGCAGAAGAGCGGCACGTGGCCGTGGAGCTGATGGGAACGTACACGCGGGGTCAAACAACGGTAGATTGGGGCAGAAGAAACGGCCGTTCCGCCAATGCCAGGATTATCCTGGAGGTAGACACCGACCGTTTCTTTAGCCTCATAGAAGACGGGCTGCGCTAAATAGCCACCAGTTTTTACGGACTCACGCGAACGATGTCGTATTCAACATCTGGACCGGGCGGCGTGGTGAAGCGAGCGTTGACAGCATAAAGCCGTGCGCCTTTGTTGTCGGCCGTGGTGGGAATATCAAAATCGTCATCGGTAATGATTTGCTCCAGCGAAGCGGCCGTGTAGTCATGGTTCAACTGAAATTCAGCAATCTGGTTGAAAAAGTTTTGCACCACGAACAGCTTGCGGCCAACCAATACAAGGCCATCCCCGCTGTTGGCATTGTCTCCACCCAGATCGATTAGTGAAGCCTCGCCTGTCTGCGGATCAACCAGATACAGTTCACCACGGTTGGAGTGAACAATGATCAGGGCGTTGCCGTTGGGCGTAGCCACAATGCCATTGGTGTTAAACTCCCCAGGAACAAACACATAATCGCCGCTCAAAGGCAACGTTGCAGCGGCCCCGGGCGTACCCGCGTGGCTCAGCTCCACTTTATACAGCGCGGGCATGAAGGAATCAGTAAAGTAAGCTGCGTGAGGGGTAACGATCACGTCGTTGACAAAGCCGCCAGCAAAATCGTAGCTGGCAACCAGATCACCAGTGTGGGTATTGTAGATACGGCCGTCTCCATTCGGACCGCCAGATACAAACAAATAACCGGTTCGCCTATCAAAATCCAGGCCAACAGCAGGCGTGCCAGGACCTTCTATTACAGTCTCACCAGAGCCGCTGCTTAAGTCCACGGCATAAATATCGCCATCAGCCAGGGAGCCAGCATAAGCCGTGTTGCCGTAACCAACGACAATGCCTTCAGGCTGGAAACCGTTGGGCAAGGGGATAACATCTGGAAAAGATTGCGCAGCAACGGGGCTGGCAGCGCCAACCGTCAACAGGGCAAGCACCATCAGACCCAAAACATTTCGTATTAGCTTCTTCATCACGTCTACTCCTTTGGATATGGTTTGTCAGCCACAACGGGGATGGTTTTTTGTGGCAGAAACTTTAACTTTAACGGAACAGGGTGTGAATGAGTTTTGCAGAACATAAGCCAGAAACACCCTGCACACTCAACCATCAAATTTCAGTGTAAAGGATGCCTCAGGCGCGTGGCACGTTTGTTTAGCCAATATTAAAGCGGGGATTATTTTGTGTTAATCCTAATGGATGTTGGCCTCCCGCAAAATTCCGTTTACGGTCTCGACCAAAATGGAGGGGGGTACTGGCTTCATTAAGTAAAGGCTGGCTCCCGACTGCAAGCCCCTTTCTTTGTACTGACCAGAAGAGAGGGCACTCAACAAGATAACAGGAATGTGAGAGGTGTTTTCATTTTTGCGAATGATCTGGCAGGCGGTAAATCCATCCATCCTGGGCATCATCACGTCCATCAGGATGAGATCCGGCGGTGATTCAACAGCTTGTTCGACCGCAGCTTCCCCATCAGATGCCTCTACTACCTGGAATCCTTTCCTCTCCAAAGTTGCCCGAAGAAGCATCCGCATTCCTTTGTCATCATCAACTGTTAAAATTTTCCAGGTCATGGTCGGCTTCCTTGCCGTCTTAGATACTTCGCCTCCTTCTATAAATATAAAAGTAATTAAGCATAATAGATTGGCGTTAAGCTGACCTGCAAAACAGCTTCAAACGGACTACAAACTTCTAGCTTGCAGAGTTTGTAAGCCCGATTTCATAGATAGGTAGCAGGCGTTTAGCCAGGTGTTCCCAGCTAAACTGTTCGGCAATGTGGGCTTTGGCTCCCTCTGAGAGCTGTAACAGGCGCGCGGGATTTTGCAGCAGGCCGACAACTTCGTTGGTGATGCCAGCCACATCACCCGTAGGAAACGTAGAGCCGCTACGGCCGTTTACCACGTATTCCGTCACCTGCCCCACTGCCTCGGCCACCACCGGCACGCCCACGGCCAGCATGTCGGCCAGCTTCACAGGGCACTTGGTACGGTTCAGCAGCGTATCTTCCATCAGGTAGAGGCCCACATGGGCCTGGGCCAGCAACGCAGGTAACTCGTCTGGCTCCACCCAGCCCGTATCTTCAATGGCCTGCCAGATTCCTGCTGCCGCTGCCTGCTGCCGAAAATTAGCGGCATCTTCTGCATAGAGACCAGCACCCACCATGAGAATGCGTAACTGGGGAACGGCCGTTTGCACCCCTCGCAAAATCTCTACCAAACGCCCCGTATCAAACTCAAACAACCGGCTATAAACCAACAGCGTAGGCTGACGACTTACTGTTGACTGTTCACTGAATACTGAATACTGAATACCAGGGCCATTGGGAATGTAAACAACCCGCTCCGGCGCCAGCCCCATCCCCCAGGCCAGCGTCTGCAGAGCGCGGCTGGCGACCGTGAGCGCGTGGCAGTGGCGCATTCCCCACTGCTCTTGCCAGGCAAAAAAGCGCTTTTGCAGCGGCGTGTACGGCGCCAGCTCATTCCAGCCTCCCCAGCCTTCCCAGTCGTCCGTGTCCACAATGAGGCGCAGGCGGGAACGGTGAAAGTGCCACAGCCACCAGGCGACCAGGCCGCTGTAGGCCTTTGGCTTAAAGCAGTGGACCACGTCGGGCTGCCAGTCTAGCACCTCGCGCACCAGTCGTCGGGCAACTCCCAGTGTGCCGCCGCCCAGCGGCACGTAGCGCAAATTTACGCCATCGACCTGCCAGCTTCTATCGGCTTCATCCGGCGTTTGCCAGGGTGGCATGAAAATTTTGACGGCGTGACCCTGCTGGATGAACGGCCGTGCCAGCCCCAGCGCCCGGCTGGCCATCGTTTTGTTGGGGTGCAGGCCAAATGGCCCAACCATT
>JBHIWP010000245.1:0-9159 GCA_041987425.1 Promineifilaceae bacterium (SeqCode) | reverse complement strand
TTGCAGCAGGCTCGGGACGGGCGTCTGCACATTCTGGCGAACATGCTGGAAACAATTTCCGAACCTCGGCCGCAGCTCAGCACCCATGCTCCGCGCATGCTCACCATCAAAATCGATCCCGATAAGATTGGTGCAGTTATTGGCAAGGGTGGGGCAACCATCCGCAGCCTGGAAGAGACGTTTGAAGTTTCTATCGACATCCAGGAAGACGGCACGATCTTCGTGGCGGGCGTTGATGGACCCAAGGCAGAAATGGCGGCCAAGCAGATCGACGCAATGACAAAATCTCCAGAGCCGGGGCAGATTTACCCAGGTAAGGTCGTCCGCATTACCGACTTTGGCGCTTTCATTGAATTCTTGCCTGGAACCGACGGCCTGGTGCACATCTCGCAGATCTCCGCCGATCACCTGAAGCGCGTAGAAGATGCGCTGCAATTAGGTGATGAAGTGATGGTGATGGTGACAGATGTTACTCCCGACGGTAAGGTTAGACTATCACGTAAGGCGGTTTTGGAAGGCTATACGCTGGAAGAAGCTCGCGATGATGATAAGCCCAAGCGCTCCAGCGGCGGCAGCCGAAACGGTGGTGGGCGCGGTCGCGGCGGACGCGGCAACAATCGTCGTTAAACACCTTAATTTCTTCTGATCTTTTGTGGAGAACAATAGCCATTAGAGACAGTTTCCATCTAGAGTGCTTTTGTTCTCCATAATGTAAGCCATCCGTTGATTATTTGTTTTCAAAAGCTTTTTTGGCTTTTATCGTCAAAGCCCCGGCAATTCAAAAATGTGCCTGGGCTTTTTCTTTTGCCTGGATAAACTTTCATTACAACAGCGTAAATGTCATACTTCTTGACAGGTATTTAGCGGTACAATAGTTGCGTGGGTGTGTCCTGCCTACGTCTTTAGTCAATTAAAATTTTGGGATAAACGGCCGTAACGACCGTTACGCCTCAGGTACAGGAATCGGTATCAAAAACATGAAACGCTCTGTTCGATCCAGCTCCCCGCCCTGGAGTGCCAACAACAAACGACTGGTTCTCCTCATTTTACTCGTTTTGTTATCCCTGGCTCTGTATCGCTTTCGCCTGCTTTTGCTGCCACTGAGCATGGCCATGATTGTCGCCTATCTGATTGATCCGTTAGTCACCCAGCTTACCAACCATACACCTCTGTCTCGCAACCTGTCTATCGGCGTCATTTATCTGCTGCTGGTTGCGGCGCTGGTTTCAATTCCAGTGAGCACCATCACCCCAATCGTTACCCAGGTAAGCAACTTTATTCATCGCACGCCGCAATACATTCGGGACATCGGCGAATTCTTTCAGGAGCCGATAGTATTGGCCGATGAGATCGTCATTCCTGTTGACCAGCTATCGTTAGATCAGCTTTTCGCTTCGTTGAGCAGCAATCTTGTGGAGATTGTGCAGACGCTCGGCGGGCAAACAATCAGCATTTTTGGCAGCCTGGCAACCGCAACTATCTCCACCGTGGGCTGGACCATCATGGTGCTATTTTTGTCGTTCTACCTGGTGAAGGACCATGAAGTACTGTTTGAGTCCATGATTAAATTGGCGCCTCGCTCTTATCAGGAAGATTTGGTCCAGCTTTCCGAGGGGATTAGCACAACGTGGAATGCTTTCTTGCGCGGGCAGCTGGTGCTTTGCATAGTGGTAGGGCTCATCATTTTTGTCATTGCCCTAATCATTGGCCTGCCAAATGCTATGACCCTGGCGCTTATTGCTGGACTTATGGAGCTTATTCCCACCTTTGGCCCCATTTTGGCCGCCATTCCTGCTGTTCTCATCGCCGCCATCCAGTCTGAAGCCAGCTGGTTGGGCAGCTTGATGTCGCCATTTTGGTTTGCAGTGCTGGTGCTGGGAATTTACGGCTTCATTTACCAGTTTGAAAATTATTATTTGGTGCCTCGGATTATTGGCCATCACCTTAAGCTTCATCCGATGGCGGTACTGCTTGGGGTGTTAGGTGGTGCCAGCGTGGCGGGCATTCTTGGCGTTTTGCTCGCCGCTCCCGTCTTGGCCACTATCCGGCTGATATGGATGTACATTTATTTCAAGCTTACCGATCGGGACCCATTTTCTGACGGATTTATGCCCTTTGAGCCTGCCAATAACACCCCCACAACGGCCGTTTCTGGCCCCGCGCCCACAGTTCAGGAGAAACAAGACAACACGGCCGCAGCCTAGAACGGTCAGCTCCGTCCGCTGGTGCATTCTCTCAAAGAATCATACAATAATGAGCGGCACGGCCGTTTTACGCCGTGAGCCTTGTTGTTTCGCCTGCTTCTCACTATCTACTATACTGGTTTAGCGAAACAGCCACTTCACAGAAAAAGGATATTCAAACCAATGAGCAAGGATGAAAATTTAGAAGTTGATATGGTTGCCGAAACCGAAAATTTTGCCGTTTGGCGCAGCCCAGATGAAGATGGTTTTATTTATCATATTGAGTTAGGCAGCATTACCCTGCATTTAGCTTCTGACGAGTGGGAAGAATTCCTGGAATTAATGGGCGGAGTAAATGACAGCTAGGGTAGAAAACGGGCAGCACGGGGAGAGCGAGCAGACTGCCGTATACTCGCTAATGATCCGGGACATGGCAGAGCACGAACGCCCCCGGGAGCGGCTGCTGCAGGTAGGCGAGCGGGCGGTTTCTACGGCCGAGTTGCTGGCAATTATTCTGCGCACCGGCGCCGCCGGGGAAAATGTTCTGCGCCTTTCAGAGCGACTGTTGAGCACCTTTAAAAACTTGCCCGGGCTGGCACGTGCTTCCATTGCCGAACTGACATCCGTCAATGGCGTAGGTCCTGCCAAAGCGGTGGAAATAAAGGCCGCACTAGAGATCGGCCGTCGTTTGCTGACCACAGCGCCAGAAGAGAAGCCGCGCATCACCTCCCCCGCCGACGCGGCCAACTTGCTCATGTCCGAAATGTGCTTTTTAGAAAAGGAACACCTAAAGCTCATTCTGATGGATACCCGCAACCGGGTATTGGGCACGCCCACAATTTATGTGGGCAGCCTAAACACATCTGTCATTCGCATTGGAGAGCTATTTCGCGCCGCCATCAAGGAAAATGCGGCCGCATTCATTGTGGCCCACAACCATCCCTCAGGCGATCCATCCCCGTCCCCGGAAGATGTATCCGTTACGCGGCAAATAGTACAGGCTGGCTCTCTGCTTAACATTGAGGTTTTGGATCACATCGTCATCGGACACAATCGCTTCGTCTCGCTGAAGGAGCGCGGATTAGGCTTTTCCTAAGATGAGATGAGAGACTTAGTCTCCAGTCTTGAATCTCCAATCTCTAAACAATCTATGGCACGAACTGAACTACTGACAAACGGCCGTATTGGCAAACCGTTTCACCCGTATCGGAACGACAAACAACTCATTGTAGCAGGCGGCTGGGCGCCCTGGTGGCTAGACCCCACCGAAGGCGGACCGGATTGGAAAAATCGCAAGCCTGTTTTTAGCGCCTATACGCTGGATGACAGCCTGACCCAGCAGCTCAGCACCCCTTGGGGCACCCACGAGGCCGGGCTGTGGCAGCAGCTGCCCTCCGTAGCGGGCAACCAGTACGAACTAACCGTAGAGGGCCAGGCGTGGTCCAGCGAAGATGCTTCACCTGGCAGCCAGCTAGAAGCCAGCGACGTCAATCTTCAAGTTGGCATTGATCCGACGGGCGGCCTGGACCCCACCAGCCCACTCATCACCTGGAGCGAGCTGACCCAGCCGCTCAGCCGCTGGGAAACGCTGCGCGTTCAGGCCGAAGCTGAAGCGTCCATCATCACCGTTTATCTAAAGTCAGCGCCCAATCTTCCTAAGCGGCTGCAATCTATCTTTTGGCGCAACGCCTTCCTGCGCCCAATCGGGCGGCACAAGCGCGGCGTCAACATTGTGGGGCTGGGCGATACGCACATTTCGCTGGAGCCGGAACAGCCAAAACCGGGCGAACCGATTACAGCCGTTGTCTCCTCCAGCCGCGAACACGGCTATGTAGACCTTATCGTCAATCGGCCAGATGATAACTTAGGCAAGGTAGTGAACAAGGGCCGTACCGTTGATGACGACCGCTATTTGTGGCGATACCAGTTTGCCACAGACATCGACGGCCTGTATGACATTCGCTTTGTGGGAGATCACGGGGCTCGCCTGCTGGCGCTGCGGCTGCTGCAAGTGGCGCGCAACGTGCAGCTGGTGCCCAGCGACAATGCTCGCTACAACTATCGCCGGGTCTACGTGCTGCTGCCACCGACGGCCAGCAAGAAGTGGGTGCTGGCGGCGGCCAAGGGGGGCTATGACGGCCGTTTCACCGTTGGCTTCTCGGCAGACGATGCAGGCATTGGCAACCTGGAAAATCGCCACGTGCTGGCGGTGAACCCGCACCATTGGCCAGAGGTGCTGACGGCCAGCTGGTTCCAGCAGCACTATCCGGGGGTGAAGTTTACGGCCGTCGTGGCCAACCAGCCGGAAGATTTAGAAGATTGGCTTAAGAACTGGACTGATTTGGAGTAAAGCGCTCTCTAATCCGCAGCAAGCAGGCTGACGTCAACCACTTCTACCTCAAAGCTGTGGCCGGATGAAACAAGCACAATACTTTCGATAAAGCGCGGCGCAAAGCGGCCTTGGCGCGCAATTTCCTGGCCCAAATCCACGCTGTATGAATAAACCTGCCCCATCTGCTCAACGCGCTCATGCGTGCCCTGCACCATGTCGCAAATGGCGCAGCCATCAGGTTGAACCCCAGGCACAGGCTCACCCAGTGCATAAAAACCATGCTGCCACGTATTAGAAAAGCCGCCGCTGTCCACGTAATTTACGCGGATAAACAGTGGGCATTCGCTGCCAACGATGCCGCACACTTCTAAGGATTGGCCAAGTATGCGAAAGGTAAGCGACAATTCTAATGACTCTACCTCAGCCACATCCTGGTTAATCGATTGGCGCACCTGCACATCGGCATGGCCAATACCCTGTCGGCTGATATTGAGCCGTGGCTCGCCACCCGCATCCAAAACACGCACCTGCCCGGCTGGCTGGTCAGCTCGCTCGACGTTCCAGGGGAAAATAGTCCAGCGATTTAGCTCTTGGCTAAAATCACCATTCACAATAAGGCTTCTTTCTGCCTCCAGCGGACCCACGGGTCCTGAGCCGGTCGGCACAATGGCGCGCTCCCCTTCAACGATAGCCAGCTCGGATTCTTCGTCTACGGCCGTAACCAACAGTGACCCCGTCTGCACCGACACCTGCGTTTCTTCATTGTCCACAATGATGGTGTATTGCCCAGGCATCTGAACGGCAATGTCACTTTGCGGCGTAGCGATGGTCACCAGGGACGGCCGTTCCTCAAATTCTGGCACGGTTAGCCGGAGACGGCCGTTATCTAGCTTTAAGGAAAGGGCGTGCTCGCGATCGCTCACGCCGAAAAGCGGTGTCTGTGCCTCCAGCAGCGTGATGTCTGTATTGCTATACAGCTGAAGGCGCGCCAACAGCAGTTCCTCACCGGGCGGATTGACGGCAATAAGTGCCGAAGCCGTGCCCCCCGTCAATAGGCGTTCGCCCGGCTCAATGATCACCCCTTCACCAGACAGCAGCGCAGAACGATCGCCCGTAGCATTTTCTATGCCCACCGTTCCTTGATTCGACTGCACAAAAATTGTGAGCGGCTCCGTTAAGTTATGGACCAGCGCATTGGCCGTAACGGGAATGGCAATGGTAATGATCATGCAAATAGCAAAGCTGCCCAATAGCACAGCCCAGGCCAGCCGCTGCCGCTCTAATTTACTTTTTTCGTCAACCATCTACATACCGTACCGAAAAGTTCTGGAAAGCACCTTCCGCCTCACCCCAAACCTCATCCACACGCTCTACGCGGGCTGCGGGCGGGCCTTCGCGCAAAAAAGACAGTAACTGTTGAAGCGTCGCCTCGTCTCCTTCAGCCAGCACCTTCACAGTGCCGTTGCGCTGGTTAGCTACCCAGCCAGTCAGGCCAAGGCGCATTGCAGTCTGGCGCGTGTAATAGCGAAAGGAAACACCCTGTACATAGCCATGCACAACGGCGGCTAGCTGCTTACGTTGGGACATTTGGTAATTCTCCTACTGTGGGGTACCTCCCCACACCGGAATTATACCTGAGGGCCACGGGGATGCGTAGGCGGGTGGCACGGCCGTATTTGAATAAGTGTGCAAGCGTATTTAGTTCGTAGCAGAGTTTGCCAGTTCGCGCAGCAGCCGCCCTGGCAAACCAGGGCCTTCGTACACCAGACCGGTATAAAGCTGCACCAAACTGGCCCCGGCATCCAGCTTGGCCCTCACGTCATCTGCGCTGCGCACGCCCCCCACGCCAATAATGGGCAGACGGCCGTTTGTCTGCCGGTAAATGTGCTGAATGAGCGCGGTGCTTTGCTGGCGCAGAGGCAAGCCGCTCAGCCCCCCTGCCTCATTTTGCCCGGCTGAAACAAGCCCTTCACGGCTAACCGTAGTGTTGGTCGCCACTATGGCGTCGATCTCTCTGTCTTGTACGGCCGTTAAGATTTCATCCAGCTCTGCAAGGGTCAGATCCGGGGCAATTTTGACAAAGAGCGGGCACTTTCCGACGTTTAATGCCTGGGCCAGAGATTCGTTTTTAGCCGTTAGCGCACCCAGCAATTGACTCAGGTAATGCCCTCCCTGCAGCTCACGCAGACCCGGCGTGTTGGGCGAGCTGATATTCACTACCAGGTAGTCGGCTAAGGGGTAAACTGCCTGCATGACGGCCGTATAGTCACCCGCCGCATCAGACAGCGGGGTCTCCTTCTGCTTGCCCAGGCTCACCCCCACAACAAATTGCCGCGATAGTCTTGCTAGCTGGCGCAATCGCGGAATGGCAGCCACTACACCCCCGTTCGGGAAGCCCATTCGGTTGATAATGGCCCCATCTTGCGGTAGGCGAAAAATACGCGGGCGCGGGTTACCTTGCTGGGGTCGCGGCGTGAGCGTGCCCACTTCAACATGGCCGAAGCCCAGCGCAGCCAGTCCAGGGGCCACACGCACGTCTTTATCGAAGCCAGCTGCCAGACCCAGCACGTTGGGGAAGGTAAGGCCAGCGAATTCAACCGGGTGCTTGGGCAACTGACCGGCAATTTTGTGGAGGAACGGCCGTCCCAGCTTCCCCTGCCCCAGTTCCAAAAGTCTGAGCGTATGTTCGTGTACCGTCTCCGCATCCATACGCCGCAGCAGCGGAAAAACAAGCCGGGAATAGAAATTAGCCAAAGCGAAACCCATCTACCTCAGCTTCTAGCTGCTCTTTCACTTCCAGAGGCACTTTATTCCAGGGAACATCATGCAAAGCGCCATAAAGCGCATACAGCAAATTGCGGCTCACCGGGTAGCCTTGGGCCTTCAACAAGCAGTAAGCAGGCACAATGCCCATCTCCACCAGATCCTGGCGGGTACGCACCCCAATATCGGCCAACCAGCCGGTTGATTTGGGTCCGAGATTTAGTAACCTTTCTAATTCCGAGTCTGTCATCTTCTGCCAAAAAAATAGCCATCTCTTTGCGGAGATGGCTTCTGCAAAAGCCTAATCATCACTTAGCTGTAACACAGCCATAAACGCCTCTTGCGGCACTTCCACAGTGCCAATCATCTTCATGCGCCTTTTACCCTTCTTTTGCTTTTCCAACAGCTTGCGCTTACGGGTGATGTCACCACCGTAACATTTGGCCAACACGTCCTTGCGCATCGCCTTCACCGTGGCCCGGCTTATCACCCGCTTGCCCGTAGCCGCCTGAATGGGCACCTCAAACATCTGGCGCGGAATTTTATTCTTCAGAGCCGTCACTAATTTCTGCCCCCGATGATAGGCATCGTCTTTGTGAACGATCATAGCCAGAGCATCAACGGGCTGTCGATTTACCAGCACCTCCAGCTTCACCAGATTAGAGGCACGATAGCCAGCCGGTTCATAATCCATGGAGGCATAGCCTCGCGTGCCGCTTTTGAGCTTGTCGTAGAAATCGATGATGATTTCTGCTAGAGGAATATCAAACTTGAGCACAACGCGCCCGGGTGCAGGGTATTCCTGCCCGACAAACTCACCGCGCCGCTTGATAACCAAATCCATTACCACCCCATAATATTCTTCGGGCGTGAAGATTTGCACGTGCATCCATGGCTCGCGAATTTCTTCAATTTGACTTTCGTCTGGCAGCTCTGCGGGGCTGTCTATGATGCGGTCTTCGCCGGTGTGAGCCATCTTCACTTCATAGCGCACGCTCGGGGCCGTCGCCACCAAATCCAGATCATATTCCCGCTCAAGCCGTTCCTGGATAATTTCCATATGAAATAATCCCAAAAAGCCGCAGCGAAAGCCAAAGTTCAGGGCGTCAGACGTTTCCTGCTCATAAACCAGAGCAGCATCGTTCAATTGCAGGCGTTCTAAAGCCTCTTTCAAGAGCGCATAATCTTCGCCCTCGGTGGGATAGAATCCAGCAAACACCATCGGCTTTACTGCACGATAGCCGGGCAGTGGCTTGCTGGCAGGCTGATCGCGCAGGGTAATGGTATCTCCTACCCGGCACTCGCGCACGGTTTTTAATCCGGTGGCAATGTAGCCCACCTCACCTGCAGCCAGGGTATCAACTGGCTTCATAGCGGGTGCAAAGATGCCAATTTCAATGGGTTCGGCCGTTACGTCATTAGACATCATCCGAATCCACTCACGCTTGTTTAGCACACCGTCAAACACGCGCACGTAGGCGATAACGCCTTTGTAGGAGTCGTAATGGGAGTCGAAAACCAAGGCGCGCAAGGGAAGTTCGTTGTTCACCGTAGGGGGCGGAACGCGCCGCACCACGGCTTCCAGCACCTCGGCAATGTTGGTTCCCGTCTTGGCGCTAATAGGAATGACTTCTTCCGCAGGAATGCCGATAATGTTCTCAATTTCTTCAGCAACGTCATCGGGCAAGGCCGCGGGCAAATCAATTTTGTTTACCACAGGGATGATTTCCAGGTCCGCTTCCAGGGCCAGGTATAAGTTTGCCAAAGTTTGGGCTTCGATGCCTTGCGTGGTGAACCCAGAATTCGCCATGAACTCGCAGTACGAAACCTCCAAGTTTTGGGCGGCATCCCTTGTCCCATACATCGATTTCAACAGGCGGC
>JBHIWP010000244.1:0-9217 GCA_041987425.1 Promineifilaceae bacterium (SeqCode) | reverse complement strand
TTTGCTTCCCAAGCAAGGCGTACGGGGTTGAGTCCTGTTACCTGCCTGTAAAACAGATAATTGGTTGGACAAACGGCCGTTTAACCACTTTTTCCCCACCCGCTGACAAAACGATCAATGAAATGACCATTTTTTCGCTGTTCGCTGGCTAAACGATATAGCGATCCAGCGTAAATCCAAGGGTTTCGGCTCTGCAACCAACGAAATTACCATAATTTGCTTACCTGATCAGCCAGCGGGGTGTCTGTTCATCGTTAAATCAATAGGTTGCAGCTTGAAAAGCTGTTGATTTATCGTGATTTGGGTATTGGTTTAGCCAGCAACCTCTGTTTTTTTCATTTTTTGGCATATCGTTTAGCCAGCGGGTTGCATGTGCGGGACCAAAGTCCTGCTTTGCTGCTGCATGGGTAAAGTTTGGTGGTATGGGAGATTCATGTATAAGCAGGGACTTACCCCCGAAGAAATTACGCGGAACTCCCCTTAAGACTGGCCCAAGTTTATGCCGCCCTCACCTGCTACTATCTAAACACGGACGATATTGAAGACCTCATTCATCGTGATTCTGAAGCCGCATGAAAAGAAAAATACGGCAGTTCGATCAATGGCTGAGCCACCAGCTCATCCCCTTTACCATATTTTGCCTGAAAAACATCACGAACCAGAATCATACTAACCTCCCGTAAATATGACAGCAGGAAGCTCATTGCCCCTAATCTGATAACGGCTTGTTGAGACACTCACTCCCAAGGCTTGTTCGCATAACGTGATTCAGCCATCAATTCTTGCCCTCACTTCCCGCTTCATTGGTTTAGCACTCTGTCTTTTCTTAGGGCAAGATGGGCGCTGGGCGGGGAGCGCGCTGGGCCAGCAGGAAGATGGACAAGGGCAAAAGCACCAGTACAAAGGGATAGAATAGAGCGCGTTCAACGCCGCCGACCCAGGGATAGGTCAAAGCGGCAATAGTGCCGCTGACGATGACCACGAATGCACTTGCCCGGCTTACTCGTTTGGAGAGCAGGTTCACCTGCCCCAGCTGCCACAACCAGACCGCCAGCCCTCCCAATGTAGTGGCCATAAAGGCGACAAACAGGGGTTCCAGTCCAACGCCCAGGTTCGCCGGGAAACGTGCTGGAATGACAGCGCCCTGGCCAATCTGGCTGGCGGTGTTCGTTGTGATGGTCAGACGGCCGATAATTTCAGCCAACCAGAGTAATGCAGCAACCCCCAGTAAGATCATACTGGCAATTTTCAGACGCCGATCAATCTGGGAGATTTTAAGTATCAGATGCAGAACACCGGCTATCACCATAACAAAGCCCAGCAACGCCAGATAATTGATGATTTGATAAGTCTTGCCATTTTGAGCAATCGCTTGATACAGCTCGATGGCTGTTTCTTGCTCAAAAGGCTCTGCCGCAATAGTAGCAGCGCTAAAAAGCACTACACCAAGGAAAAGAAGGGCACCGGCCCTACGCAGAGATGAAATGGAGAACATAGGTGATATATCCATTTGCCAGAATGAGCCGCACACAATACGACAGCCGACGCTGACGGTAATAGCCGCGCCATTCCAGCAATCCTCTAATCTATTCAGCTATTTTCAACAAAAGAGTGCATCGGGGAGTTAAATCCTGAGGCTTGTCGTAACGTTTGGGTCGACTGTACGGTGAGGCGTTAGCTGAGCAAATCACAGATTACAACTCAACACACAGAGCAATGATTTCAGCGGTGCCGCATAGAATATCACGGCCGTTTCGTCGCTGTCAATCGTCAAAAAACGGTCCTATGGGGATTACTTTTATATTATCGCCGGACTGTCTATATGGTTGAACCGTTTCTGCTATGGTCAGCCGCAAATCAGCCCTCAATCCTTTTCACAATCTCGTCACATACTTCTTCTGGCGTTTTGTCTCCCGTATAAACGATCATTTTTGCCAGGCGGCGGCTGGAGGGGTGTTTGACGAAGTGCTCGTTCAGGAGAAGGACTTCCGGGTTTACCGTTCCCGCGACGTCTTGCAGAAGCTGGGTCAGGCGTGCGTTGACAACGGCCGTTGCCTCATCCAGATCCGGCGAAGGCAGAAGCAGGATGACGTGCTCAATTGAGGCCAATGCCTGCTGCACGCGAGCCAACAGCGTTTCGTCCTCAAAAACGGCGTTGCCTGCACCAAAATCCAGGATGCAGTTTTGGTGATCCTGCACCACTCTTTCGACCGCGTAGGCTTCGAACGGCTTCCAATAGGCCGACCGCTCCAGCAGCCCCGGCTGGCTGCTCTTCAGCAGGGCGGCCATTTCTTCGTCGTAGCCAATCTCACGATAGTAATCCCAACGCAGCTTGTCCAGCTCGATGTGTTCAAGGCCAGTACGTTTCGCCAGGAGTCGAGCTGTCGTACTTTTGCCTGCACAGAGCGGTCCGATGAGCACTATGGTTGCGTTCATTCAAAATTCCCGATTTGGTTGTACAAATTAAACTGGCAGAGGCGGCCCTAGCAGCTCCATCCCGTGTGCCTGCCACAGCGCCGGGTCCTGCGGCACCACTTTGAACGCAATCGTACTAATGCCCAGGCTGCGTACCTCACCAAACTCATCGGCACCGGCTGGGACAGGCCGTATTGCCGTTTGAGAAGCTTTTCTTTGTGGATTGTTGTTCAAGTTTTCCTCTTTTTTGTGGTTTACATCATGGTTCAACTGCCAACGTGCCTAATGCTTCTGCTTCTGTTTCGTATACATGGATGACCTCTTGCAGGCGCGTTAGGGCAAAGATACGCTGAAGGTGCTCTTGCAGGCCAAAGGCCAGAACTTGCTGCTCCTGACGCTTTGCTCTCATGACCATGCGTACCAGCAAACCAATGCCAGAACTGTTTATAAAGGTCAGCTCGTTAAACCCCAACACGATAACTTGCGCACCCTGGTCGCTTAGCTCTGCAAGACTCTTGAAGAGCTCAGTTTCAGCACTGGCCGCTAACCCGCCTTGCATATCAATGATGCCGATATGCTGGCCTGCGGACCTGATGCTGAGCGAGAAATTCGATTTGTACATGGTATATCTCCTTGCTTCAGTTGCCAAGTCGTTTACCTGGCAACTATATTAAATCTAAGTTCGATAGTGTGATGGTCTTCATCACGACTGATATGCCATTCATCAGCCATGGCTCTGATTAAGAACAGGCCCCAGCCGCGCGGTGACTGTTCCCCCGCTAACTTGGCATAGATATCCGGTTCTACTGCGTCCGGAATAGGGTTTTTGCCCTGATCCGAAATACGAATAACAACGGCCGTCTCCGAAGCAAAGACCGCGACTTCCAGCAGCAACTCTGGCCGGAACCGATTGCCGTGTTCAATGGCGTTGAGCGCCGCCTCGGCAACGGCCGTTTTCAATGCGTCTACCTGCGCTGGCGCGAGGGGCACGGCCCGTACGGCCGCCGCGACGCGCGCAACGGTTAGCTGATCGCTCCCCAATTGGCTGGGAAGCGAAAAGCTGGTTAATGTTTGCCATCTCTTTTCATTTGTTAAAAGGCTGGTCATATTATTTTCTCGCCGCTCGCGCAGCAGCGGTAAACTTGCTTAAGCCTCGCTCCACTCCCATTCGGCGATGAGGGGCCGGGGGGCGTCGCGCCACTGTGGCGCCAGGGGCAGAACCCCCAGCTGGCGCACTGCCTGGCGGGCGGCCAAACCGACGATGGCTGTGTAGGTGGGGTAGGCCAGCTCTAATTCCGCCAGCTGCTCAACCCACATGTCGGCCGACATGGCGGCGGCCACCAGCTGAATGGCTTCCAACGCCTGTTCGCCCACAATGTGTGCCCCTAGAATGCGGTGGGTATCGCTAGAGACGATCAGCTTGCAAAAGCCAACGGTACGGTCGTCGATCACGGCCCGGTCCAGGTGAGCATAGGGCACAACCGCCACGACGCACTCTTCCTGGTTTCGCGCCTGGGCTTCTGTCAGGCCCACGCTGCCATATTCCGGGTCGGTAAACCCGCCGTGGGGCACGATCAGGTGGCGATAGGGCAAGTTTACGCCCATCACCGCGTTTTCGGCGGCGAGACGGCCGTCGTAGCTGCCGCTCTGCACCAGCATCATCCGCCCGGTAATATCGCCAGCGGCAAAAATGTGCGGCTGTGAGGTTTGGAGATGGTCATTGACGGTTATGTAGCCTCGCTCATGGGCGACGCCAGCCGCTTCCAGATTCAGGGCACTGACGTTGCCCACCCAGCCCACGGCCAGCAGCACGGCTTCGGCCGCCAGCGCATGAGATTGCTCGTGTTTTTTGTACTTCAACACCAGGTGTTCGGCTGTTTTTTCGATGGCTTCAATGCCGCCAATGTTGTTAATAATATCGATGCCGCTCTGCCGAAAGGCAGCGTCCATGGTTTGGGAGAGCAGCAGGTCCGCGCGTCCCAGGATGTAGCTGCCGGTTTCCAAAATGGTGACCTTCACCCCAAAAGCGGCAAAGATGGAAGCCAGTTGGGAACCCGTGGCAGCCCCGCCTACCAGCGCAATGGAGTCTGGCAGCGTGTTCATTGTCCACACGTCGTGATGGGTCAGCGCCAATTCGCTTCCGGGGAAGGGAACGCGACGCGCCTGCCCCCCGGCACAAATGATGATGGAACGGCCGTGCAGCCGGGTGCCATCGGCCAGGGCCAGCGTATGGGCATCGACAAATGAAGCCCCGCCCGTGTTAGTGAGTAACGTAATATCCGCCCGCTGCAGGTGCTCGACTAGCTGCTTTTTATGGTGCAGTCTGTCAATAGTTTCCCGCGTGCGCGCCAGCAGTTGATCAAACGCCACCTGGGGTGGCGTGCCCACTAGGCCGTAGGCACCAAATTGTTGTCCATCGCGCATGAGGCGGGCGGCGCGGGCCAGCACCCGGGTAGGGGCACAGCCATCGTTGGTGCAGGTGCCACCGAGCTGACCGCGTTCCACCAGGGCCACGCTGGCGCCTAACTCCCGAGCGCGCAAAGCGGCCGTTACGCCAGCCGGTCCACCGCCAATCACAACAACATCATACATGAGCTTTTTCTCCATATTTTTAGAAAAGAATTATTGCAAGCGATTCAAAAAACCCGTCCCAATAAGGTTGCCTGGTTGGCAAAAAAAACGTATTGAACCGCAAAGTGCGCAAAGGACGCCAAGAAGAAAAAGTATAGAAATCTTTGCGATCTTAGCGCCCTTTGCGGTGAAAAATAAATCTGCGCGTTAATCAGTTAAGGCTGCTTGAAAAACACCACCCTTACCGATCGCTGCACCAGCCGATATTCTGACCAGGGATCCCATTCGCCCGTATTGGGGTTGTACCAACAGCGGGCGTAATAGGTGGTGTCGTAGGCGATGCGCGGATTGCCCGCCGCATCAAGCGCCAGCGTTGGCGCAATGCCATCCCATAGTCCGCCATCGAGTTCGGCGCAATGGCGACGGGCCAGGCTGCGTCCAGAGCGGTGCGCGATTCTGTTACCTGATGCTGCCAGGTTGCAGTCGTCGAATCACAACTGCTGTTGCACCAGCTGTAGCCCAGGCCACCGGCGCTGTATAAGGCGTAGGCGATGCGCGGTTTTCCGGCGGCATCCAGCTCCAGGTCTGGCCCTCGCCCTTCATTAATGCCCAGCCCCAGGTTTTTGCGCTGCCAGTTAGCTGCATTTGTACAGCTGCTGTTGCACCAGGCATAGAATAGGCGGTCGCCCTGAGCATTCAGCTTGGCGCCCTCATAAAAAGCGACGCGAGGACGGTTCTGGGCGTCGATGTCCAGGTCATAAGAGACGTTTGGCCCGCTGCCGCGCTCGTAGATGGGAATGTTTTGCCAGCTTTCTCGCAGATGGCAGTTGCTATTGCAGGACAAATAGTAAAGAAAGAACTCGTCGTTCATAGAGGTGCCGTCGGTAACGACCCGGGGCTGCCCTTGAGACGTGAAGGCTAAAACAGGGTAGTGGAAGTTTTCATCCCGGAAAGGCCCCTGATTGCCGTTGTCCTTGTTAATCTGCGTTTCGAACCAGTTGGCGGCCTCGGTACAGCCACCGTCACAGAAGGCGTAAAACGTACCCAGGTGTCCTGTCACGCCGTCGTTATAGATGAACCGGGGACGGCCGTCTGGATCAAGCGCAAAGTATCGTTGGGGCAAGGCATCATCCTTGTTTAGATCGATCACGCCGATGCCCGAACTGGAGGTCAGGTACAGAACGCTCCATTTAGCTGGATTGGTACAGTTCTGATCGCAGGCTGCGTAATAGTAATCATTGCCGTTGGCGCGCACCTGGGAAGCCGTGCGGTAAATGATCCGCGGCTGGCCGCTGGGGGTTAGTCTGAGCTGGATTTCGTTTACCAGTTCACCCATTGCCACACCGTTCCAATTTGCTGCTTTCTCGCAGGCAGAGGCGCAATAGAGATATACGCCGTAGGTCGGGTTTTCGGCCGGTTCATAGTTATAGTAAGCCAGGTGCATGCCCCCTTGGGCGTCTACCTGAATGCTGGCGCTGCTGGTTTTATACTCCGTGTCTACAAAGAGCTTGCCAGATACTGACGCCGGTGGTGGTGGGGGCGGGGTTGTAGCTGTATCGCCGTTAATAACCATTGGCAAGAATACGTTAAAGGTCTCTCCGGCACTGACCCGCGTGGGGCGCACGGAAGCAGTAAAAATCACAATTAAGGCAAGGCTGGCAAAAGCTGCCAGGTAAAGAATCGGTTTTCGGTAAAAGTTAGACATGTTTTCTCCAAAGGATGATTTATCTGGTTGTGCTGTTGTGGAACCAGTTAAAACTGTAATAGCCGGACGCGCTTTGCAGGCGAATAGCAATTCTGTCGGCGCCATGTTGGGCTTGTGGGATGTTAAAGGTGGCTGAAAAGGACCCGCCTGCGCCAGAGTTGATGCTGGTTACCAGCGTGCCGTTGACGCCTTTTGTGCCGTAGGCACCCATGAGCACATCAAACTGCTGGTTGGCCGGGAAGTTTGCCGTGCTGATCGTTACCGTCTGATTGGCCGCTACGCCAGCGATCTTAATTGTTGGCACCGCGCTGGTTGGCGGCGGTGTTGTTGGTGGGGGCTGAGTGCTGGATGAAGGGATACATAGTTTTTGCCCCACGAAGATGTGATTGGGATTGCTTAAGTTGTTGGCCTGGGCAATCTTCGACCACGATACGCCGTGTCGTAAGCCAATAGCCGACAATGTTTCGCCACGCTGAACGATGTGATTGGCCTGGCAGACTGCGGGCGGAGGCGTGGTTGGTGGGTTGTTGCCGGGGATACAGAGATATGTGCCGGTATAAATGCGGTTAGGGTTGGTGATATTGTTAGCGGCGGCAACGGCCGTCCACGCAACGTTATACCGCTGCCCAATTTTTGCCAGCGTATCGCCGGGTTGCACCAGATGTTGCGCCTGGCACGTCGTTGCCGCCAGCGCAAGCCGGGTCGGCAGCGCCACAAGAACCAGCATCAGGCCCATAAAGAAGATTAAATAAATCGTAGCCCTCTGCCACGGCTGCACAACAGCTGCGATAGCGATTCCATTTTTGCGAATACTATTTTTTTGTTCAGACAATAATGTGTTCATTTTAGTTCGTCTCCTTTGGCGTAACGGTAATGAGTGCAGCTTAGCAAAAGGAACGTCTTACAAGCGTTTGTCACACCGTTTGATGCTCCGTTTGGAGAGACTTATTTTCGGCCGTATTCTGAATCTGTTGCTTCCGATAAATAGAGGAAAAGAGGAAACCAAGAATGGCCAAAGAAAACAAAAAGCCTCTGCGGGTGAAGGCAGAAGGCTTTCGGAAATGGCCAATATGAAGCTGTAATTAGGGCAGGGGTTTCAGTATGCTATGGCGGGCGGGTTAAACATGCCGTATTTGGCGTTTAGCGCCTTGTAATGGCTCATATCTTTAGGAGGCCAGGTGGTTTCTCGCTGCATCATGGCCGCCAATTCCTCCACAAATCCTTCGAAACCGCTGGGCGAAAGAATGGACAAAAATATAACCGGTTCGTCCGCATGGTTGGCAAAGGTGTGGAGCACTCCTGGTGGAATGAGCGCGAAGGCGCCAGCGGGGGCGCTGACGGTTTGCGCTTCAATCTGTACCGTAAGCGTGCCCGATAAAACGTAAAACCCTTCGGTTTCTTTTTGGTGCCAGTGCGGCGGCGGGCCAGAAAAGTGGGGCGGCACGACAAACTCCATCAGCGTCCAGGCGCCGTTGGTATCTTTGCCAGTTACTTTAAAGGTTATGCTTTCGCCTGCCACCGAAATCGTTTTGCCTTCGCCAGGCAAATAGACGAAGCCACTCTTAATTTTTTCTTCTTCAAGCTGCATCACTTTCATTTTTACCTCTTTTCGCAACGGCCGTAATCGACCTGGTGTCTGGTCTTTTTTTCAAGACAAATTTTCGTTTCATAACGCAGCATACCAGGAGGCCGTTTGGCAAGCGTTTGAGAATATGGTTGTAATGTTTACATGACAATTATTTCATGTTATTATTTGCATCTTAGCTGGCAATTCCAGATTTGAGGGTCTGCGGGAGTTAGGAGGTTGAAGAAGGCAAAAGATGTTACAGGAAACTGTCTCTGGCCGCTTGCAAATTCGCTTGTTAGGTGAATTTCAATTGCGTTATGCGGATCAATCGATCATGGGGCTATATGCCGATCGTCCGCAATCGCTGCTTGCTTATTTGCTGCTTCATCGCGGAACCCCTCAGCCGCGCCGCCACCTGGCCTTTTTGCTCTGGCCAGACTCGGCAGAAGGGCAGGCGCGCACCAATTTGCGTAATCTGTGGCACACGTTACGCCAGACGCTGCCGGACGCCGACACCTATCTGCTAAGCGACAGCACGACGATACAGTGGCAGCATGAGGCTGACTATGATCTGGATGTAGCCCATTTTGAGGCCGCTTTACAGGCGGCCAGGCAGGCAGATGATCCAGGCGTGATTCGGCGCTGTTTGGAAACGGCCGTTTCTCTCTATCAGGGCGACCTGCTGCCCGGAAACTATGACGACTGGATCATTCCTATCCGCGAGGAGCTGTGGCAGCGATATCTTGCGGCGCTGCGCCAGCTGATCACCCTGCTGGAAGAGCAGCAGGCGTATCAAACCGCTGCCCGCTATTGCCAACGGCTATTTCAGCAAGACCCATTTGACGAAACGGCCGCTGTCCAGCTGATGCGTCTACAGGCGCTAAGCGGAGAGCGCGCCAGCCTGCGGCGCACCTACCAGACCCTGACGAGCACGCTGCGACGTGAGTTAGCTATTGAGC
>JBHIWP010000243.1:0-9241 GCA_041987425.1 Promineifilaceae bacterium (SeqCode) | reverse complement strand
AGGGCAAGCAGATTCTCAAGTTATTCCAGTATGGAGCTATGCTGAAAGCCGGTCGGCGCGAGTTTGTGGGAATAGAGATGATCCACGGCCGTTCCATTACGGTAAGTATGAACCCAAGCATGCCTTGCCAGACCGATGGTGAGCTGTGTGGGTACACACCGATTACCTGTACCCTAAAACCAGGTGCTCTTCGTTTGCTTGTCCCTGCTTCTGCTCCTGGCGATTTGTTTCAAAAGGCCGGAACTCCCTTCAATGCTTAATTCTGGCCTGACTTTTAACTCAGTCACAGCGTCTGGCTAAGAAACGGTCGCTGTTTTAAGCGGGTGACCAATTCTTTACAAAATATGTACAATGTTGTAATATATGGACAATATTGCAACAAAGCGTTGCTATTTTTCTGATAAGGAGTTTATCCTTGGTTGAAAACAAACCATTGTCCCAAACTAATCAGCTAACTAGTTCAAAGGCGCTATGGGGTGGCGTCATTTTTAGCTTCCTCTTTACCGGGCTCGTTTGGCTGCTGCGTGGTGCCATCCCGGCAATCGATTTTCTGCCAGATCAAGGTGCTTCCTGGTATTACTGGAAGCTGCCGGAAGCCACCTTCTGGAGTCGGGCCACCGCCTGGGGCGGTTATCTGCTGCACCAGATTGCCTTCTGGGGACTCATCTATACGGCTCAAAAAGCAAATACCAAATACACCAGCGGCCTGCACCGCTTCAACATCGCTGCGTTGGCGCTGAATGCTGTGTTTATCGTTCTTCATCTGTTGCAAACCATCTTTTTCTATGACGGGCTGGCTCAAGATGTTTCCATCTGGAGTTCACAAGGCTCTGTCGTTCTCATGCTGATCATGATTTTGCTAATGGAAAACCAGCGGCGCGGACTCTTCTTTGGCAAAAAAGTAAGCTTTCTCAAAGAGACAGCGCGGGTTGCCCGTAAATATCACGGCTATATTTTTGCCTGGGCCGTCATCTACACCTTTTGGTACCATCCCATGGAAACGACTACGGGGCACTTGATAGGCTTTCTCTACACCTTTTTCCTGATGGTGCAGGGCAGCCTCATGTTTACCAGGGCGCATCTAAACAGATGGTGGACGCTGGTGCTGGAAATTTCTGTGCTAATTCACGGCACGCTGGTGGCGCTGCAAACAAACACCATGTGGCCTATGTTCTTCTTTGGCTTTGCCGGTATTTTTGTGGTGACGCAGATGTATGGATTGGGGCTGAACAAATATTGGCGCTTTGGCTTTATCGCTGCATACATTGCTGGCGTTCTCATAGTTTACAGCGGCCGGGGCTGGGAAAACGTAAACGAAATTGTGCGTATTCCTGTTATTGAATACCTGCTGGTATTTGTGTTGGCGCTCATTATTTGGCTAATTGTTCGCGTTGTTGCGCTGTTTAATCGCCAAACCCAACAGCGTTTAAGCTCCAGGCGATCCGCCGATTCCAGCAGTTGAGCAAAATCAAATTCAGATAGTTTGAAACGGCCGTTTCCCAACACAGTTTGGCAGACGGCCGTTTTCTTGTCTTTATCTCCCTCTGCTGTTTGCTAAAATCATAATATTACGTAAACTTCAAGCATGGACAGAATTGACTTTCGTTCCGACACTGTGAGCTGGCCCACCCCGGCAATGCGCCAGGCGATGGCCAGTGCGCCCGTGGGTGACGACGTCTATGACGAAGACCCCACGGTCAACAGACTGGAAGCGTTGGCGGCCGAAATGGTGGGCAAAGAAGCGGGTCTGTTTGTAGCCAGCGGCACAATGGGCAACCTGACGGCGCTGCTGGCCCACGGCGGCCGTGGTGATGGCGCCATTGTGGGTGAAGATTCCCACACCTTTCGCGCCGAGGCGGGCGGCATGGCGGCGCTGGGCGGCATTGTGCCCAATCCGCTGCCCACAGATCAATACGGCCGTATGGATTTAGCCGAGGTAGAAGCGGCCGTTTTCCCCGACGACCCCCACTTCCCCACCAACCGCCTCATCCTGGTAGAAAACAGCTATGGGGCCAAAGGCGGCTATCCGATTGAGCCAGAATATTTCCAGCAAATTCGCCAGATTGCGGACAAGAACGATTTAATTGTGCACATGGATGGCGCGCGGCTGTTCAATGCGGCCGTTTCCCTGAACCTGGACCCAAGAGAAATTACCCGGCACGTTGATTCTGTCACCTTTTGCTTGAGCAAAGGGCTGTGCGCTCCGGTTGGCTCGGTGCTCTGTGGCTCAGCGGAGTTTATCCAAAAGGCTTACCGCGCCCGCAAGCTGGTGGGTGGGGCTATGCGCCAGGCAGGCGTCCTGGCGGCGGCTGGCATTGTGGCCCTCACCGAAATGGTGGAGCGGCTGGCGGACGATCACACGCATGCCAAAATGCTGGCTGAGGGGCTGGCGCAAATACCCGGCATCATCGTGCAGCCAGAGCTGGTTAGAACGAATATGCTTTTTTTTGAGCTGGCAGACACGGCTCCCGTTGCGCCGGAGGCGTTTGTGCAGCGCCTGCGCGACGAGGCCAACATCTGGCTGTCCGGCGGCTACTCTCGCCGCTTTCGCGCCGTGACCCATTACTGGATTCAGGAGGCGGATGTGGATCTGTTTCTAAAAACGGCGCGAGCAATTTTACGGTAGGTTGGAGGGAAAATGGCAAATACGCTGATCGGTCACACCATAAACGGCCGTTACCGGCTGGAGTCATTGCTAGGCGACGGCGGCATGGGCACTGTCTACCGGGCCTACGACGTGAACCTGGACCGCCAGGTGGCATTGAAGCTTATGCACGCGCATTTTGCCCGCCAGGAAGAGTTTCGCGCTCGTCTCATTCAAGAAGCCCGCACGGCCGCCCAGCTAGACCACCCCTCCGTTGTGCAGATCTACGATTTTGGCGATTCGCCCGAAGGGCTGTTCATTGCCATGGAGTTTGTGAACGGCGGCAGCCTGCGCGACCACCTACGCCGCCTGCAAAAAATGCGCAAATTTTTACCGCTGGCCCAAAGCCTGCAAATTGGCGCCCAAATTGCCGAAGCGCTGGACTACGCTTACCGGCGCGGCATCGTCCACCGAGACATCAAGCCGGGCAACATTATGCTCAAGCGGCTCAACCGCCCCGACGAGCCAGACGAGCAGCCTTTCCGCGCGCTGCTCACCGATTTTGGACTGGTAAAGCTGCACGAGGGTTCGCAGCTTACCCAAAGCGGCACCACTTTGGGCACGCCAACTTACATGTCGCCAGAGCAGTGCAAGGGAGATCCGCTAGACGGTCGTGCCGATTTATACGCCTTAGGGGTGGTCCTTTACGAGCTTTTTACCAATCGCCTGCCCTTTGAATTCAAAACATTGTCCGACGCCATTGCCGTCCATTCGCGGGGCGAGATGCCCACGCCCGCGCGCGAAATTCGCAGCGACATCCCGGCTATCATAGACACCATTTTGGTCCGCTCGCTGGCCAAGAACCCGAATGACCGCTATGCCGATGGCGCAGAAATGGCCGATGCCTTGCGCAGCGCCATGGTTGCCTTAGAAGGCGCCCCAACGCAGGTGATGCTGCGCGAAGAAATGAACATTTTGGAGCGCGTTAGCGAACCACCGCCAGGGCACGAACTGATCATCAACACACCAGGGCATCCTCCCAGCACCGTGCCGCTGACCCAGGCAGTTGTTACCTTGGGCCGCCACGCAGATAACGAAATTGTGCTGCCCGCTGAGGGCGTTTCGCGCCACCATTCCCGCCTGCAAGCCACCGCGCTGGGCTGGGAGCTGGTTGATTTGGGGGGGATCAACGGTACCTTTTTGAACGACCGCCGTCTGCGCCCCGACGATCCAGCGCCGGTGGCCCCCGGTTCGCGTATTCGCATTGGCCCCTATGAGCTGACGCTGCAAGGTCCAGAAATAGCTGTTTTTGAGCCTGAAGCACCGACCTATCAGCAAGTTCAGCCCTCTTTAGGCGGCACCACGCCCCAAATGACCCCCACACAGGTAGCCACGTCTCAGCCGCTGGGCCTGTTTTTGCCCAGCGATCAGATCAATGTTGATCCAGGTCAGCAGGTGCAGTTTAAAGTGGAAGTGGTGAACCGCAGCCCGGTGGATGATCGCGTGAGCGTGCGCGTACACGGGCTGCCTGGCTCGTGGGCCATGCCGCCCGGTGAGTTTAGGAATTTACCCGCTGGCGAAACAATTCAGCTGGCTATTACCGTTCGGCCGCCGAAGCACCGCAGCACGCCTACGGGTCGGCAGCGTTTTCGTGTAGAGCTGGTATCACAGCAGCATCCAGACACCAAAGTGGGCGCAACTGCTTCTCTCATCATCGGCACGTTTATTGCTTTTGAAGCCAGCCTGGACACAAATCAGGTGCGGTTACCGGGCAGCGTGACGGTGTCGATTCACAATACGGGCAATGCGCCGGGCGATTTTAGCGTGGTGGCTCGTGACCGGCAGGGCGGGCTGCGCTTTCGGGGAGAGCGTGGCCGTATTCGGCTTCAGCCGGGGCAAGTTGCCAATGTGGAACTGGCGCTGGAAGCAGATCAGACTAGCTGGCTGGGCACGGGGGAGCTGTATCCCTTTGAGGTTGCTGTAGCTTCCGGTGCTGGTGGGCGGCAGACGATGACTGGCGAAGCGCAAGCCGGTTCTACGATTCCTCCCTGGCTGCTGTATGGGGCAATTTTGTTAATTACGTTTGCCTGTGCCACCAGCTTCCTGGTGCTCGTATTTGGGGAGAACGGCATTTTTGGGGACCGCAACGCCACGGCCACTGTTCCGGCGGATGTAGCGGCTACGGAAACGGCCGTTGCTGCCGCTAATCTGCAAACGGCTACGGCTATTGCGGCAACGGCCGCTGTAGAGGGCGATGCCGATGGCGACGGCTTAAGTAACGCTCAGGAAATAAATATTCTTCAGACCGATCCCAACAACCCCGATACCGACGGTGATGGCCTAACTGATGGGGAAGAGGCGTTAACATATGGAACGGACCCACGGTCTGCAGATACCGATTCTGACCTCATTCCAGATGGCGAGGAAGTGAACCGGTACGGCACAGATCCGCTGCTGGCCGATTCAGATGGAGATGGCATTAACGACGTGGTGGAAATTTCTCAGGGATCAGACCCATTGACTACCCCTGTCGTAACCTTAACGCCGTCCGCCACGCCTACGCTAGGCACGCCAACGGCTACGGCTACGCCATCAAACACACCGCCGCCATCGACGACGCCAACGCCAACAAGCACGCCGACGGTAACGTTAACCCCTTCGCCGACCACCACGCCAACAAACACGCCCACGGCTACCAATTCGCCGACGGCAACGCAATCCCCCACCGCCACACTGACGCCAACCATTACGCCCACGGCGACAAACACGCAGCTGCCCAACCCGGTGTTAACCTGTACCGACACGCCGCCGCTCATTGACGGCATTTTTAACCCTGCCGAGTGGCCCAGCTCGCCGCTCATTCAATTTGCACCGCCCAATAACAATACCAACATCGTCCAGGTTTATTCTGTTCGTGATGCCGGTAATTTGTATCTGGCCTATCTGATTAACGACTCGACCACCGACGTTACCGATGCAGTGCGCCTGTATTTTGACACGACAGGCAACCGAGGCGATCCGGATACGGCCGATCGCTTCTTCTTTGTCGTGCGGGACGGCACAGCGCAGGTGCAGGCGGGCATTGGTTCCAACAGCGATGGCAACACCTGGGACACCAACTACACCAGCAGCAATTGGGCAAATGCGATGGGTGGCCAGCCCGGGCAATGGGTGGTTGAAATGCAAATTAATGTGGCAGCAGAGATGGCTGCTTTAGGGAACCCCTTTGGCCTGATGACGCAGGTGCTAAACGTGGGTGGCGGCACGTTGGCCGTTTGGCCAGAAGGCGGCGCTTCTAATAACCCGGCCACCTGGCAGTTTGTGAATAATGTGAGCTGTCCCTAACGGTGAGCAGTAAAGAGTAAGAAGTGAAAAGTGAGTGGGTTTGCTTTTAATCCTATGTCTTGCTTGTAATGCTCGCTACGTTAACCTGGTTCCTTCCGGTTAAAATAGGGGAAACTACAGTAAACGGAGAGAACCATGTTAGACTTTACCCCTGTACGAAATAAAGAGACGAGCTATGCGGAGTTGGTGGCTGATTTAACAGTAGACGACCTGCGTGCGTTGTCGAATGAAATGATTGATCGTCAGCTCGCCCTGATTGCTGACTGTACTGATGCTGATGTGGTGTATGAGCCGCACGACCCCGATGCTGATGATCCTTATGCCGATGACGAGGCTGACCGCGATTTAGCCTGGAACTTGGGGCATTTGATTGTGCACGTGACGGCCTCTTCGGAAGAGAGCGCGGCGCTGGCGGTGGAGATGGCGAGGGGGGTAGTGCGCGACGGCCGTTCCCGCAGTGAAGTGCCGTGGCAAATCGTCACCACCGTGGAACAGTGTCGCCACCGCCTGGAAGAAAGCCGCCGAATGCGCCTGGCCAGCCTGGACATGTGGCCCGACGAACCACATCTGCATAACGTGCGGCAAAGTGACCGCATTGGGGAGATCAACCCGAAGGTACGATTTGTGTTGGGCTTGCGCCATGACCAGGGACACCTGGACCAGATTGAAAATGTGATTGCGCAGGCCAAGGCGGCAAGGGGAGCGTAACTGGGTAATTTGGTAATTGGCATGCGTACGCGGTGGCTGAAGCTGGCCGGTGAGCTAGCAATTGGTGGTGAAGCTGCGGCAGAAGTCTGGCGGGGGCTGGAGTTGGCATATGGAGCAGACGGCCGTTTCTACCACAATCTGACGCATATTCAACACGCGCTAGACATTGCCGAGCAGTTGCAGGAGGTCGCTACGGATTTTACGGCCGTTCGGCTGGCTCTCTGGTTTCATGACGTAGTGTACGATCCGCGTCGCAGCGACAACGAAGCCCAAAGCGCGGCCTACGCTGTGCAGGTTCTACAGCCATTGGGCGTGCCCGCCGAAATTCTAGGCAAAGTAACCGACCTCATTCTCGCCACCAAAAGCCACGAAGCCCCCAACGCCGATCCCAATGCGTTTGTTGTCCTCGACGCCGATCTTGCGATCCTGAGCGCGCCGCCAGCGCAGTATGACGCCTATGCCCGCGCCATCCGGCAAGAGTACAGCTTTGTGCCGGAGGCGCAGTACCGGGCGGGGCGAACGGCCGTTTTGCAGAAGTTTCTAGCGCGTTCGCCATTTTATTTTACGGAATGGATGCAAGAGCGAAGGGATGCGGCCGTTACCCAAAACATCAGCCGCGAGCTCGATAGGCTACAGACTTAGCCAACAGTCTCTTGGGCTTTCATTTCTTCAATCCGTCGATTAATGTACGGAGAGAAGTATGGGTAGTATCGATCTTGCACTTCAGGCAGTTGCCAATCGTTGCCCGAAATGGTGGTCCGACAGTGTGGGCTTTCGCACAGACACGGCCGTTCCATCACCCAATCTGCCTGCGTGGTAAACAGCGCGTAATCAATGGTTATTTCTTCGCCTGCTGCAATGTCGCGGCGCGCACACAATGTCACTTCATCGGCCAGCCAAAGATTTGAGTCGCAAGAGTGGTTGAGGGAGCCACCTTCACGGGCCTGGGTCACTTCTGGCTTTTCGACCAGGTGGAGATCTTCACCAATCTGAATAGCGTTGTAGCGTGGCGTCACCTGCTGAAAGGCCCTAAACGCTTCTTCGGACATCAGCATGCCGCCCACGATTTCCACCACTTCACCCTTTTTTATGGGCTTCTGGGCAAACGAGCCAATTCCCTGTTTTGTTGACGGGCCAAATCCCTGTCTGGGGTCAATCCACGTTTGTGCTAAGTAGTCTGTTTTTTTATTTTTCATCGGCGGTCTTCCTTGTCAGTATTGGTTAACCATTAGTCGATGATTTGGGAAAGATTACTGTTGCAATCATCTCATTAGCAAGGTGAGGAGTACGGCCGTATTAACCACAAACCGCACAGCGCCCAACACGCGTACGCGCCGCGCATCCAGGGCAAAATGGTAATCAAAAGTTTGCAGGAAGCGAAAGGAGTGGTTGACAAAAGGAGCATGAATCCTGGCCGTTTCTGGCAGACGGAAGCCATAGTACCAACCAATGCCAAGCGCCATCTCCGGGATGCTCTTTACGAAACTTGCACCCAGCAGCGGCACGAAGGCCAAGAGCAGGTAAAAGGTTTCTGTGGCCGCATCATGAGAAGCACGGGCGGTTGCCACCATCGAGAGCGGCAGCCAGAGAATTAAAAAGAGCTTGTAACCGCTAATCAACCACGCTTTTTGAGGATGGGTAGCGAGAAATTGCGCCTGATTTTGCCACCTGATGCCGAGAAGTAGAAGCCGCGGTAGAAAAAATAACCCCAGCCAGACGCCAAGCCAGATTAAGAATTGAATCATTGCTTACAGAATTTTATCCGTGCGGGTGTCGCGGGTGAGGCGCACCCAGCGGCGGCAGCCCGTACACCTTGGCCTGATGCCCGGCGGTCAGCGCGGAGTTGCCGCTGCGCAGCCACTGGCCGCCCACCGGGAACCCACCGAATCCCTTGGCCTCTTTGATGCCGGCCTTCTGCAACAGCGGCAGCGCGCCACCGCCGGCGCCGACGAAGACGAACTTGGCGTGGAAGGTCCGCTTGCGATCGGTGCGGCGGTTGACCACCTGCACGCGCCACGTTCCGTCGGAGTTCTGCTTCAGGTCGGAGACCTCGTGGCCGAACAACGTCGACATGCCTTGTTTGGCACCGAAACCGATCAGCTGACGCGACAGCGCGCCGAAGTCGACGTCGGTGCCGTCCTGGGTCCAGTTCAGCCCGACGGGCTCGGAGAAGTCGCGGCCCGCGGCCATCAGCGGGAGCCTGCGGGTGAACTCGTCGCGGTCGTCGATGAACTCCATCGAGGCGAACAGCGGATTGGAGACCAACGCCTCGTAGCGCCGGCGCAGATAGTCCACGTTGTCGGCGCCCTGCACGAAGCTCACGTGCGGGATCGGGTTCAGGAAGCTGCGGACGTCGGGCAACACCCCGTTCTCGACCGCGTAGGCCCAGAACTGTCGCGAAACCTGGAACTGCTCGTTGACGTTGACAGCCTTGGAGATGTCGATGGTGCCGTCAGGGCGGGCCGGGGTGTAGTTCAACTCACACAACGCCGAGTGCCCGGTGCCGGCATTGTTCCAGGCATCACTGCTCTCGGCGGCCGCGCAGTCGAGCCGTTCGACCAGCGTCATCGACCAGTCCGGCTCTACCAGACGCAGCAGCGTACT
>JBHIWP010000242.1:0-9259 GCA_041987425.1 Promineifilaceae bacterium (SeqCode) | reverse complement strand
GCCATCGAAGCCGGGTTCACCGGTGTTCCGGCCGACTACGTCGCGTTGGCCGGCGGCGACACCCAGGCCTTCGAAACCGCCATGGACACGGCCCGCGCCGCGCTGCGCGAAGGCGGCAGCCCGATCCTTTACACCGCCCTGGGGCCGGACAGCGTCAACGCACGCTCCGGCGCCGGGTCGGACAGTGCCGTCGGCCAGGCGCTCGGGCGGATGCTGCACCGCCTCGCGACGCGCACGTGGAACCGGTGGGTCGAGGTGGTGTCGCCGACGATCACCTCTTGGCGCTGCGCGCCGATCAGCGGGGCGAGCAAACCGCCGAGGCGCTGCGGCGCGTCGATCCAGCCTTCGTTCCAGCTGCGAATCAGCCGCTGGCCCCACTGCCGCTGTATTAAATCCAGGGATAGGTCACAGCTTGCTTTGGGCAATCGCCCTAGCGAGTTTCCGTCCAGGTAGATCAGTTCTGAATCGTCAAATACAAATTGATGGCGAAAATGAGCCAGCGGATCGTCAGCATCAAGCTGCTGGGCATAGGCCAGATCGGTGATAATGGGCACAGGCAGCTCCTTAAAATTAGTTTCGGTTTTTCTCAAAAAGTGCGCTGAAAAACCCTTGATATGCCGTTACGACGGCTTGATAAATAATCTTAACGCAAGTTGCTGCCACAAACGAAAAACGACTGCCCAGCCTGCCAGGGTTTGCCTGCCCAGATGACCAGTACCCAAAACGGCCGTTCTGCGTCATACTAAGAATTCACGAATAAGTTACTGAAGCGATCTCAGAGGCGAAACATTTTTAAGTTGCGCCTCTGCGTTTTACTTTTCTGGAGGACTCTATGGGTTTTCATGGTGGCGGCTGGTGGGCCTACATCTCGCATGACGAGCAGCAAGAGAACCCGCCCATTACGCGGGAGCTGCTTGAGCGAGTCTGGGTGTTTGCACGGCCCTACCGCCTTAAAATTATCTTTTTGCTTATTACTATCTTGCTCATCACTGGTCTGACGCTGATCTCGCCGCTGCTGGTGCGCTCCTTAATTGACGATGCCATTCCGAACGAGGACTACCGCTTGCTCACCCTGTTGGCAGCGGGCATGGTGGCTATTCCCATTGTGAACGGGGGCATTGGCGTGCTGCAGCGCAGCCTCAACTCCCAAATTGGCGAGGGTGTTATTTACGATTTGCGCCGCGCCCTGTATGAGCACATGCAGCGCATGTCCTTGCGTTTCTTCACCCAGTCCCGCACCGGGGAGCTGATGTCTCGCCTGAACAATGATGTAATCGGAGCGCAGCGGGCCATCAGCGATACCATTGTGACCATTATTTCTAACATTGTCTCCCTGGTTGGCACGCTGGCCATTTTGCTGACGTTGGAGTGGCGATTAACGCTGCTAGGGCTGGCGATCTTGCCGCTGTTTGTGCTGCCCGCACGGCGCGTTGGCCGCACGCTGCGCGATTTGCGCCGCAAGTCTTTGCAAATCAGTGCCGAGATGAACGCCACCATGAACGAGACGCTTAACGTAAGCGGCGCGCTGCTGGTGAAGCTGTTTGGTCGCCAGCAACAGGAGATGACGCGCTTTACCGATGATGCAGCTGATGTGCGCGACATTGGCGTGCGCTCGGCGGTGATTGGCCGCTGGTTCTTTATGATGTTGGGCATAATTGGCGCGGTGGGAACGGCCGTTGTCTACTGGGTTGGCGGCTATCTGGTGCTGCAAGATGCTTTTACCATCGGTACGATTGTGGCATTTGGCAGCTACCTTTCTCAGCTATACGGTCCACTGATGGCGCTGACCAATGCGCCTGTGGAGTTTGCCCAAAGCATGGTCAGCTTTGAGCGGGTGTTTGAGGCGCTAGACATTCCTGTGGAGATCGATGAAAAGCCAGACGCCCAGGCGCTGGCGCAAGTAGACGGCCGTCTCCAATTCCATGATGTTTCATTCACGTACATTGACGACGAAAAGCCGGGTGGCCTGCGCGAAGTGACGCGCTTTAGCTGGCGCGACAGCGCGGCGCTGCTCAAGCGGGGCAAGCCCAAGGAAAATGGCGACGCTGCCAACGGTGATGCACCTGAACCACAGCAGCGCTGGGCCCTGCAAAACGTAAGCTTTACCATTGAACCTGGGGAGCTGGTGGCCCTGGTTGGCCCTAGTGGCGCAGGCAAGACCACCATTACCTACCTCATTCCGCGGCTCTACGATCCAACGGACGGCCGTATCACCATCGACGCTCACGATTTGCGCGACGTCACCCTGAACGCGCTGGCCGACAACATTGGCATGGTGACCCAGGAATCCTATCTATTTTACGATACCATTCGGGCCAATTTACTCTATGCCCGGCCAGATGCTACCGAACAGCAAATGATCAACGCTGCCAAAGCAGCCAATATTCATGACTTCATTGCGCAACTGCCCGATGGCTATGATACGGTTGTGGGCGAGCGTGGCTACCGGCTGAGCGGCGGCGAACGCCAGCGCATTGCCATTGCCCGCGTGGTGCTCAAGGACCCCCGCATCCTGGTGCTCGATGAGGCCACCTCGCACCTGGACTCCCTGTCTGAAGCGCTCATTCAGGAGGCGCTGGGCAAAATTATGCAAGGGCGCAGCAGCCTGGTGATTGCTCACCGGCTTTCTACGATTTTGGCCGCCGACAAAATTCTGGTGATGGAAAAAGGCCAGCTTGTGGAGCAAGGCACACACGAAGAACTTCTGGCTCAGGGGGGCCTTTACACCAACCTGTACGAGACGCAGTTTAAACCAGCAGAAGTGACTTGAAGTTTTCTAGTAGGCAAGTTTGCAAGTTGGCAGAGAGTACTGCCGACTTGCAAACTTATCAGGCTGCTCACTTCTTCCGGTTTTGCACCTGGGGAATAATAATCGCCGCCAGCGTCAGCAGCACCATAAGCAGCAAAAATGTAAGTGCAATTGGATCCATAAAACACCTCCTAAGATTGAGTTGGCATAATCGTTTGCCAATTTTAGATCAGCCGCCCTGAAAAACAACCAAAAACTCTCTCTACTGTGCAATTGCCTTCACTAAGCAAAATATTTGCTATTTTCAAATCTTAGATAGAATTCGAATCTAACTTGAGCAAATCACGGAAAAGTCCGCAAACGAACCAGTTTGTTTTCCTGTGGTTTGCTCACTTTTGGTTTTGGGTGGTTAAAAATTTTATAGGGTTCACCTTAGGAGGAACACATTTGTGAGTACCTTGGATTTAACTGCTTTTGAAACAATTGCGATCTGGCTAGTTTTGGGAACGGCCGTCTTGGGCCTCATTTACGCGCTTTTTTTGCGCCAGCAAATTCTGCGCGAAGACAAAGGCTCACCAGAAATGATTGAGGTCTGGGAGGCCATTCGCCAGGGAGCCGATGCCTACCTGACCCGCCAGCTTCGCACCATTTTGCCTGTAATTGCCGTCTTAACCATTGTCCTGTTTTTAAGTGTATACATTGTTGAACCAAGCGCCGAAGCGTTGGAACGCTTTGAGGGCTACCCGGAAAGCACCGTCAAGCTGTTGGTGGGGCTGGGCCGCGCCGTCGCTTTTATGATGGGTGCCGGATTTTCCCTGCTGGTGGGGCAGGTTGGCATGCGCATGGCCGTGCAGGGAAACGTGCGCGTGGCCGCTGCGGCCCGCACCAGCTTCAAAGACGCCCTGCGCATTGCCTACCGAGCGGGCACCATCACCGGCATGCTCACAGATGGACTGGGGCTGCTGGGCGGCACGGTGATTTTTATGATATTTGCCAAAGCTGCGCCGGATGCCCTGCTGGGTTTTGGCTTCGGCGGCACGCTGCTGGCGCTGTTCATGCGGGTTGGCGGCGGCATTTACACGAAAGCAGCCGACGTGGGCGCGGACCTGGTGGGTAAAGTCGAGCACGGTTTGGAAGAGGATGACCCGCGCAATGCGGCCGTTGTGGCCGATCTGGTGGGCGACAATGTGGGTGACTGTGCTGGCATGGCCGCCGATATTTTTGAATCCTACGAAGTGACCATCGTTTCTGGCCTGATTCTGGGGCTGGCGCTAACGGCCATTACCGGCCACATCGAGTGGATACTGTTTCCGCTGCTGGTGCGCGGCATTGGGGTGTTGGCCTCAATCGTGGGCACCTATTTAGTAAGAGGTGAGTCCGACGAGCGCGGCGACGCGATGAAATCAATCTTCAGCGGCTTTCTCACGTCGGCAGCTATCTCCGTTGTGCTGTTTGGCCTGGTGGCCTTTTTCTACATGGTAGACGTGCCCGGCGGCTGGTGGCGGCCGTTTTTGGCAACGGCCGCTGGCGTGGGCCTGGCGATTGCCATTGATCGCATGACGGAATTTTTCACCGGCACGCACAGCAGCGCTATTGAGGAAATCAAGGCCAGCGCCAAGAGCGGGCCTGCAACAATCATTCTTTCCGGTTTGGGCGTGGGCTATGAATCTAGCGTTTGGGCAGTTCTCACGATTGGCATCACCATAGGTGCGGCGATCCTCATTTTTAGCGGGATGCCAATAGAGAGCCTGGCGGCCAGCACCGGCGTTCCCGCCGGAATTATTTCCGGGACGTTTGTGCTTTATGGGGTGGCTATGACCGGCATCGGCATGTTGACGCTGACTGGCAACAACGTGGCGATGGATTCCTTCGGCCCGATTGCCGACAACGCCAATGGCATTGGCGAAATGGCTGGCCTGAACGAAGATGCACGGCGAATCATGGCGGATCTGGATGGCGTGGGCAACACAACCAAAGCCATTACCAAAGGCATCGCCATCGGATCGGCGGTGATTGCGGCCGTTTCACTGTTTGGCGCGTTTATTACCGACGTTGGACGGGTGGCCGGCACGCTGGGCGTTGCCTCGCCGCTGGCAGACGGTATTCGCGTTTCGGAGCCGCTGGTCTTTATTGGCCTGTTGGTAGGTGGGGCCGTCCCCTGGCTTTTCTCTTCCCTGGCAATTAAGGCGGTGAGCCGCGCGGCTGGGCAAATGGTGGAAGAAGTGCGCCGCCAGTTTCGCATTCCCGGGATTTTGGAGGGAACCACGAAGCCAGACTATGCGCGCGCGGTGACGATTTCCACAACCGCTGCCCAGCATGATCTGGTGAACCTGGCAGCGATTGCCATCATCACCCCGGTCGTCGTTGGCCTGCTGCTGCGGGTGGAAGCGTTGGGCGGCTTTCAGGCCGGTATTATCCTTTCCGGCCAGCTTCTGGCGGTGTTTATGTCCAACGCCGGTGGGGCCTGGGATAACGCCAAAAAGGTGATTGAAGATGAACCGCGCGATTTGTTGGCCGACTCCGGCAAGGGGTCGGAGCGGCACAAGGCCAGCGTGGTGGGTGATACCGTGGGCGATCCGCTGAAGGACACGGCCGGCCCCGCATTGAATCCAATGATTAAGGTGGTCAATCTGGTCAGCCTGATCATCGCGCCAATTATTGTGCAGTACGACGGCATTAGCGTGGGAACGGCCGTTGTCGTGGTCATCCTGCTGGTGCTTTTGGCCTTTGCCATCATTCGCTCCAAGCGCGATCCGAAGCCGGAAGAAGTTGTGCCTGTGGTTTCCGGTGTGTAAGTAAAAGTTCTTGTTGGCGTTGACTAAAAACTGCCATCCATATCGCTTGGGTGGCAGTTTTTTGTTGTCATCGGGTCGACTGTTGAGATAATAAACTGTTGAGGTGATTATTTTTGATGACAACAAAACGACTTTTGGTATCAATTGGTATTGTTTTGGCATTAAGCGTTCTGGGGTATTGGGGCTATCTGCAATTTCTGGCGCCGGTGAATGGCAACGGTGGGGATTCGGCCGTTTCCAATACGCCGACCAGCCAAATTGCACCAGCAAACATTACCGCTGAAGGGCAAATCGTGCCCTTGGCCCAGGCAAACCTGACGTTTGCGGGCAGCGGCATCGTAACATCTGTGGCCGTTTCTCCGGGTGATCGGGTAGAGAAAGGCAGTTCGCTGCTGCTGCTGGACACAACTGAGCAGGAGATTGCCCTCCGGCAGGCGGAAGCGGTGTTGGCCCAGGCGCAGGCTAATTTGCAAATGGCGGAAGCGGGGGTGCTGGCGGCAGAAACGGCCGTCTCCGCCGCAGAAGTTGGTGTGGCCTTGGCTGAAGCAAATTATGCTGTGCTGGCCGCGGGTCCAAGTGAAGCGCAGCTTGCCCTGAACGAGGCGCTGGTTGGTGCCGCCACAGCCAACGTTGGGCTGGCTCAGGGGGCGCAGAGCGTGACGCTGGAAGGCAGCAGCGCCGCCCAGATTGAGGCGGCCGAAGCGGCCGTGGCTGCTGCTGAAGCGGCCTACCTTGCCGCCCGCAATGTTTACGAGCCTGTTGTGCAGAACGAGGATGCTCCCGCCGAGGACCGTGAGCAGGCTCAGCTTCAGCTCAACGCAGCACTGGCTAATTTGCAGGCGGCCCAGGCGGCACTGGCGGAAGCCCAGGCAGGGGCAAGCAGCGCGGAGCAGGTGGGGGCGGCAGGTGGTGTGCAGGCGGCCCAGGCCGAACAGGCAGCGGCCCAG
The DNA here is from genome assembly GCA_041987425.1 of Promineifilaceae bacterium (SeqCode). Classification (GTDB taxonomy): domain Bacteria; phylum Chloroflexota; class Anaerolineae; order Promineifilales; family Promineifilaceae; genus Leptofilum. The sequence continues at coordinate 2,768 of JBHIWP010000242.1, read as the reverse complement.
GCAGAGCTAGCCCTGCTGCAAGCGGGCGCGCAGGCGGAGCAGCTAGCCGTGGCCCAGGCAGAGATCGCGGTGGCCCAGGAGCGTCTGGCAGAGGTGATGGTGCAGACAGCCCAGGCTGAAACGGCCGTTACCCAGGCGGAAGCGGCCGTGGCCGAGGCGCAGGCACAGGTGGACGCGGCCGCTCTGGCGCTGGAAAAACGAAACCTGCTGGCTCCGTTTAGCGGTACGGTTGCCGACGTGCTGGTGACGGTTGGCGAGACGGTGACGGCTGGCCAGCCCGTGGCCATTGTGGCCGATTTTTCTGGCTGGCAGGTGGAAACAACCGATCTGATTGAGGCTGATGTGGTGGATCTGGCCCGCGAGGACGTGGCGCAGGTGTCTGTAGATGCCTTTGCCGACCAGCCGCTTACAGGGCGTCTGATAGAAATTTCCGAGGTGGCAGCTGAGGTGCGCGGCGACCAGACCTACGTGGTGACGCTGGCGCTGCCGGAAAATGAGTTGCCGCTGCGCTGGGGGATGTCGGTTTTCATTACATTTGAGCGGGATCAGTGAGGGGGGAGATGAAAAATTTTAGGTTGATTATTTTATTGGGTATTGCTTTGCTTTTGGCGGTTAGCAGCGGAACGGCCGTTCTTGCTGCACCGACCTTTCAAACGGGTACCGCTGATATTGTCTCTGCCGAAGGGCAAATTGTGCCGCGACAACAGGTGGCACTTTCTTTTCAGACGGGCGGCACGGTAGAGACCGTTTTTGTGGCGGAAGGCGATATCGTCCAGGCTGGCGAGCCACTGCTGCAACTGGACCCGGCGGTGGCGGAGCTTGGGCTGCAGCAGGCGGAGGCGCGGCTGGCGACAGCGCAGGGCAGCCTGGTGGCGGCGCAAAATGAACAGGCTTTGGCGGAAACGGCCGTACAAACCGCCCAGGCGCAACTGGCAGTGGCGCAGGCAAATCTGGCGCTTGTGCAGGCTGGCCCGCAGCCAGAACGGGTTGCCGCTGCGGAAAACCGGGTGGCGGCGGCGGAAGCGGCCGTTACCCAGGCAATTGGCAACCGGGATGCCACCCTGGACATCGCGGATGAGTCTGACATTCGGGCAGCAGAAGCGGCCGTGGCAGCAGCGCAGGCCGAAGTACAGCGGTTAGAGCAGGCGTATCAGGAAATTTTAGATAGCTGTGTAGAGACGCCTCAGGGCGAGGTGTGCCCGCTGTTTGGGCCGGTTGAGGAGCAGACGCGGCAGCAGCTGGACGCCGCGCGGCGCAATCGGGAGGCGGCCCAAGCGGCGCTAGATGCCCTGCAGGCGGGGGCCACATCGGCTCAGCGGCAGGCGGCCAATGCCCGTGTGGCCGTGGCCCAGGCAAATCTGGCGGTGGCCCAGGCCCAGCTTGATTTGGTGCTGGCTGGCGCCACGCTGGAGCAAATTCGGCTGGCGGAGGTGGCGGTGGAGCAGGCGCAGGTGGGTGTGCAGCAGGCGGAGGTGCAAATCCACATGGCAGAAGCGGCGGTGGCACAGGCGGAAGCGGCCGTTTCGCTGGCGGAGGCAGGCGTGGACAGTGCCGCATTTGCCGTTGAGCGCACTTTTTTGCGCGCGGCGTTCGACGGAACGGTGGTTTCTCTGGCCCTGAGTGAGGGCGAACTGGCGGCTCCGGGCTTTCCCGTTTTAACCTTAGCCAACTTTAGCCAGTGGCAGGTGGAAACGACCGATCTCACTGAGCTGGACGTGGCACTGGTATCTACAGGCGCGCCGGTGACGGTGCGGGTGGACGCTCTGCCGAATGCCGAGCTGGCGGGTACGGTTACGGCCGTTGCCCTGGTGCCCAATCTGGCTCGCGGGGACGTGGTTTATACCGTTACCATTGAACTGCCAGAAGCAGAAACGGCCGTCCTGCCGCTGCGTTGGGGCATGACCGCCTTCGTAGACATTGTCACTGAGTAGCCGCGCTTTCTTAGCGCGCTAAAGTTGATGCCTGAGCGAGGTTTAGAAACCTCGGCTACAAATTAAATTCGGCCAAAAGCGGAAAATGGTCGGAGGCGTGGCGGATGGCTGGATGGTCGTCTACGACGCGGCAGATTTGCAGCTTTGGCAGCATTTGCTGGTCGGCGAAAATGTAATCGTAGCGGGTGGTGGGGTTGATTGTCCACCAGGTAAAGCCATCGGCGTGAGGGTGGAGGTGGCGGAAGCAGTCGGTGTAACCTGCGTTCAGCAGCCGGGGGATGGCCAGACGGAAGATGAGGCGCAGCTGCAGCAGCATTGTTCGCCGCATCCGCGCCGGATTGTTGCGTTGCAGCACCCGGTCACCAGGGCCGATGGCGTTGACGTCGCCGATAATGAGATGGGGCCCAGGCGGGCTTTGCTGAATGATTTGCAGCAGCTTGCCCACCGCCTGCCAGCGGCGAATTTCGAACGGAAGCAGCAGAAAAGGTAAGAAGTGCGCGGTGTAAATAGTGAGTGGGCCTGCAGGCAGCTGTAGATTTGCTGCCAGCACGGCCTGGGTCAGCGGCGGCCGGTTGTAAATTTGCCATTCCCGAATAGGGAAGCGCGAGAGGAGGGCAATGTGCCGTTCGCCACTGCCGCGTCCCCAAACGTAGTTTAGCCCAACCCGCTCCGCCAAAATTTGCACAACTTCTTCATCGTCGGCTTCTGTGAGGCCAATGATGTCGGCCTTAACGTGCTGGAGGACCTCGTAGATGGCGTCTAGCTGCTTGCGTCCGCCGAATTCGAGATTGTAGGTGAGAACTTTCATGGGGTAATTGGGTAATTGGGTAACTGGGT
>JBHIWP010000241.1:0-9269 GCA_041987425.1 Promineifilaceae bacterium (SeqCode) | reverse complement strand
CAAAATTTCTAGCAGGCCATCGAGCCGCCAGCGGCCTTTGTCGCCAGTGTGGTAGAGCCAGTCCTGCGGGTCGCTCCGCTGCGGATTTACCACAAAAGGCCGGTTTTGCGAACTATCCAGATAGCCCAAAGAACGGTAGGGCGTGCGAATGACAATCTCGCCCGGTTCGCCAAGGCCGCAAAAGCCACCGTTTGGGCCGAGCAGGAGCAGCTCGGTTTGGGGTAACGGCCGTCCCAAAGGCTGAATGCCAGGTTCGGGCTGCGGCGGCACGCGGTGCCAGGCTTTGATCATGGTCGTTTCTGTGGGGCCGTAGAAGTTATAGATTTCGGCCTGGGGCGCAAGCGTTCGCCACTGCTGCACCAGCGCTTCGTTCAGCGGTTCACCGCTAAAGAACGTGGCACGTAAAGCAGATAATGTGCATTCGCCGGGCGCTTCTGCCAGCCAGGCGTGGGCCCGGGTGGGAACGGTATGCAGCAGCGTGGCTTCTGCGCTCTGGAGCCACAGCAGCGCGTCATCCAACGCGAGCATACCGTTGGGCGGCAGCAAAATGGTGGCGCCGCTAACCAGCGGCAGGAAAATATCGCGCAGAATGGGATCGAAGCCCAATCCAGTGGTTTGGGCAACACGATCACTAGGCTGGACGGCAAAGGTTTGCTGCTGCCACTGCAGAAAGTGGGCCAGCCCCTGGTGGCTGCCCAGAATGCCCTTGGGCGTGCCGGTGGTACCGGAGGTGAAGAAAATGTAGGCCGGGTCTTGCCCTTGCCGCACCGGCCAGTGCGGTGGACGGGCCGCTGTCTTGGTGTGGGGCAAACGGCCGTTAGTGGCGTTCACTTCAAGTGATGGCTGGCTAACGAACTTTTGCAGCGCAGCCAGATCCTCGGGTGGCGGACCGACGGTGAGCAGGCGTTGCATACTGGCCTGCTCGGCCATCTGCTGCCAGCGCGCTGGCGGCTGGTCAGGATCGAGCAGTAAAAAGACGCCGCCGCTGCGCAAAATGCCAAGCAGGGAGGCAACGAGGCCAAAGGAGGATCGGCCGTACACCGCCACGACATCTCCCGGCTGCAAATCCTCATGCAGCAGGGCCGCGGCCACGTCGTCAGCGCAATCTGTGAGTTCAGCATAGGACCAGGAAAGATCGCCCTGGACAACGGCCGTTTGCTGTGGCTGGCGCTGCGCCTGGGCCGCAATTGTTTCGGTGACGGGCGTGAAGGCAATCTCCGGGATCGGCTGCGTGAGATCGGGAAGCGTTTGTGTTTCGGTGACGAGGGAATAGGCATGCAGCGGCCGGTTTGGCTCGGCAGCCAGCTGGCTCAGTAAGCCCCTGTATTGTGCCAGCAAAATGGCAATGCGCTGCGATGTGAAGCGATCTGCCCGGTAGCGGGCCCGTATTTGCAAGCCATCTTGCTTAAGAGCGGCGTCCAGACTGAGGTCCACGGGCGCGGTGTTCATGGCAAAGGCGTAAGGCTCAAACTGAAGCGTGTCACTCTTGGAGGCTGTTTGCGAAGCGCGATAGTTGCGCAGTTGAAAAACGGTCTGGTAAAAGGGTGGTTGCTCCAGGTTTCGCTCTGGTTGAAGCGCCTCAATGAGCTGCGCGAAGGGCAGAGCCTGGTGTGATAAGCCATCCAGCGTTGTTTGGCGCACATCTTGCAGCAGCGCGGCAAAGGTGCGTTCGTTGGAGAGATCGGAACGCAGGACGACCATGTTGACAAAGAGGCCAATCAACTTCTCTAGCTCCAGTCGGTCGCGCCCGGCCACGGGCACGCCGACGGTAATATCAGTTGTTTGCGTCAGGCGATGCAGCAGCAGCTTGTAGGCGGCAAGCAGGGTCATGAAGAGCGTGGCCTCGTTCTGCTGCCCCAGCGACTGTAGCTGTTCAACCAGGTCCAGGGGCAGGTGAATGGTCTGTTCGGCTCCGCTGCCGGAAACGGCCGTAGCCACGCGATCTGTTGGCAGGTTTAGCGCTGGAATATCCCCGCTTAGCTGCTGTCGCCAATAAGCCAGGTCTGCCGCCCAGACGTCGTTTGCCGCCTGCTGGCGCTGCCAATGGGCAAAGTCGCTGTAGGCAATGGGTAGCGGTGGGAGCGTGGGCTGGTGTCGTCGGCTAAAAGCCTGATAGCAGGCGGCCAGCTCATCGCGCAAAATGCCTTCAGACCAGCCATCGAAGCTGATGTGGTGGACGTTTACCAACAGCAGATGCTCGGTTGAGCTGAGCCGCCACAGGTCTGTGCGCATGGGCAGGCTGTTTTGTAGATCAAACGGGCGGCGAGCGGCGGCCGTTAGCTGCTGCTGCGCCACGCTTTCACGCTCCGCTGCGGGCACAGATTGCAGATCATGAATGGAGAGGGAAACGGCCGTTTCCTCTGAAATGCAGGCCATCACTTCGCCATCCGGGGCTGGAAATGAGGTGCGCAGTGGCTCATGCCGCCGAGCCAGCCAGGCTAGGCTATGCTGCAAGGCGGCTTCGTCGAGATTGCCATGCAGGCGCAGCGCCGTTGGCCGGTTGTTGGCCGGATCGCCAGGAGAGAGCTGCTCCACCAGCCACTGCCGTTCCTGGGCAAAGGAGAGGGGAGCGGCGGGTGAATTCGGCCGCTTGCTTATTTGGATTTGCTCCGCCGCCTGGCGCTGGCGCGCCATTTGTAACCGTTTTTGGATGGGCGTAAGCGGTGTTGATTCTGTTGATAATGTCATAGATGCCTAATAGCGTGTTTTCATGACGGCGCGAACGGCCGTTGGTTTTAGGATCAAATAATGCAGTCGCGGATCAGGCTGCTGGCTCCGCCAGGATCAATGATTCGATCTTTGCTGCCTGCTCGGCAATAGTTGGCGTGTCGAACAGTTCAATCAGCGAAAAAGAGACGTCCAGCGTGTGGCGGATGCGAGCTACAAGGCTGGCCGCCAGCACGGAATCCCCGCCCAGGTCCAAGAAATGGGCATGGACGCCTACGTCGGACAGCCCCAGCACCTCTGTCCATAACTCCACCAGAAACGCTTCCATTTCCGTGCGCGGTGGGGTTGAATCTCGGGCAGTGGGATCGGGGAGAACGGCCGTTGCGCCCAATTTCTCTGCTAGGCCAATGCGCTGTAGCTTGCCCGTCGGCCCCTTGGGAATCTCGTCGAGAATCAGGAGCTGGCGCGGCACTTTGAAATCAACCAGTCGTTCGGCAGCAAACTGACGGATCTCCAGCGCGGTGGCGGTTTGGCCTGGGTGCAGCACAACGGCAGCGGCGATCTCTTCGCCAAGCTGGGGATGGGGCAGGGCAAAAGCCACGGCCTGCTGTATGGCGGGGTGGGCCATGAGCACTTCATCTACCTCGCGCGGCGATATTTTTTCGCCAGCGCGATTGATGATCTCTTTAATACGGCCGCTAATGGTCAGGTAGCCATCTTCATCCAAAAAGCCCTCATCGCCAGTGCGGAACCAGCCATTGGTGAAGGCGGCGGCGTTGGCTTCTGGATTGTTGGCGTATCCGGCAGTGACGTTTGGGCCGCAAATGACAATTTCGCCTACTTTTCCGGCAGCAAGCAGTTCGCCAGCTTCGTTCATGATGGCAACTTCTGGCCCGGCCGCTGGCCCAACGGTGCCAGCTTTACGCGCCAATGGCGGCAGCGGATTGCAGGCCATCTGGTGGGCTGCTTCTGTCATGCCGTAGGCTTCAATTACCGGGGCGCGAAATGTTTCTTCCAGCGCAGCCATAACCTGGGGTGGCAGTGAAGCGGAGGAAGAGCGGACGAAGCGGAGCGCAGCCCGGGCTAAAACAGGCGCATTGGCTTCAGCGCGGGCTAAGATGGCCTGGTGCATGGTGGGAACGGCCGTGTACCACGTGGGCGCAAATTCATCCAGCCACTCAAAAAAGTGCGGGGCGTAGAAGCCGGGCGTACAAACCAGACTGGCCCCGGCCGTAAGCGAGGCGGAAACGGCCGCCATCAGGCCATGAATATGGAACAGCGGCATGACGTTCAGGCAGCGATCGGCAGGCGTAAGCTGAAGCGTCTGGCGAATGTGCCGGGCCGAGGCGGCCAGATTTTTGTGCGCCAGGGGGACCATTTTCGGCCGTGAGGTGGTGCCCGAGGTGTGCAGCACAAGCGCGATGTCTTCTGCCTGCGCATAGCCAGCGGCGGTGGGGCTGTTGGCACCCATGCTTTCGGCTTCAGGCTCCAGCCTAAAGCGGCCCGCTTCCATGTGATCGGTGACCACAAGGTGAATCACAGGAATGCCTCGCTTTTGTGCTACGGAAACGGCCGCTGAATCAGCACCGGCAGCGATAATCAGTGCTTTGGCGTCCAGGTCCGCCAGATAAAAGTCGAACTCTGGCTCGCGGTAGCCTGGATTGAGCGGGGCGCTGGCAGCTGCGCTGGACACGCAGAGAAAAGCAGAGGCCATCTCTGGTCCATTGGGCAGCACAATTGCCACATTATCGTGGCGGCCGATGCCTAGCTGATTTAACCGGGCAACGGTTTCATCGATTTGTTGACAAAGCTGTTGATAGGTAAGGGGTAAACGATCAGGCGCCAGTAGGGCAATAGCGTGGGGGTTTTGTTGAGCGTACTGCTGAATTTCTTCATAGAGTAGGCTTTTCATAAGAATGGCTCTTTCCTTAGTTTAGAGACGGGTTATGCGGCTCGGATCTCCACATTTACGAATCCTAGAAGCGTTGTCTTAAATCTCTGATTAAGAAACGAAAGTGAATAGAGGCTGATCAAATTGCAGGTTCTGGTAGAATTGCGCCGCCATTGGCAGCGTGATCAAGCGATGTCATGCGCTGTTAACCCAAGGGTTTAATTGATATCTGTAGAGCGGCTCTTACTTGCCAAAACCCTTGGTGTTTGTTGAGGGTTTGTGCTTCGGGCACGTACAAAATAGGAAAGCTAATTGTGACTAATTGGGATTATCAAACAGATGTGATTGTGGTCGGTTCTGGTGGCGGGGGAATGACGGCAGCCCTGGTTGCCGGGCAGGCAGGGCTAGACGCGCTTGTCATTGAAAAAACTGAGTACTACGGTGGCTCCACTGCACTTTCTGGCGGCGGGCTGTGGATTCCGAACAATTATCTGTTAAAACGAGATGGCCTGGATGATTCGTTTGAAAAGGCGCGTACTTATTTGGCGCACACGGTGGGTGACCGCGTGCCGCAAGCCCGCCAAGATGCTTATTTAAGAAATGCACCAGAAATGGTTGAATATTTATCCAGCAATTCGCACGTGAGGTTTCACCGCTCGGTGGGGTATGCGGATTATTATCCAGAGCGGCCAGGCGGTATGGCAGATGGCCGGGCGCTGGAAGCTTCTCCATTTGACGGCCGTAAACTTGGTGACGATCTGAGTTTGTTACGGCCGTCTTCAATTGAGATACCGGCTGGTTTGGCCTTTACGGCGAGCGAGTTCAACAAGCTGGGCATGATTATGTCTACCTGGGCGGGAAAGCGAACGGCCGTTAAAGTTGGCCTGCGTACCGTGCTTAATATGTTGACTGGCGTTAAATATCTCACGCTGGGTCGCGCATTGATGGCACGTCTGCGCCTGTCGCTGAAGGAAGCAAACATTCCCCTCTGGCTGAGTTCGCCCCTCAAGGAGCTAATATTTGAAAATGGCGCGGTTATCGGAGTTGTGGCCCAGCAAGACGGTAAGCCGGTGCGTATTCAAGCCCGCAAGGGCGTCATTTTAGCTGCTGGTGGTTTTGCCCATAATCAGCAAATGCGCGAAGAATTCCAGCCCGCTCCTGTAAACAGCGAATGGAGTTCAGCAAATAAAGCAAACACGGGTGACGCCATCCAGCTGGGAATCGAGGCAGGGGCGTCGATTGACCTCATGGATGACGCCTGGTGGGGACCCTCCAGCGTACCGCTTAACGCGCCTGTTATGTTTCACGTGGGTGAGCGTTCTTATCCTGGTGCGATTATGGTAAATGCTGCGGGACGCCGCTTTACCAACGAAGCGGCTTCCTACGTGGAAGTGGTGCACGCCATGTACGAGCAGCACAATGATGAAGTGGCTCACGTCCCGGCAACATTTATTATGGATCAGCGATACCGCAATAAATATATCTTTGGCACGCTGTTCCCTCGCCAGCCTATTCCCAACAATTACCTGGAGAACGGCTACATAAAGCAGGCTGATACCCTGGAAGAGCTAGCCCGGCAGTGTGGCATTGATCCACAAGGGTTGGTTGAGACGGTTGAACGCTTCAACCGCTATGCACGGGCTGGCGTTGACGAGGATTTTGGCCGGGGTAACAGTGCGTATGATCGTTATTACGGAGACCCAACTAACAAGCCAAACCCCTGCCTTGCGCCAATTGAGCAGCCCCCCTTCTATGCCGTGCAGATGGTGCCAGGAGACCTGGGTACAAAAGGCGGCCTGGTCACGGACGAAAATACACGCGTGCTGCGCCATGATGGGACACCAATTGTGGGTCTCTATGCAATTGGCAACACCTCAGCCTCTGTGATGGGAAACACGTATCCAGGGGCGGGCAGCACAATTGGCCCGGCAATGACCTTTGGCTATGTGGCAGCAAAGCATTTGGTTAATGGGGATATCCGTCCAATTGGGCCTTTGCCTGAGGCAGAAACCAAAGGAAGAAGCCCTCGGAATGTGATCATAGCTGGCGCGCTTGCGGCAGCCGTTGCTTTCTTGTGGAAGAGGAAAACCCGCGCTTAGGCTGCGCTCCAATGACCTCGTCACTCTAACCAATCAAAGGTGCGGGTAACGGCTTTTTTCCACTGCCGGTAAAGGCTCGTGCTGGCGTTGCTGGCCCGGTCGGGCTGCCAACGCTTCTCCATTCCCCAGTTTTGCCGCATTTCATCGGTGCTTTGCCAAAAGCCAACGGCCAGCCCGGCGGCGTAGGCGGCTCCCAGTGCGGTGGTCTCGGCCACCTTCGGCCGTATCACGGGGACCCCCAGCGTATCTGCCTGAAACTGCATCAGCAGCTCATTAAACACCATGCCGCCATCTACCTTCAGTTCTTTTAGCTCAATTTTCGAGTCCGCCAGCATAGCATCCAGCACTTCCCGCGTCTGGTAGGCGGTGGCTTCCAGCGCCGCTCTGGCAAAATGGGCCCGGGTGACGTAGCGAGTGAGGCCAGCAATAACGCCACGCGCGTTGTCCTTCCAGTAGGGCGCGTACAGGCCAGAAAATGCCGGAACGAAATAGATGCCGCCATTGTCTGGCACGGTGCGCGCCAGCGTCTCGACGGCCGTAGCAGACTCTATAAGCTTCAGGTTATCGCGCAGCCACTGGATTAATGCCCCGCTGATGGCAATAGAACCCTCCAGCGCATAAACGGCCGCATCACTACCAAACTGGTAACAAAGTGTGGTGAGCAAGCCATGTTGGGAATGAACCGGTTGAGTGCCCGTATTCAGCAGCATAAAACAGCCCGTGCCATACGTGTTTTTGGCCTCCCCGGGCGCAAAGCAGGCCTGCCCTACCGTGGCTGCCTGCTGGTCACCCAGCGCGCCCGCGATGGCAATCCTGCGCCCGAGCGGGCCATCGGCCAGGGTATGCCCGTACAGTGCAGACGAGGGGCAAATTTGGGGCAGAATCGACTGGGGGATGTTCATGGCATCCGTTAGCTCATCGTCCCAGGCCAGGGTTTGCAGGTTCATTAGCTGTGTGCGGCTGGCGTTGGTTACGTCGGTGACGTGTGCGCCGCCCGTCAGGTTCCAGATAAGCCAGCTTTCTATGGTGCCAAACAGAAGCCTGCCCTGAACGGCCGCTTCCCGCACCTCCGCCACGTTATCCAGCAGCCACTTAATCTTTGGCCCTGAAAAATAGGTGGCTAGCGGCAGGCCCGTTTTAGCCCGAAAACGATCTTGCCCCCCTTGTTCCGCCAGCTCCGCACAGATTTCAGCGGTGCGAGTATCTTGCCACACTACTGCGTTATGATATGGCTGGCCGCTAAATTTATCCCACAGTACGGCCGTTTCACGCTGATTGGTAATGCCAATTGCGGCCAACTGCTCACTGGTGATGCCCGCATTGTGCAAGGCACCCGCCATTGTTTGCTTTGTGTTTTCCCAGATTTCCAGCGGATCGTGCTCCACCCAGCCGGGCTGCGGAAAAATCTGCTCATGCTCCAACTGGTGCTTGCCCAGCACCTCACCAGCGTGGTTAAAAATGATGCTGCGTGTGCTGGTTGTGCCCTGATCAATAGCCAGGATAAACTTTTCCATTTGCCTGCTACCTTTTCTTTTTGCCTACAGTTTCATCCTGTGCTGCTTGCTTAATTTTTGCGTGGTTTCTTTGGCGTCTGCCGCCATTTGCTCTGCCGACCAACCCAAGGCAGACCCAATGATGCGGCTGCATTCCTCTACTAATTGCGGCGAGACCTTGCCCAAAATAGCCAGGCTGGAGCGGCGCAGGAGAAAGTCTTCAACTTTCTGGATTTGCTCCTGCTGCACAAGACAGATAATTTCGTTGCGGCTGAATGAAGGGTTAGATTCCAGCTTTTTGTCCGGTCCCAACTGTGCCATGCCGCGAGCAATTTGGACGGCCCGGCTGCCATAACGATGAAACAGCTCCTCTATTCGTTCTTCCGGCAGGCCGGTGGTGGCGGATTCCTGGCGACACCAGACTCTTAAATCGCTGGCGATTTCCGCGTAGTTGGCGCCGCCGCCCACGGGCAGGTCAGCGGTTGACACCTTGCGGGCCAGCCCCAAACGAGCCAAAACGTGGTCTGCGGCCTCTTCGGCAAAGGCCCGATGGCTGGTCCATTTGCCCCCGATGAGGTTCAGGACGGGAAAGCCATTTCCCTGGCTCTCCTCGATGCTGTGATTGCGGCTAATTTGCCCCGTCTTGGCGGCGCTGGACGCGGGCAACGGCCGTACGCCCGAAAAGGCAAACACAATATGCGAGCGGTTAACGGTAATTTCTGGGAAGACGCGCTTTGTCATTGCCAGAAAATAGTCAATTTCTTCCTCGGTACAGATAACGTCATCGGGATTTTCAACGCGCAGGTCCGTTGTGCCAATGAGGACCCGATCAAACAAAGCGCAGAGCAGCACAATGCGGCCGTCGCTGTTCTCAAAGAAAAATTCGCGCTCGCCGACGGCCTGCCGCAGCTCGTCGTGCTTCACCACAATGTGGGAGCCCTTGGTGCCGCCAATAAAATTAGATGGCTGCCCCAGGCGCTCGCTGGTGAAATCTATCCACGGTCCGGTTGCGTTCACTACAATTGTGGGCTTCACGCTAAATTTTTCGCCCGACAGCTCGTCGGTCAACTCGACGGAGCCCGGGCCGCTGCCGGAGACGCGCACGTAGTTTAGCGCCAC
>JBHIWP010000240.1:0-9286 GCA_041987425.1 Promineifilaceae bacterium (SeqCode) | reverse complement strand
CCAAAGGCGTGCTGGTTGGTGTGCTGCTCTCGGGATTTTTCTTCGCCCAAAAGGTCGGTCGGATCTTCCATGCCTCCTCGCACACGGAGGACGAAGGCCGCATGCGCGTTTACACCATTACCGGCCAAGTGTTCTTTGCATCGGCCGAACGCTTCGTCAATTCATTCGACTTCAAGGAAGCCATTGAAAAGGTGCGAATTGACGTCGGCCGCGCCCATTTCTGGGACATCACTGCGGTTAGCGCCTTGGACAAGGTAGTCATCAAATTCCGGCGAGAAGGTACGGAAGTGGAGGTGACTGGCCTGAACGAGGCCAGCGCCACGATGGCCTATGTGGAAAGCCGCTACGCCCGAAACGAGCTGGCTGAACTGGTGCAAAACTGGCATAAGCTGGTTACGACCGATCCCATCGTGCCTGACGCTGGCCCAGAACTACGCCTGCCGTTGCCTGAAACATTATCAGGTGCGCCGGAAGAGACGGAGTTAACGGCCGTTCAGCGCAGCGCCCTGCAAAAAGTCATCGATTTGCCCTTAGAGGCAGCGCCGGAAAAACTAGTTGAAGCGCTTGACGAAGCGTTATGTAAACTTGGGGTGTTAACGGCCGTTACCACAACCAATGTCCATAAGTTCGACGTGTACGACAGCTACTTCAACGTCAGCCGCACCAGCGAACAAAGCGGGCTCACCTTTCTTCGTGGGCTACTGCAAGCGTACCGCAACGTCATCATCGATCTGCAACAGCCGCCCTATACGCTTACCGTCGTCGAGCTCCCCCTGCTGCGCATCGCCCTGGAAACCTGCCTGCAGCAGTTTAAACTTATGGAGTAGCAGCGCTTTTTTAGCGCGCAAAACGCGGATTGGAATCCGCGGCACCATTCGAGGAGAAATGCGGATGTTAAACATGCAAGAGCTAGACCAGGCCAGGCAGCGCTGGCAGGTGGGACACCACCTCTTTTTTGCTTACGTGCAGGCGCTCATCCTTATTTGCGACAAATTGCAAAAGCAGGTAGACGCTGGCGACCTGAACGCCGCGCGTGCTTCCATTGAGGAAGCCACCTGCCTGCTGTGGGGCGTCTCCGTCACCTTCAAGCTCACCGGCGGCTTTTCCCAGGCGGCGTATGATGGCTACGTGCGCCCTAACATGTTTGAGGCCAGCGAAGGCTTCAGCGGCATGTGGGCGCAGGACCACGACTACCTGGTGAAGAAAACGCTGCGCCAGCTCAAGCCTCTGTTTGCCAATCCACCGGACGAATTGGCCGCAGCCGTGCAAAAGTTCCGCCAGGCCTTTGCCATCATGTACGATTCGCACAAATACGTTTGCGACAAGTTTGAAAGCGGCCAGCCGAGCCTGCTCATGGGCGAAGCGGCGCAAAAAACGGCCGCAGAAATGATCGACACCTTTAAGCGCAATCGTCTGCTCGTTCTGGGCGTGCCCATGCCGGAGTAGCAAGTGATTGAGTAATTGGGTAACTGTGTTAAATTGCTCTAGTTATCCAATTACTCAATTACCCAATTACAGATATGTCTGAAATTATCCTGCCAACCAATTCCAACATCTACACCACCTTCCAGGAGCTTGCCGCCCAAAAGCGGCTGGTGTTTCTGGCCGGGCTGCCGGGCACGGGCAAGAGTTTGCTCATCCAGCAGCTGGCGGTGATGGCCCAGCAGGCGGGGCGCACGGTGCATTTGCTGCAGTGGGACGTAACCCGGGCGGCGTTTGAAACGGCCGTTCTCCTACAAAAGTATCCCGAAATTGACGGCGTTACCCACCCGGCCATTCGCAAGGCGGTGGGGCTGTGGGCGCGAACGGCCGTCTGGCGCTGGCACGAAACTCACCCGCCAAGCCACCTGCTTATTGGCGAGGTGCCGCTCATCGGTAACCGGCTCACCGAACTGACGCAGCCGTTGGACGACGCTGCCGAGCCGCTGCTAAGCGATTCGATATGCTGTTTTGTGATTCCCACGCCCAGCAAAGCGGTGCGGCAGGTAATTGAAGAGGCGCGAGCCAAAACGATTGCCAAGCCACGCCATGAAAAAGAGGCGCGAGATGCCCAGCCCAACGTGCTGCAAATGCTGTGGGAAGAGGTCGCTGAGATTGGTCAAAAACTGAGGCTGACAGATGGCAATAATCTGGCTTATGATCCTGATTTGTATACGGCCGTTTACCAACATCTGCTGCAACATCGTCCGCGCCATGCCCTGCCTGTTAACACCGTGCTCAATCCCAATGGCTCCGCCTATGCCCTGCGCATCAACGGCACGGAACTGGCCGCCACCCCGGCCGAAGTGGCGCAAATCATGCAGCAAATCGAACAAACCTACACCAGCGACGCACTCGAACACGCTGTCGAAAACTGGTTCCAAACGTAGGTCAAGTTTTAAAACTTGACCAACAGTCACAGGAGAAAGAATGAAATTAGCCCGATTCGCCTACAACGGACAAGTTCACGAGGCAGTCTACCAAAACGACCAGCTTTGGGTGGGGCGTGTGGCCTACGATCCGGATGACGTGATGTGGCTGCCGCCAGTGGATGCCCGTGGCTGTACGGCCGTTGGCGTCGCCCTCGGCTATGCCGACCACGCCGCGGAGCTCAAGCTGGATGTGCCAGACTATCCGCTGCTCTTTCACAAGCTGCCCAATACCTTCATCGGCCACAAAGCCAAAGTGATTCGCCCCAATGTGGAGTACATGCACTACGAGGGTGAGCTGGTCGTGGTCATCGGCCAAAACTGCCGCAGCGTGAGCGAAGAAGAGGCGCTGAATTACGTTTACGGCTACACCATCGGCAACGAATGCACCGTGCGCGACTTTGTCGGCAATTACTATCGCCCGCCGGTCAAAGCCAAAGGCTTCGATACGTTCGGCCCGATGGGCCCGGTGCTGGTCACGGCCGATGAGATCGATCCGGCCAATACCGAGATTCGCACCTATGTTAACGGCGAGCTGAAGCAGCAGGGCAACACGAAGCATTTGCGCCACAGCGTCGCCCAGCTCATCGCCTATATCTCTGAGTTTAAGACGCTCCAGCGCGGCGACATCATCTACACCGGCACCCCGGAAGGCATCTCCCACGTCTACGCCGGGGATGTAATGCGGGTGGAGATTGATGGCATTGGCGTGCTGGAGAATGAAGTCATTGAACAATGATTGATCCACAGATTGACGCAGATTACGCAGATTTTTTCTAACCTCTTCTGTGCAACTCCGTGCTCCTCTGCGCATCTCTGTGTTCCGCTTTTATAAAAAGGACAAACAAATGGCAGCAATAGGTACGTTAAATGAAAATCTAGAAAAAGTAACGCCTTACCGCGAAAAGATTGCTGAACGCGGGCTGAAAAACATTATCAACGGCCGTCACGTCGACGCCCAATCCGGCAAAACCTACGACAACCACAGCCCTATCGACAACAGCTTGCTCTGCACCGTGGCTGAAGGCGATGCCGCCGACATCGATCTGGCCGCCCAGGCTGCCCACGACGCTTTTCCCGCCTGGGCCGCCCTGCCCGCCAAACAGCGGCGCGACCTGCTCTATCGCGTGGCCGAACTTATCGAGGCCAATGCTGAGGAGATTGCCCTGCTGGAAAGCATCGACACCGGCCAGCCGATACGCTTTATGAGCAAAGCGGCCGTACGCGCCGCCGCCAACTTCCGCTTTTTTGCCGACCGGGTGGAATCGGCCCAGGATGGCCTTTCCCTGCCCGCTCACGAGCACATGAACTACACCATCCGCCAGCCAATCGGCCCGGTGGGCGTGATTACGCCCTGGAACACGCCGTTTATGCTCAGCACCTGGAAGATTGCCCCGGCGCTGGCCGCTGGCTGCACCGTGGTGCACAAACCGGCCGAACTCAGCCCGGTCACCGCCCAGCGCCTCACGGAGCTGATGCTGGAAGCGGGCATTCCCGCGGGCGTGGTGAATCTGGTCAACGGCTTTGGCGAGACGGCGGGCAAGGCGCTGACGGAGCATCCGCTCATCAAAGCCATTGCCTTTGTAGGCGAGACGACCACCGGCAGCCACATCATGCGCCAGGGGGCCGACACGCTCAAGCGGGTGCATTTTGAGCTGGGCGGCAAGAATCCCATCATCGTTTTTGCCGATGCTGATTTGGAGCGGGCGTTGGATACGGCCGTTTTCATGAAATATTCTCTCAACGGCGAACGGTGCACTTCCAGCAGCCGCCTGCTGCTGGAACGGGGGATTTACGAAGAGTTCACCGCAAAACTCGCCGAGCGTGTCAAAAAGCTCAAGGTCGGCCACCCCCTGGACCCATCTACCGAAATTGGCCCGCTGATCCACCAGAGCCACTGGGAGAAGGTGAGCAGCTACGTGCGAATTGGGCAGGAAGATGGGGCAACCCTGATGGCTGGCGATGGACAACACCCCGCCGGGCTGAACGGCGGTGCCTACATCACCCCCACCTTCTTTAAAGACGCCACCGCCACCATGCGCATCGCTCAGGAAGAAATCTTCGGCCCGTTCCTCACCGCCATTCCCTTCGACACGGATGCAGAGGCCCTGGACATCGCCAACGGCGTCAAATATGGCCTCACTGCCTACATTTGGACGCGCGACGTCAGCCGCGCCCTGAAGATGGCCCACAAAGTAGAAGCCGGTATGGTCTGGGTCAATTCGCAAAACGTGCGTCACCTGCCCACCCCGTTTGGCGGCGTCAAATCCAGCGGCATCGGCCGCGACGGCGGCGACTACAGCTTTGACTTCTACATGGAAACGAAAAACATCAGCATCGCCTTTGGGGATCATCGCATCCCGCGACTGGGCGCGTGATTCAGTTTTCAGTGGACAGTGGTCGGTAATCAGTAAAAAGTAAAAAGTGATAAGTAAAAAGAAAAGAACTGATTACTGAAAAACTGAATACTGATTACTGGCTTTTAGAGAGGAGACAAAAATGCCAGTAAGACACCCCGCCGGAACCCCGCCGTTTAACATCATCCGCATGAGCCATGTGGAGCTGGGCGTGACTGATTTAGACGCGTCGCGTAAGTTTTATACGGAGATTTTGGGGTTAATTGAAACGGAGCAGGTTGGTAAATCGATCTACCTGCGTGGATTAGAAGAGCGCAACCACCATTCGTTTGTGCTCACCAAAGTGGACAGGCCCCACGTGCGGCGGCTGGGATTCAAGGTAGCGAGTGAGGCAGATCTGGATCGCATGGCTGAATTTTTTGCGGAGCAGGACGGGCAACCTACCTGGGTAGAATCGTATGGTCAGGGGCGTTCGCTTCAGGTGCGAGATCCGTTTGGGATGCCGCTGGAATTTTGCTACGAATTTGCCCAGGCAGAACGAATGCTGCAAAAATACGGCGCGTATCGCGGCTGCCACCCCCAGCGCATCGACCACTTCAACTGCTTCACCCCGAACGTACAGGCCAGCCACGACTTCTGGGCGCAGTCGCTGGGCTTCCGCACCACCGAGTACACCGTCTCTGAAGATGCCGATCCGCAGCTGTGGGCAGTGTGGATGCACCGCAAGGGCAACATTCACGATATCGCCTTCACCAATGGGGCCGGGCCGAGATTGCATCACACGGCCGTTTGGGTTCCCACGGCCATGCACATCATCCACCTCTGCGACCTTATGTCAACAACTGGCTACCTGAGCAACATGGAGCGCGGCCCGGGGCGGCACGGCATCTCCAACGCCTTCTTCCTCTACGTGCGCGACCCCGACGGGCACCGCATTGAAATTTACACCAGCGACTATCTGACGGTGGACCCAGACCTGGAACCCATCGAGTGGCAGCTGCGCGACCCCCAGCGGCAAACGCTCTGGGGCGCCCCTGCCCCCAAATCCTGGTTTGAAGAAGGCTCAGAGTTTAAAGATTTAGCGGTGCAGCCACCCGTGTTGGAAGCGCAGCCAATCGTTGCACCTTAGGCAAATTGAAACGTGCACATCAGATGACGTGCACGCTCCAACTTACTTGTTTTTGCTTACGCAGTGGCGGCCTTTTTCACGTCGCCAAAGCCAATGAGGCGGTAGTTGGCCTCGTCCCACAGGCGGTAATGGATGCACTTGATGCTTTGCCGCAGCGTCATCGGCTCTACTTGCAGCTCCACGTTGGCGTTGTGGCAGGCTTCCAGATTGTAGTTGGGAATGCGCGGGCTGAGGTGGTGAATGTGATGGAAGCCGATGTTGCCGGTGAACCATTGCAGCATTTTAGGTAGTTTATAGAAAGAACTGCCTTCGACAGCGGCCGTTGCGTAATCCCACTCGTTATGCCGCTGCCAATAAACTTCTTCGTACTGGTGCTGAACGTAAAACAGCCAGACACCGGCCGAAGCGGCAATGGCCATAACCGAAATCTGCAAAATGGCATAGGTCTTGAATCCAACCAGCAGGCTCATCAGGATGGCGATCATCAGCAGAGCTGCGTTGGTCAGCCAGACGCTGCGGTGCTCTCGCTTGCGCCCCTTTCTCGGAATGCGGTGCAGCACCAGGAACAAAAAGATTGGAGAGATGCCAAACAAGATCAACGGGTAGCGGTAGAGTCGATAGCCGAGCTGCCGCCACCAGGGGGAGCTGACGTATTCTTGCAGCGTCATCATCCAGATATCGCCGTCACCGCGACGATCCAGGTCGCCGGAGGCGGAATGGTGCAGCGCATGGCCGTGCCGCCACTCAAAGTAGGGCGTAAAGGCAATCAGGCCGGTAATGAAGCCAACGATTTCGTTGGCCCGGCGCGAGCTGAAAAAGGCACCATGGCCGCAGTCATGAAAAATAATAAAGGCGCGTACGGTGAAGCCAGCGGCCAAAACAATGAGCGGCAGGGCCAGCCAATACGAAATGCGGTAAGCGGGTATCATCAATGCCCAAACCAGGAAGTAGGGAACCAGGGTATTAACAATCTGCCAAACGCTGCGGCGCAGGTCTGGCTTTTGGTAGGGAGCCACGGCCGTTTTCCAGGCGCGGCTGTCAGCCAAAATTGGCTTGTCTGTTTGTGTCATGTGATCTCTCCAGGTGTGACTCAAAAATATGTGGATTACTACCCTAAATTGTAACGGCCGTTTCCTAAAAAACTAGCAATCTAATTACAGACGGATAAATTTTTAGCTGACACTCACCTCGCTACAACCTTGTAACCACCCTCGTAAGTGAGGCTAACTACGATAGTTAAATGCGAATCGTGCAAGCATATAGCAAATTAAATGGCGGCTTTGTGTTTGTGCAATAGGTGGGAATATTGCCCGCCTCCTATTTTCTAACTTCGATGAAAATCAACTAATTTGTGTCCTGATGTGTCCCCTGCGGAGGAGGTATAAGCATGATGCAGCAGCATGATCGTTTACCGTTGAGCGTCTGGCTCAAGTTTGTTCTATCTTTGTTTTTATTTCTTCTGGTAGGGTCGTTCAGTACACAACCGCTAAAAGCTGGCGGGCCCGTCTGGACGGTTTGTAAAACTGGGGCCTGCGATTTTTCTTCGATAGAGGCTGCTCTTTTCAGCAATTCAGTTCAAGATGGACATACTCTGAATTTCTTGGTTAATAAAGAGACATACAACGAAAATATCACCATCACCAAGTCGCTGACTTTTGAAGGTCAAACTACTACAATCAATGCCCTAGCTGACGAAAGAGCTGTCAACATCACGGGCAGTCCAACCGTCGTCATGCAAAATATGATCATCCAAAATGGCAACATCGAGGCCAATGGTGGCGGTATTCGGCTGGGCAGCGGCGACCTGACCTTGATCAACGTAACCTTCAACAACAACAGTGTCACTGGCGATGGAGCGAGCAATGGTTTAGGGGGCAGCCTCTATATTTCTAGCAGCAGCAGCAGTGTAACGCTCACGGACGTAACGATTCAGACAAGTACGGCCGTTTCCGGGGGCGGCCTCTACAACAACGGCACAATCAACGCCACCAACCTTACCTTTACCGACAATGATGCTACCAGCGGCGGCGCCTTCTACAACAGCGGCACGGCAACCGTAGAGGGACAATCCGCTGCGCGCAGAAATGACGCCACGTCATCAGGTGGGGGGTTCTATAACGCGACTGGGGCCACGCTCACCCTGATCAGCAGCGAACTCTCGAACAATACGGCTACCAATGGGGCAGGCATTTACAACGCAGGCATTTTACAGTTAACCGATACGGATCTCGGCAGCGGCAACAACGCGACCGCAGCAGGAGGCGGCCTTTACAACAGCAATACCGGGCAGGCCACCCTGAGCAGAAGCGCTGCCTTCCAAAACGATGGGGCCACGGGCGCAGGCGTCTACAATGCCGGCACGCTAACTGCCAACAACAGTACGCTTAGCCGGAATGAAGGTGCCAATGGCGGCGGTTTATATAACCACAGCGGCACGGCTACTTTAAACAATGTCACGATTCATCTCACCATTGGCACTTCTCTTTTTGTGAATGGTGGTGCCGTTACGGTGAGCAACACGATTATTTCTTCAGTATCGGGGCAAACAGCGTGTGGAGGTGGCGGAACGTTTGTTTCCAATGGCTACAATCTGGCCAACGATCAAAGCTGCACTTTTCTAACGGCCGTTGGTGATTTACCAAACACCAATCCCGACCTGAATGGCATCACAGCATCCGCAGAGGGAGCGGCCTACCACACCCCCAAGCTTACGAGCCCGGTCATCAATGCGGGAAATCCAGCCACGCCGGGCAGCGGCGGCAGCGCCTGCCGGGCCAGCGACCAACGAGGGCTGGCGCGGCCACAAAACATGCGCTGTGACATTGGTGCAGTGGAAATTTTTGTATATCGACTGTACACGCCGCTGGTGATTAAGTAATTGAAGCCAACTGCTTAATTACCCAATCACAGTTCGTCTAACCTTTTGCGCGCAGCAGGCGGTCTGCGGCTTTGGTGGCTTCGCTAACGGTCACGCCTTCTTGCCAGGAAAACGGCCGATCCTCACCACCGCGCCACAGCGTAATCACGCGATCTGCCTTGGGCGAAAAGGGGGCAGAAATTGCCGGGTTGCTGGGGCCAAAAATGGCCAGCGTGGGGCAGCCGACCGCCGCCGCGATGTGGGTGGGGCCGGTATCATTGCCCACATACAAATTGGCAACCTCCCCCAAAGCGCCAAGCTCGCCCAGCGTAACGCGCCCGGCCCAATTTGCACAATTTGCCGAACTCATGCCAGCAATACCGGCGGCAAGCTCCTTATCGTGTATGCTGCCTACCAGCAAAATGCGCGCCTGGTGCTGTCGTGCCAGATGGTTAGCCAGCAGCACAAAGCGCTCGCTAGGCCAGCGCTTTAACGGATCTTCATACAAAGAGCCAATCCCGCCCCCCGGATGCAT
>JBHIWP010000239.1:0-9348 GCA_041987425.1 Promineifilaceae bacterium (SeqCode) | reverse complement strand
AACGGCCGTTAGCTGGCTGAACAGCTGCGCGCGCGCTGCGTCCGGGGGCAGAACGTTAAAGAATTCAGGCATAAGCCCCTAGTATAGCAAACTCCTGAATTTCCAATCAGATAAACGCGGCAAAATATAGCTGCTTAACTCAGGTCCAGGGGGATCGCGACGGCCGTTTAATAATGCGGCGGGTACATCGTTGTATCTTCTTGATCGCGTTCCTTCACATTGCGAGCTGAATTGACAATGAATGTTGCTCCTTCACGAACGATAATGCGAGAGAGCGCCTTCACAACAACCGGATCAAACTGGGTACCAATACAGCGGTTAACCTCCTCCAGGATTAGGTCTGGAGAAGAGGCTGCTTTATACGGCCGATCCGACGCCATGGCTTCTACAGCATCGGCCACGCTCAAAATACGCGCCTCCAGCGGAATTTCATCGCCCACCAGGCCAGCTGGATAGCCGTTGCCGTCGAACCACTCATGATGATAAAGAATGAACGGCACGAGACTCTCAAGGGAGTGACATCCCTTGATTAAATCAGCCCCAATTGTCGTATGGCGTTTAACGAACTCATACTCCACTGCCGTCAGCCTGCCCGGTTTGAATAAAATTTCTTCCGGCACCCCGAGTTTGCCAATATCATGCAGTAAGCCAGCCTTGCGAATGTTTTCAACTTGTTCCGCTGGCAAATTCATTTCTTCTGCAATGCAGACGGCGTAACGGGAAACATGTTTGGAATGCTCCATGACGTGCGGATCGCGCAGGTCCAGGGAACGCGCCAGCGTCAACAGCATCTCTTCGTTGAGGCGCGTAATCTCATCCGCCTGCTGTGTCAGCTTAAAATTAGTGGCTCGCAAACTGTGCACCAGCGTTTCTGTCTGATCAATATACTGCTTTTGACTGTACCGCAGGAGCAAGAGCGGTAAAACGACAATCAGGATTCCCGCCACGTCTATGGAAAGATAGCTGAACACAAACGTCGCGGCGATCAGGCCAAGGGCAAGATAGTATGGGATTAGCCAACGAAAACGCTGAAGCCAGACCGCTTTAAAAGAAAGCCCGCTGTCTAGACTGATGGCCGTAGTGAGCAACGCCGTTGTGGAAATGAAAATAATCGCCGCCGCGCTACTGCCCGCCAAAAAAAGCTTGGGCAAAGACCAGCTTTCTAGCGGCTGGTTGGTTAGACCCAGAAGCGCTACTACCAATAGGCCGCCAAATACGTGATTGCTGCTGTTAAACAAGAATCGGTTTACTTTAATATGGCGTTTGGCAAAGGAGACAAAGGCAATGGTCAATCCCAGGATAATGGCGGCAGGGGCATGAAATAGCAAGACGCCCGCGACCATGAGAGCGGCCGATGTAGAAACCGTCGTATCTTTGACGTAAATCTCGATGGACGCTGCCTCCATTATCAGAACGATGGCGGCAAAAAACAGAATTCGGGGCCAATTGAAGTCGAGGCCGCCTTTTTGCACGAGGAAGTAGGCAAAAACGGCCGTAAGGGCGGAAAAGGTGATGATAAAGAGATTAGTTGCCCAACTGGGGTAAGTGCGTTGGGAATCAGCCTGAGCTTCCAGGTCTTTGCCGTCTGCCAGGGCTAAATCGTTACTAATGATCATATCAGAAACAGCAGAAGCTGTGGATTCCGGCAAAGTAACCGGAACACGGCCGTTTGGCTCGTTTACGGAAGCAACGACCGGTTTCATCGTGGCTGCCAGATCCAGCTTTGCCCAGTCTCGTTGGTTTGCGCTTTCGCCCAGATCAAACTGTTCATCGAAAACACAGACGCGATTTCGCCCGGTGTCTTTTGCCCGGTAAAGAGCCAAATCAGCATTGTGAATTAATTGAGCGGTTGTTTCCTTGTCTCCCTGACGGCTGGCAATGCCAAAGCTCATGGTGGCCCGAATCGGCTGTAGGCTGGTGGAAACTTCAAACGCGGTTTCCGCTATGCTTTTGCGCATTCTTTCGGCCACGATGTAAGCATCTTCCAGCTTGGTTTCTGGCAGCAGCACAGAGAATTCCTCACCGCCAAAGCGAGCAACAATGTCGTATTCTCGCGTCATCTCTTGCAAAATGCTGGCGACACCCTGCAAAACGACGTCGCCAGCCAGGTGCCCATACGTGTTGTTAATGGTACGCAGCAGGTCCAGATCGGCCATGATCAGGGACAACGGCCGTTTAAACCGTTTCGAGCGAACCAATTCGTCGTCCAGCGCCTCTGTAAAGTACTTTGCGTTGTATAGCTGCGTTTTGGGATCAATCTCCGTTTTTCGCTCCAGCGCCGGAACCTTCAGGGCCTCAAAAAGCATAAATGTCACAAACGCAGTCAGCGTAAGAGCGATGGGGTTGGCCTGCCACACAATGGCCCCCAAGAAGCCAAGGCAAAGGAGCGTATAATCCAAAAACAAGGTAAACCAGCCAAAGACGCCGGACTGTGCAAACGTTTGTCCTCGTGCCAGCTTAATAACAAGAGCCACCAGAAAATGATTGACAAGCGTAAAGACAGCTAGAGCCATGACAGTGATCAAGAAGGTCCACACGCTACCTGTAGGGAAAAGTCCCTGACCCCACTCAATCAAGGCACCGCTCAGAAAAACCACAACAATAAAGGTGCTGATATTGAAGCTCTGGATATACCAGACGAGTCGGTTTCTTTCCAGTATCCATTCGGCAAAGTGGGACACCAAAACCACGATTAAGGCTGCCGATGGCCCTTCCAGAACAAGCATAAAGGCGTAAATGATCCAGCTCAGACTGTAAGAGCTTCGCGCCGTGGCCCCAAATACAGCCACAATTTGCAGGACAGATGCGACAATACATGCTGCTGCTAATAACCAGGGATTTTCAATCATTGGCTGGCTAAACTGCCAGATAGCCAGGAAGCTCGCCAGAAAAATCATTCCCCATATATATGCCTGAGTTATACGCGAAAACTCTTTCATTATTACCTTATAAAACTATTTAGAAAATGGCCTCAGTGTGCACGACAATGCGCAACAGATAAATTGAATAGTAATGTATGCACGGAGAAGAGATAAGATGACCCTGGTCATAACAAAGCGGAGCTGCCAGGATAATTAGTACCACCAACAGCTCCGCCTGAAAAAGGAATTAACCGAGCGCCCTATTAATCTTCATCCCAATTGACGCTGGCCCAGTTTACCGAAGCCCAGTTTACAGACGCCCAATTGACTGAGGCCCAGTTCACGGAGGCCCAGTTGACCGAAGCCCAGTTGGCGCTGCCCCAGGTAACCGGCTCGCTGCCTGTCCACAACAGCGCACTGGCCGGTGTGCCTGTATTAGCCGTTGCCACGGTGTCACTTGTCACCAGGTCGTACACATCCAGATAGGCATAGCCTGTGTTTGCGCCAATACCCGTACCATAAATAGTGCTTCCCGTGTTCATAAGCCGGTACTTCACCTGATCCGGATTCAACCCTGGCTCATCCTGAAGCAGCAGGGCAATTGCGCCCGATACCATCGGGGCGGCCATAGAAGTGCCGCTGGCGCGGAAGTAATCTTCCTCCACGCGATGATTCGGATGATCGTTCCACCAGACTCCCGTCCCAGCAATGCTGACAATGTCCTGCCCAGGAGCAATGACGTCTGGTTTCAAATGACCGTCCAGCGTGATGCCCTGTGCCGAATAGTCTGCAATTACATCTTGGGCTCTAAGCGCGTCCCCATTTTCATCGCTGGCACCAACAGTGATCACAAAGGGATCGTTGGCTGGTGCAGCTCTAACGGTATTAAAAGTAATCATTTCGTTACCAGCAGAGGTAACCACCACAATGCCATTGAACCACAATATTTCAGCGGCGGCGTTCAGCGGGCTGGCGTGATAGCTTTGCTCCAAAGAAGAGTTGATAGACATATTGACGATGCGAATGTTATAGGTGTCTTTATTTTCCAGGACCCACTGCATGGCATCGACCGTATCAGATTCGTAGGCCATGCCCGTGTCATTGCTTACTTTGAGGCTGATGATATGGACACCGGGGGCGATACCGGCATAGATGCCGTTCGAATCGTATCCGCTGCCGCCGATAATACCGGCGACGTGCGTGCCGTGGCCCATTACGTCACCCGATTGATTGGGCCTGGAATTAAACGTCAACTGTTCGCGCACGCGGGAAGCGGGTCTGCCTGAAGAAGGATTAATTTGCAGATCTTTATCGCGGTGTACACCACTGTCAATGACGGCCACCGTGACGCCGCTGCCGTCGAGGCCCATATCCCAGACCTGGCGCACGTTCAGCGTATCGAGGAAGTAGTTGGAGGGCGGAGGCTGAGGATTCCGCGGCGGCCTGCCAACCGACTCCATGGGCCCGTCCAGGTTTACCCAGCGCACGCCCTGGGTCTGAGCCAGGTCAACCACAGACCGGGCAGGTAGCTCAACAACCAGGGCATTAATAATGTGCAGGTCTTTGAGCACGATACCATTTAGGGCAGCAACGGCCGTTTCCATATTCTCTACCTCCTCACCTTTGTGCACAATCACGCGCACGGTTGCTTCTGGCTGTGCGGCCGCTGCGGCCAGCAGCGCAGGCTGAACGTTGTGGGCAACGGCCATATCGCCGACAGCCGTAGACGTCGCCACGACCAGCAGCATAAACAGCCCTGCCAAAAGCCATAACTTTAGCTTACCAGACGTTCGGGTCGGCACGCCCTCGCTTGAACAGTACTTCTTAGCTTGATTTTTTATCATTGTTGGCTCCCTTGCTAACAAATACTACTAACAAACATTAGGGCTAAATCCGTTAAAGGCTGGCCCGTAAAATATTAGTGACGATAGGGCAGTGAAAAAGCGAAGCGCGAACCTACGCCAACGCGAGAGCGCACCTGGATTCTTGAACCGTGCGCAGACAAGATCTTTTGGGCCATTGCCAGGCCCAGCCCCATGCCTTCATAGTGGCGCGTTGCCGATTCTTCAAGCTGGTGAAACGATTGGAACATTTCTTTGATGCGCCCGGCGGGAATGCCAATGCCGCTGTCCACCACGTTGATTTGGACCTTGTCGGCCTTTTGGCATACATAGGCCATCACTTTGCCTTTTGGTGGCGTAAATTTAATGGCGTTATCGAGCAGCTGCCCCACAACCCAGGTAATCTTTTCCTGGTCGGCATAGACTTGCGGCAGATCGGCCATGATTTTGGTATTCAAGAGCACCTGGCGGTCGGTGGCCTGCGGTTTCTTTTGCGAAACGGCCGAGTTCACAGATTGCTTAATAGGAAAGCGCTCTAAACTCAACGTCATGTCTCCAGACGCAGCGGAAGAGAATTGCAGCAAATCTTCAATTAAGTCCCACAGTCGCCGGGTGGCATTTGTCATGCTTTGAATTGACTCCCGCTGGTCAGCAGACAGCTCTCCCATGGACTCACGCGACCATAGATCAAGATGCCCAACCAGCACGGCCAGCGGCGTGCGAAGCTCATGAGAAACGTTGGCCACAAAATTGCTTTTCATGGCGTCGAGCTGGTTGAGCTGGACCATCGTTTCTTCCAGCTTCGCCACGTGCTCAGCCACGCGGCTTCTCAATCGGCTGTTTGACTGCTCCAGCGCAGCTTTGAGCTTAATCACCTGCTTTGTAACGGCCGTATCAAGCTGCTTCCTGTCGATGAGGCCCTTTTCAACCAGCAAATTGCCCAACAGGATAGATTCGCCTTTCGCTGCCCGCTGTTTTTGCTGCGTAAGCGCCTCGTTCAGCTCCCGCGTAGTGATTAAACCTTCTCTTATTAGATGCTCGCCAAGGCGAGGGAAAAGCATTTCTGGGCAAAAAAGCGGCGTGGAGTGGGAAACGGCCGTGTTAATCCGTGTCCTTTCCTTTACAGCTGCAATGCCCAAATTTGCCTGGCAGCCTGGGCAGTTGCGTACGTTAGAACATAAAGGCGTTTTACATTGCGGACAGCGTAAATTTGGAAAGCCTGGCTTAACCGAATAGAGAGATGGCATTATTCCCCCAATGAATCAACCGATTCACAGTAAGATAGATCTTACAAAGCGAAAACTGCTAAGCCGCTAAACAAACGCAATTATATGGAATTGTCTTGTCTAAAGGGGCAGCTCCGGCCTTTTGACTTTTCCAGAGAAAAACTTGGTACAATCCTTTTAATCGCTGATTCTTACAAAAATTGTTACATGCCATTCAACCAGTACTATTCTCTTATTGCTTAACCTAAAAACCGGCCCTTGCAGGATAGGAATAAGGTGGTGGGATTGATCGCCTATTCCAATGCCACCGCCTATTCGCTACTCTAAAAGCACGATTGTTTAATATGGGAAACCGTTCCTGAAAAGCGTGAGCTCGGTAGTCAGGCCACATCCTCAAAAATACATTTGTTCTCCTGACATCTCGTTAGACACAAAGGAAAAAGAAAAAATAATTTGCAAACCTAAAGAAACGGCAAACCTCTCGAAAGAGGGGGACGCAAAGTTACGGATCTAAGCGATAGTAATCGTATGATGGCCGAACCGCCTAAGAGAGTATTGTAATGAACCAACAAACCATCAATGAATCCCCTGATACGCTGTTCAATCAAGTGGAGCAGGCAAAACAGCAGTGGGAAGCGGCCGTAGATGCTCTGCCAGAGCTCATTTGTGTCGTCGACGACGCTGGCAAAGTCATTCGCGCAAATCGTGCCGTTGAAGATTGGACAGGAATCGCCGTAACCCAGGTAGTGGGGATTCATCTTCATAGCCTTCTTCATCCGTCTTGTGATCAGGCCTGTTACCTGGAAAACTTCTACCAGGAGGCCCGGCAAGAAGCGAATCCCCACAGTTTGCTCACGCGCCAGGAATACGATGCCATTCTGGACAAGCATCTTCTGCTGCGCACCCGTAGAACCAGCCAAAATAAATGGAGCCAACGGGTCGATAGAATTTTTATCTTGCACGATGTAACTGTGCAGCGCCAGCAAGAAGAGTCCTTGCGGCAAAACGCCAGGCGTTTTAAAGTGCTCAACGCCATTAGCAAATCAATTTTGATTGCCCAACACCCCGGTCAGATTGCCCAATTTGTGCTAAATCAATTGCCCATGCTGATTCCAAACAGCTTTGCCTGCATCGTTTCGTACGATGTAAACCTGGAAAAAATGAGCCTCCTGGCTACATCGGGCAGCGACGCCACGGACGTGCAGAAACAAAGCCTGAATAACTTTTCGCAATTGGCACCCGACGTTCAGGATTACTTCAAGCAACACTTTGTCACGTCAGACGCGCAGATGACGCCCCTTTTGTATGATGCGCTGGCCCGCCTCTCGTTGGGCCATATGGAGTCCGTCTGGAACATCCCTTTAAATGTTGAGGGTCGCTTTATTGGAACAATGCTGCTGGCAGATCGAAGACCTGCCGCGTTTCGCCTTGCTCAACAACCAATTGTGCAAGAGGTAGCCAAGCTGCTAACCGTTGCTCTGAGGCAGGCTTGGCTGCGAAGACGGCTAGAAAGCAGCAACGAAAATTTACAAAATCTGCTTCGCACAAATCAGCAGCAGCTACAAACCGTTTCTCATGAACTTCGTTCCCCCTTAGGCATAATCATGGGGTATACAGAAATGCTGCACCAGGGCCTGCTGGGGCCGCTTACAGAGGAACAGCAGCAGGCGATTGGCATTTTAGAAAAGAAGGGAGATCAATTACTGACAATGGTTCAATCTCTATTCACGCTGAAAAAGGTTGACAAAGCTAATTTGATGCAGCAAGATATTAACGCTGCTGAATTTTTGCAAGAAATTATAGATTCCTGGCAAATTTTGGCGGCGAATAAAGAAATAAAGTTAAAGCTAGACCTGGATGCCAGTCTGCCAAATCTATATGCCGATAGAAACTTATTGAACCAGGTCATCTCCAACCTTCTCGACAATGCGATCAAATTTAGTCAAGCCGAACAGGAAATTAAGGTTTCTGCCCATGCCATCGCCAGCGAACTGATTATTTCAGTGTCTGATGAAGGGAGAGGCATCCCGCCTGCCATGCTTGAGAGTATCTTTCAGCGGTTTTACCAACTCGATAGAGGATCAGCGGAGGCAAAGGTAGGCGCAGGGATTGGCTTAGCTCTTTGCGAGGCAATCGTTAATGCCCATGACGGCCGTATCTGGGCTGAGAGTGAAGGCGAAAAAATGGGCAGCACCTTTTTTATCTCCTTGCCTGGTGGCATAGCCAACGAGGTGCTAACGGCCTGATGCTTTGGAGGCAACTAATGAACTCTGAAAAACTTTATTGCCCGGGCTGTGATCAGGTTATCGATCAGTCGAAAAGCGCTTGCTCAGCGTGTGGGCTGGAGTTTCAACTCGCGGGCCATCTCATTGAACAGGCTCTGATGCACGGGGATAGAGATACCGAGATTGCCTTGCCACTTGTTTCGCCACGGATCGGTGAATACCTTGTTGAAATGAACCTGTTGACGCTTCAGCAGCTTAATGAAACATTACAAGAACAAAGAGATCAGATGGCCGAGGGGCGACGCCAGCAGCTTGGGCATATCATGGTCGAGAAAGGCTTCATTACCGCCCAAACGGTCGATTACTATGTAGCTTTACACGCCCTTCACCTTAAACTTCAGCTAATTGTGGGCCTGATGAACCACAGCATAACAACCAACAACCGCCAGAATATTCCTGAACCGATCAGAGAATTGAAGCAGACCTTGTTGCAGTTTGCCGCCGGTACCGCCGCCTCAGCCAGTAGTTAAATAGCCCTTTCCCCAGAAGTACTGTCAAATTTTATCCGGCATCCCGCTTATGAGCTGAAAGACGGCCGTCTATCAGTGCGTCTTTCTCCCACCACAACTCTCGCACCCACGCCTGGAACGTCTCGCGAAACTGCGGATTGTTTTGATAGTCCTGGTTGCGGAATTCGGGGGGAATCGGCCGTTTTTGCACCATCACCTCAATCTCAGGCACGCGGCCACTGAAAAACTCCCAGGCCGTAGGGGAGCCGTGCGGATAAATGATCGTCACATCGAGCATCATTGTAATTTGCTCACCCATTGCCCCAAGCACCAGGCCAATCCCCCCCGCCTTTGGCTTGAGCAGATGCTGATACGGAGACTCCTGCCTGTGGTGCTTGGCTGCCGTAAAGCGCGTTCCCTCCAAGAAATTCATCACCGATACGGGCGTAGTCTTAAACTTTTCGCAGGCCTGGCGCGTCGTCTCCAGATCCTTGCCGCGCAGCTCCGGGTGGCGGGCTAACTTCTGTTTTGAATAGCGCTTCATAAAGGGAAAGTCCAGCACCCACCAGGCCAACCCTATCACCGGAATCCAGATAAGCTCCTGCTTGAGGAAAAACTTGAGGAAGGGGATACGCTTATTAAAAACGTGCTGCAACACAAAAATATCGACCCACGATTGATGATTG
>JBHIWP010000238.1:0-9354 GCA_041987425.1 Promineifilaceae bacterium (SeqCode) | reverse complement strand
TTTTGGGGGAAGTCTATAGGCCGCTTTTATGGGTTTTAGGGGGCGTTTGAGCCAATACGGCCGTCTGGTACCGTCTGGGCTATGATCCACTGCGCTGCGGGTCATGGCCAGCCATTGCCGATAAACGGCCATCGATTTTTCCGTATCTACCCACACATCGCCGTACTTTTCAGCCGCCGTTGCCTTGCGCACGTTGATGGCCTTTTGCAGCCAGCAGTGTGCCCCGCTAATGGGATCTGGATGTACGGCGTGGGTCAAGTTTTGGTGTACGCCTACATCCTGCCACCAAATACGGCTGGTGTCGGGATCAAACGTTTCCCACGGACCCCCGCCTTTGAGAATGTTCAGCTTATGCTCTGAGCCCTGGGCTTCTAACTTGGCTACGGCCGTCATGCCCGGGCTGCCCCCCAAATTTTCCTGCAGCCGCCAGCGCCCCAGGTGGTGGCTCATGGCGATCACGCCAGGCTTAATACCTTCGGTTACCCATACCTTATCGATGAAATAGCCGATCTCCGTTTCGACTCGAATCAGGTCACCCGTTTTCACTTCCAGCCGTTTTGCATCCTTCGGATGCATCCATACCGGGTTTTTGTGGCTAATTTCATAAAGCCACTTGGCGTTGGCGCTGCGGGTATGGATAAGCGTTGGCAGCCGGAAGTTGGGCAGGAGCAGCATCCCACCATTGGCAAAGTCAATATGATCGGGGTGAACGTGACTCTTCAGCGTCCAGGGCACGGTATAGTCACGCTCTCTCCAGCCCCACTCATACAGCGTAGGGCTAAAAAACTCAAATTTGCGGCTGGGTGTATTCACGCCAGCTTTGGCCACATCATCTACCATGACGCCAACAACTTGGTCCCCCTCTTGGATACGGCCGTTTTCATCCACCTGCCGCGCGTCGTTGGCGGGCAGTTCCCGTTCGTACGGGACATAGTTGTCGTGTATCACCTCAAAAGCCCCATATTTGCGCATGTATTCCAGAGGCGTTAATCCCTCTTTCGCCGCTGCCTGCGGTAGGCCAGGGACCGCATTCTCAAACTGCCAGCGATAATATTCCTCAACCGTGATAAGTTCCCCTTCCCTATAGGGACTTTCAAACCATTGGCGAATGCCCAACTGACCATCCGGGTCCATTCGGGCAGACAGCTCAATCCACCATTCATTTTCTTCCCATACTTCACCTGGATTGGCCTCATGAGTGAAGCGCACCTTTTTGCCCGCTCGCTCTAAAGCCACCCGGCGTACCGGCTGCCGGAAAGAGATCCACTGGCCGGCATGCGTCTCCTGACTCATCAGATCGTGGCGCTCGCCCGCATGGCCCATAGGCAATATATAGTCGGCAAACCAGGCAGATTCGTTCCAGGTGGGCGTCAGGGCCACATGGCATTTTATCTGCGCTTCGTTTTGTAGTGCTTTAAGCCACATGAACCCATCGGGGTTTATCCACATGGGATTGTAGACACGTGTGAAATAGACATCCACCGAGCCGCGTCCTTCCTCTAAAAAGTGGGGCAACAAAAAGCTCATTTCGTAATGGGCAAACGGCCATTCATGGGGCAGATGCAGCTCGTTCCAGGTATCCCCGGCCGGTGGCTTGCTAAAAACGGCCGGAACAAATTTGTTCCAGCTATTGGCTGAGGTACCGCCGGGCGTACCCACACTGCCGGTGAGAATATTCAAAAAGAAGAGGGTGCGGGCTACCTGCCACCCGCCTAAGTTGCCAATGCTGGCGCTGCGCCAGGTGTGGGTGGCCAACTTGCCATCACAATGAGCGATATAGTCGGCTGCTTCTTGAATGCGCTCTATGGGTACCTGGGCCTCTTGCGCTGCCCGGGCAAACGTGAACTCACTGTAGAGTGCCTTTAATACCTGGTCGAACTGGGCAAAAGTGAAGCTTGTGGAGCCGTTCACCTGGAAATTTTCAATGATCAGCTTCCGTTGGGCTACGGCCGTTAGCGTTTCTTCCCAATTTACCCAGCGGCGCACAAACTCTTTGTCATATAAGTCGTTTTGAATAAGGTAATTGGCAATGGCCAACAAAACGGTTTGCTCACTGCCGGGCCAGGTGGGCAGCCAGACATCACTCTTGGACGCGGTGTTGCTCAGGCGGGGGTCAAACGTGATGATTTTGGCCCCCTTCATTTTGCCCTCGATGATGCGTTGGGCATGGGGATTAAAGTAGTGACCGGTTTCTAAATGGCTGGAAATGAGCAAGATAACCCGGGCGTTGCTGTGATCTGGGCTGGGACGATCAAACGCGCCCCACATGTAATAGCCTAACCGGGCACCAGCGGAGCAGATGTTAGTATGGCTGTTGTGGCCATCGACGCCCCAGGCCTGAATGACCCGGTTGGTGTAGCCATCCTCGCCTGGGCGACCGACATGGTACATGATGCCGTCTTTGCGCTGCAGCCTGCTTTGCCGCATTTTATCGGCGACTTCGTTCAGGGCTTCCTCCCAGGTGATGCGCTTCCACTTCCCTTCACCGCGCTTGCCTACCCGCTTCAGGGGGTAGAGGATGCGCTCGGGGTCGTAAATCTGGTTGTGGGTGGCGGGGCCTTTGGCGCAGTTACGGCCGCGGCTGCCTGGGTGAACCGGGTTGCCTTCAAACTTTTTAATTTCGAAGGTTTCTTTATCAACGTAAGCCAGCAGCCCGCAGGCGCTCTCGCAGTTGAAGCAGGTGGTGGGCACAAGCGTGTAATTGCGGGCCACTTTTTTAGGCCATGCTTTGCCATCCCATTCGGTCCAGTCGTGCCAATGTTCTGGTGGTGGGTATTGGCTTAAACGGCCGTCTGGCTGCTCTACCTCAATCATCTGAACCTGTTGGGGCTGTGCCTGGGCAAACTGGGGCATTTCTACCCCTGCGGCGTTGGTCATGCCCTTGCTAGGGGCCCCTTTCTGTTCATGAACCTGAAGCATGGTTGTTAAAAAGGAGAGAATCTTGTGCTTATCAGACATATATTTACCTTAGCTGTTTGGAATCTCTTGAGGCGCCATTACAAAGGCATATTCATACAGGTAGAGCCCCACAATTGCGCAAACCCCGGCTACGGCCTCCAAGATGGGACTACCTACCAGTAATACGGCCGTTAACATAAGCAACAAGGGCAATAGATGGCCTAAACCAAGGCTGCCCCCCCAGAAGTGGCGCCGATAACGGCCGTGGCTAATGTCATGTGCTGCTCTGGCCGCTACCTCTGAAGCATGCGGAATGCCAAACTCGCCGGCAAGGGTCACGAACAGATCGAGAACGAGGGTCACAATAAAGATGACGCTGACAAAACTGTGCAATTCGGCCGGGGGTGTAGTAAACAGAGTCAATATGAGTAACGCTGCGCTACCCGCCATAAAGGCCTGCACCAGCAAATGTACAGGCAGCAGCGGCGACTGCCACAGATCACGGCCTTCGGCCTGGGCAAACAAAAAGGCGGTGTAAATTGCGACGCCCACTGCCAGCGGCAAACCAATCAGCAAAAAATATGGGCGCACGGCAGGAAGATCGTAGTCGAACAGATACGCGCCCAGTTCAAACAGCCACCAAAAACCGGCCACGGTGCTGAATCCCATTAAGAACACTGCCCCTCGGGTCAACCAGCTTTTCCATTGGGGACGCATAACGATGTAGAGAAAACGAGACGGTTTGTCCAGATCGTACACCAGCAAACCAGTGGTGATGAGCATGAAGACGACGGAAAGAAAGCTGCCCCAAACGGCCGTAGGTCCGTCAAACGAAAACCAGTCAAACAACCAGCCCAGGCTTAAGATTACAAACAACCCCGAGGCCACGCCTTTTGTAACCAGGTAGGCCGGTACTGGCCAATGCCAGGGGATTTTATGCTGGGCGTTGTACCCGACCTGCACCATCTGTTCCGCCATCGTGCCGCCAAATTGAATGGGGCCGTTGTAGGGCTGCCCCTGTGTCTGCACTTTGCGTATGGGGGTGCCGTTGGCGTGAGTGGTTGTGGTAGGTGTGGCAGCGGTACGAGAGGAGGGAGAGGGGTGACCGTTACGGCCGTTTGTGCGCTCATGCAAAGGAATGAAATCGGCCCACATAAATGTTTCTGGGGTACGCTCTGTTGCGGTCGGATGCAGCGCCACGTCATTGCCCTCAATATAAAACAGTTTTGGCGCCGTGCCTTGTTCTGGCTTGCGCACCGTAACCTCATTGCTGGCCAGAACCCGACTGATTTCACTGGTTGGGTCGTTCATGTCCCCGGCAATGATGGCGTGCTCTGGGCACACCACCACGCAGGCCGGTTCCAGCCCTATGTCGGTACGGTGCGCACAATAATGGCATTTAGCGGCCGTATTTGTCTCGGGATCAATGTAGATGGCATCATAGGGGCAGGCTTGCATGCATGCCTTGCACCCAATACACACACTGTTGTCAAACTCAACAATGCCATCTGCCCGCTGGTACATCGCCTGGGTAGGACAAATGCGCACGCAGGGCGGATTGGCACAATGATTGCAGCGCGTGACCTGAAAATGCCGACGGCTATCAGGGTATTGGCCTGTTTCTACATACTTTACCCAGGTGCGGTAGACACCCAACGGCACTTCGTTTTCGCTCTTACACGCAGTAGAACAGGCATGGCAACCAATGCATTTTCGATTGTCTATAACAAAACCGTAGTTTTGGGCTTTTGTAGCGGTATAAGTGGGAAGGTCCTGCATCATAAACCCTTTTCTCTTACCTTTTCAGGCGTTGAATAGTTTATCTTGTGGAATGGGCCTCATCTTTTTGTTATTAGTATTATGAGAAGTTGGGAAGGGAAATACAATCCTAAACAGCTGACTTTACCCAATCATTGCCTGATCATTACAATATCTTTACACAAAATATGCACACTTGATGCTGTCATGCATATTGTGGGAGACATTATGAGGAATAAAAACCGCATCCTGGTTGTCGATGATGAGGCCAGCATCCGCCGTGTTCTGCGCACCTATCTAGAAAGCGCAGGCTTTGAGGTAAAGTGCATAGATAACGGCACTGACGCAATTACCTGGAATCGGCTGGAAAAACCAGACCTCATCATCCTTGATCTGAACTTGCCCGGCATGGATGGTACCGAAGTGGCTGCCCTTATCCGCGAAGAATCAGATGTTTATATTTTGATGTTGACAGCTCGTGGGGAAGAAGCAGACCGCGTAGCGGGTTTGCGAATTGGGGCTGATGATTACGTGACAAAGCCCTTTAGTCCGCGCGAGTTGGTGGCTCGGGTCGAAGCAGTGCTGCGGCGACAGCGAGACTCCAAGCCGTTATTATCTAAGAAGTTAACATTTGAACATCTATCAATTGACCCAGATAGCTATGAAGCCATCGGCAGCAGCGGTCCATTGTCGTTTACCGCCACTGAGTTTCAGGTGTTGTGGCTGCTGGCCAGCAATGCCGGGCGCGTGCTCACGCGCGAGCAGCTGATTGAGCAGGTGTGGGGAGCGGAATTCTATGGCAACGACCGGGTTGTGGATGTGTATGTGGGGCAGATACGGCGAAAATTGCAGGAGGCGAGTGGTCAAATGTTAATCGAGACCGTGCGGGGCGTAGGCTATAAATTTAATGACAAGAAGAGCGCCTGATGCCCTGGTATAAACGTTTACGCTGGCGCCTTATTGCTTCTCAATTTCTTGTGGCTTTTGTGGGTGTCGCTATTATGATGTTGGCCACGCGAATAGTGATTTTAAGCATGGGGCCTGCTCTTATTCGACCTTATTTGGTTGCTTTGCTTGACAGCAGGCAAACTATTCCAGAAACGGAATTAGCGTTAATTTATATCTTCCGTAATGCGGTTTTGGTTTCGGTAGCTGTGGCCGCCGTGGGGGCCATTGCTGCGGGGGTGCTTTCTAGCTTTGTAATTTGGCGTACGCTTATCGCGCCTTTGCGGCAAATGGCTGTTAGCAGCCGCCGTATTGCCGACGGCCGTTACAATGAACGTGTTGGGGTGCCAGACAACAGCGGCGAGGCCATGGCTCAGCTGGTGGTTAACTTTAATGAAATGGCGGAAGCGCTGGAACGGGTGGAACAGCAGCGTGTGGCCCTGTTAGGTAATATCTCGCATGAATTACGCACGCCGCTAACTGGGCTAAAAGGGTATTTAGAAGGGTTGCTAGACGGGCTTTTTGTAGACCGGGAAGAAACCTATGATTTTATGCTGCATGAAATAGATCGCCTGAATCGGTTGGTGACGGATATTCAGAAGCTTTCGCAAATGGAAGCGGGGCAAATTTCGTTAAATATGCAGGCGTTTGACGTGGCTGGGGTGGCCCGCCGCGTGTGTGCGCAGATGCTGCATCTGGCTCAGGCCCAGTCGATTGCGCTGGCGGTGAAAGGGGCAGAGACGGCCGTTACGGTTTACGCAGACCCCGACCGCACGGCTCAGGTCATGATTAATCTGGTAAGCAATGCGCTGCGCTATACGCCTGAACAAGGACATATTACAATCCACGTTAAGCAGAATCGAAATGAGGCAAACATTGCCGTCGAGGATAGCGGCATTGGCATTCCGGCAGAGGCACTCCCTTACTTATTTGAGCGCTTCTACCGCGTCGATAACTCTCGTGCCCGGGCCAGCGGGGGCAGCGGCATCGGCCTTACCATCGCTCGCCACCTGGTATGGGCCATGGGTGGCGATATTACGGTGGCGAGTGAAGGCGCGAATGAGGGCAGCACATTTACCTTTACCTTGCCTCTGCATCTTGCCTGACCACCGTTACCGCGTGCCTGTTCTTCTGCGAACCCTTACACAACCTTTACATGCTCCTTGTAACCTCTTTGCAAACGGCCGTTATACTCCTGTGCGCATGGCTGAGCCAGAAAACAGTTTTTGGCTCTGAAAGGGTAACAAGGAGCTACATAACTATGTTCAAAACATTATTTCAACGTTCTGCTTCCACACAGGTTGCGACAGATATTGAGGAAATCAGTGGAGCAGAGCTAAAAGCCCGCCTCGACAGCGGGGAACCGATTCTGCTACTGGATGTACGTTCAGCTGCTGAATACCAACAGGATGGGCATATTCCCGGGGCACGGTTATTGCCCCTCAATGCCTTGCCTGGCCGCTTACATGAGCTGCCTGCTGACCAACCTATTGTCTGCATTTGCCGCTCAGGCAACAGAAGTAAGTTTGCCTGCGAAGCGCTGGCAGACGCGGGATTTGAGAATGTCATGAATCTGCAAGGTGGTATGTTTGGCTGGCAAATGGCCGGATACCCGTCCAGATGAGCGTGACCCGGAAGATTCAGGGTCTTTTCTCTGCAAAAGAGAAGTAAGATCATGACACCAAAATCGTTTCCCGGTTCGGCAGCCTCAATGCCCACGAAAAGACGCCTGTTGAGCCGGTATCTTCCTGTTCTGAGCTGGAGCCGAAATTATAGAAGTGAGTGGCTTGCGGGTGATCTGCTGGCCGGATTCATTGTGGCCATTATGCTCGTGCCCCAGAGTATGGCCTATGCCTCATTGGCCGGTCTGCCGCCACAGATAGGCCTGTATGCCAGTATCGTACCTTTATTCATCTACGGTCTGTTGGGCACCAGTCGTGTATTAGCCGTGGGGCCGGTGGCTATTATTTCCCTGCTTGTGGCCTCTGGGGTTGGGGAATTTGCCGCCGTGGGAACGGCCGAATACGTGCAGCTGGCGTTGACTTTGGCTTTGCTGTCTGGGCTGATTCAGGTGTTGATGAACGTTTTTCGGGTAGGCTTTCTGGTTAACTTCCTCAGCCATCCCGTCCTGGCCGGTTTTACGAGCGCTGCGGCACTGGTAATTGGCTTTAGCCAGCTTAAGCATTTGTTGGGCATCTCTATGCCGCGCCTGGAGTTCCTGGAAACGGTTTTGTACGCCGCTGAACATCTGGTCGAAACCAACCCTGTGACGTTGGTCATAGGCGTTTCCGGTATTGCTGTTTTGCTGTACTTTAAATTCGCCTTGGGTTCCCAGCTGCTGCGGCTAGGAATGCCCAAAGGCGCTGTTGTGCCTCTTACCAAAAGCGGCCCGCTGGTCATTGTGCTGTTGGGCACGTTGGCGGTGATGCTGCTTCAGCTCAATGAGCGCGCCGGGGTACAGGTGGTGGGGGACGTGCCCGCCGGTTTGCCCCCGGTGACAATGCCGCTGTTGGATGTTGGTGTATGGCAGGCCCTATTGCCTACGGCCGTAGCCATCAGCTTTGTCGGGTTCATGGAGAGTATTTCTGTGGCCAAATCTCTGGCCAGCAAAAAACGGCAAAAAGTAGAGTCAGACCAGGAGTTAGTGGCTCTAGGCGTGGCAAACTTGGGCGCTGCCCTGACGGGTGGTTACCCGGTAACTGGGGGTTTTAGTCGTTCAGTGGTCAATTACGAAGCTGGTGCAAATAGCGGTCTGGCCTCAATTGTAACGGCCGTGCTCATGGCGCTCACCGTCATTTTCCTCACGCCGATGTTTTACTTTCTGCCTCAGGCGCTGCTGGCGGCTATCATTATGGTGGCTGTGTTTGGCTTAATAGACGTAAAGACGCTTCGGCACGTTTGGCACTATAACAAAGCCGATGCGGTAGCGATGCTTGTTACCTTTTTTGCCGTGTTAACTGTGAGCATTGAAACGGGGATATTGTTAGGCGTGGCCGTGACCATTTTGCTGTTTATCTGGCGCACCAGCCGGCCCCATGTCGCCGTTGTGGGTCGTCTGGGAAACAGTGAAATATACCGCAATGTGTTGCGCCATCCTGTGCAAACTTGCCCAAAAGTCATAGCCATGCGCATCGATGAAAGCCTTTACTTT
Source organism: Promineifilaceae bacterium (SeqCode) (assembly GCA_041987425.1). Taxonomy (GTDB): domain Bacteria; phylum Chloroflexota; class Anaerolineae; order Promineifilales; family Promineifilaceae; genus Leptofilum. The sequence continues at coordinate 602 of JBHIWP010000238.1, read as the reverse complement.
GCCAATACCAAGTATTTGGAAGACACAGTGCTTAACTGCATAGCCGATAACCCACAAATTGAGCACTTTATTCTTATTGCTACGGCCGTTAATACCATTGATGCCAGCGCCTTGGAAACGTTGGAAGGTCTCCATGCAGCCTTAGTCGATGCGGGCGTGACTTTTCATCTGGCGGCCATTAAAGGGCCTGTTATGGACCGTCTTTTGGGCATCGGTTTTATTCAAAAATTTGGCGCAGACCGAGTTCATCTTACCACCCATGATGCGATGAAGGCCGTAGGCTGTATTGAGTAGGAGGAATTTTGGAAGTGGCGCATGGGGCTTTACTTATTTTTTGAGGGCAACGACCGTATCTCCCACAAATAGTTCTGTTTCGCTGTCCAAGACGGCCGTTCTTACATACGCCAGGCCAACCGTGCCGTTGGGGCCAACGGCCGTTGAGGTGACGGTCCCCGCATTTTTGCCGTTTGCTTGCAATGTAGACCCGGCCTCCAGCGGCGCAACGGCCGTCAGCTGTATCAGCTTTTTAGCCAGCTTGCCCCGGCTCTCCATACGGGCAATGATCTCCTGTCCGATGTAGCAACCCTTGTTAAAGGAAACAT
>JBHIWP010000237.1:0-9409 GCA_041987425.1 Promineifilaceae bacterium (SeqCode) | reverse complement strand
GAATGGAATAACTTGCCCGATGTGGCCCTCTGGTCACCTGAAACACCCACCCTTTATCAGCTTCACGTTTCCCTGCTCGAAAATGGGCAGCCTCTCGATACGCACGCCGCGCGATTTGGCTTTCGTCAGGCCGAGTTCCGCGCAGACGGTGGCTTTTACCTCAACGAGCAGCGCCTCCCCCTGGTGGGCCTCAATCGCCACCAAACTTACCCCTATATTGGTGCGGCCGCTCCGCCGCGGCTGCAGCGCCAGGATGCCGATATCCTTAAATATGAACTGGCCTGCAACGTTGTGCGAACCTCTCATTATCCGCAATCGCCCCACTTTCTGGATCGCTGTGACGAGATCGGCCTGCTGGTCTTTGAGGAAATTACGGGCTGGCAGCATGTGGGGGATGAAAAATGGCAGGCGCTTTGTCTGGACGAACTGAAGGCGATGATAGAGCGCGATCGCAATCATCCCTCGATAATTTTGTGGGGGGTGCGGGTAAACGAATCCGGTGATAAAGACGATTTTTACACCTGCACCAACGCGCTGGCCCATCAGTTAGACCCGACGCGGCAGACAGGCGGCGTGCGCGACTTTTTGGGCAGCTCCTTCTTAGAAGATGTCTACATGCTCAACGACTTTTCTAACGGCGTGCAGCCCCCTACCGAGCAGCCCCACCTCATTACAGAGTTTGCCGGGCACATGTTCCCCACCAAAACCTGGGATCACGAAGAACGGCTCATCGATCATGCGCTGCTGCATGCCAGGATTCACAATCTGCAGCGAGGGGATAAAAAAATCGCGGGGGCAATTGGCTGGTGCGCCTTTGATTATGCCACGCACATTGAGTTCGGGTCCGGCGACCGGATTTGCTATCACGGCGTGATGGATATCTTCCGCCTGCCTAAATGGGCAGCCTATTTCTACCAAAGCCAGCAACCGCCTACCCAAAAAGTTGTCTTACAGGCGGCTACCCATTGGACAATGGGCGATCGCGCGGGTGGAGGAAACAATCCACTTACCGTCTTCAGCAACTGTGACGCGGTAGAAATTATCATTGGCGATATCTCCGTCGGGAAATTTCAGCCCGATTTTGAACAATACCCCTACTTGCCTCACCCACCTTTTACCATTGGCGGTTTAGATGCCTACAGCGCCTGGGGGCAGTCCAAATTTTATGATTTGCAACTGGTTGGCTATCTTGACGGTGAACCAGTTGTTGAGCAGTGGATTGCCAGTGACCGGCTGCCCAAAAAATTGACGCTTGCCACGGACACGAGCCAGCTCTATGCCGATGGAGCAGATATGACGCGCCTGATCTTCCGCGTCACCGATGAGTTTAATAATCCGCTGCCCTATGCCACCAGAGTAATCACATTTGAATTAGACGGCGAGGCCGACTTGATCGGTGAAAATCCTTTTCCGCTCATTGGGGGGCAAGGCGCGCTGTACGTTAAAGCGCGCCACAAGCCTGGCAAGGTTGTTGTACGCGCCAATGCCCCTGGGCTGCTCACTGCGTCTGTAACCTTGGAGCTGGTGCCTGCTCCACACCTGCAAAATCGGCAAATCTGGCAGAAAACGTTAGAATCCCCTGATTTGGTTGAGGATTCAATGAGCTAAGGCATGGCCAAGAACAAGATTGTTACGCAAAAAGATGTGGCTGAACGAGCCGGTGTGTCGCGCGGGGTTGTCTCTTACGTGATCAACAATGGGCCTCGTGAGGTCTCCCCGGAAACGCGGGAGCGGGTGTTGGCTGCAATTGAAGAGCTCGGTTACCGGCCAAACAAACACGCGCAGCGCCTGAAACTGGGGGAAGCAAAGGCCAAAGAATCTCTGGGCATTATTGCCGGGGGGCACAGTTACAATGTGTTAGATCGGCCGTATTACAACACCATCATTGCCGGTTTATTTGATGAAGTTCATCGTTTGGGCCAAGAAGTGCGCTTTTTTAGCTTTTTTGACGCCCTGACTGACCCAGTTTTTTTTAACAAGAACATTCACCATGATGAGATTTCATCTTTGATTTTGATATTGCCAGCTATGATTGCGACAAATCCTGATAATCAAAGAATTTTGGACCAGATAGCTGAGCGAATCGACAATGTGGTCTGTTTAGAAGAACCTCTGAAGGATTGGCCTACCGTTATCTTTGATAGAGCTGCGGCGGCGCGACAAGCTGTTGAGCACCTAATAAAGCTGGGACACGAGCGGATTGCGTTCTTAGCAATTCAAGATGCCCGCCTTACCGGCTACCGCCAAACATTAATTGAACACAACTTGCCTTATGATGAACGTCTGGTTTTTACGCCCGATCCCTCTCACGTCCTTTCCGCCGCTTATGAAGCAACAGTCGAGATTCTAAAGCTGAAGCCAAGGCCAACGGCAATTTTTGCCGCCAATGACGAGAGCGCTATCAGCGCCATTGCCGCCATGAAAGATTTAGGGGTGCAGGTGCCGCAGGAAATTGCGATAGTGTCTATTGACAATATTGGCCTAGCAGAAATGATACGGCCGAGTTTAACAACGGTCGATGTGCCCAAACGACGAATGGCCTCTTATGCAATGCAGGTTCTAATGATGCAAAAGCAGTTCAATGACCAACAATCCGCTTCCATAGTTTTACCTACAGAGTTGATTATCCGCGAATCGTGTGGCGCGTAATTACTTCTCAATACAGCTTTGAATAAATATGAGCAGCTTTTTTTCCTGAAAACTTTGGGCCAGTTCCGTTAATCTGTTGGCAAATGGAACCAGCGCTTCGTTCTCAAGACGTAAACGCTCTGCGCGACGCATAATGCGCCGCAACTTGCCGCTCTTGGCTAAATCCAAAAGCAGCAGCATTTCCTCTTCGTGAGGAATGAGCAGCGTTTCAAATTCCTCATCTTCTGTGCTCTCCGGCGTTTCGTCAAAGTAGATCCAATCAAGATCTAAATGAGCCTCTAATAGCTTCAGCAAATCGTCGCGCTTCACGGGCTTGGGCAAGAAATCATCACAGCCAGCCTCAATGCTCTTTTCTCGGTCTGTATCAAACGCGCTGGCCGAATGAGCAATGACAATCGGACGCAATAACTGAGATGCTTGTGACGAAACAGCCTGTTGGAGCATAGACGTTGCCTCCAGCCCGTTCAACTGAGGCATTTTCAAATCCATCAAAATAAGATGCGGCCGTATCGCCTGAACTTTATTCAATGCCTCGCTCGCGTCCTCTGCTACAAATACATCAAAATCCATTGGCGCAAGCAGATCAACTATCAAATCCCTGTTGAGTTTTTCATCATCCACTACCAGAATGCGCCGCGTTTCTCCCCCATACCCAATAATTTTACGGCTGCTTTCCTGCACAAGCCCTTTTTCTGTTCCCACTTTCAAAATAGTCAAATCAAACCAAAAACGGCTGCCCTCACCAGGAACGCTTTCTACCTGAATTTGAGTACCCATCATTTCCGCCAAATGTTTACTAATTGCCAACCCCAGTCCGGTTCCTTCACCAACTGGCCCCACTTGCTCAAAGGGGGCAAATATCCTGGTGATGTCCTCTTGCTTCAGTCCTACGCCCGTGTCTGCAATTTCAAAATGCACCAGAACGCTGTCCTCAGAATTTGGAATCTCGCTAACCAGCACTTTAAAATTAATACCACCCTCCTGAGTGAACTGGATGGCATTACTCAACAGGTTTGACAATATCTGGCGCAAATGTTTTTCGTCGACATGGACAGTGTGATCGACGTCAGGCTTAAGTTCATAGATGAAATATAGCCCTTTTTGATCGGCCCGAACCTGAAAGATACGTACCAGGTTATCCAGAAAGCGCTGTAAATTGATATCACTGTAGGTAAGCTCAATTTTTTGCGCTTCGATTTTGGCTAAGTCCAGAATGTCATTGATCAACGTAAGCAGATGTTCCCCACTTTCTTCGATTACGCCGAGGTTTCTCACCTGCCTATCGGATAATGAGTCGCTGTCTTTTAAAACCTGAGCGTACCCCAAAATACCGTTTAACGGCGTGCGAAGTTCGTGGCTAACCTTGGAAAGAAATTCACTTTTTGCCTGATTGGCTCGCTCGGCCTTGCGGCGAGCTTCCTCTGCTTCTTGATGCGCCTTAATGAGTTCTGTGGCCCGGTGCTGCAACTCGGCAAAAAGGCGGGCATTGCTCAAGGCAACGGCCACATAGTTGGCCAGGGAGCGAAGCATGTTGGCATCGCCCTCGTCCAGACCTGTTATTTCGCTTTTCTGCACGTCCAGAACACCGAGGATCTTTTCTTCGGCCGTTATTGGGACGGCCATTTCCATGTAAGTATCTAAATACTTGCCCGTTATTGTCGGGGGCAAGACGTTGTGGGTCGGCAGCTCATTCAAGCGGGCAATTTCACCACTTTGGGCCGCTTTGGCAATCAAGCCGGAGTCACCCATGGGGATTAACGTCTTGTTGCCCGGTGCGCTTGAACTATCGCTGTTGTTTCCGGCAGCCGCCGCCAGAATTAAAGATTTCGTTTCTTCATCCACCAGATAAACTTGTGCGCGATGGTAATTAAAGTTTGATTTAACCTGCTCCACCAGAACAGTTAAAATTTGATCCACATCCAGGTATGTATTTAACTGCTCCCCAAGTTCAGCTACAGTTTCTAAGCGGTGCGTTCTTGCCGCCACGCGCTGCTCTAGAGAATTGATTAAATCCTGGAGCTGTTTGGCCATCCCATTGAAAGAAAATGCCAGCTGCCCCATTTCATCTTTAGAATCTACAGCAACTTCATAGCTTAATTTACCGGAGGAAATAAGGTTGACCCCGGTCATCAGGGCAGTTAACGGCCGATTTAACAAATACTGTAAGCTGACGTAAACAATCACGCTCACCAAAACAATGGTAATTAAGGCCAGCGTCAGGATTTGGGTTTGCAGATTGTTGGTGATTCCTTCAAGTTCAGCCACGGGGCTTAATACAACCGCCTGTAGATCGCTGGTGCCATCCGCCAGAGAAACCGTTTCCCAGGCGTAGTTAAACGAGTTTTCATTTAAACTCAGCGTTTCCTGATCTTCCAGCTCGCCATTTAAAACCCCGTTTAGGCTGCTAACAATGACCTCATTATCTTTGGCAAAGGCCACATCTAACCCCAACTGATTGGCGAACAGACCCAGCGCCTCAACGCCTAACTCTTGCTCAATCACAGCGATGCCCACGTGAACCGACTCCTCCTGCCATGTCTCTGGGTGGGGCATCAGCAAGGTGATCGGATACCATGTTTGCAAAACCGGCACGCCATTGGCAATGATTATCTCAGAGCGCGGTTCTGTGAGGCCCTGCCAGCCTTTGCTAAATATTTTCTGCGGTTGAACGCGGGGGTTAATCGTGAAGTTGTTTTCTTCATAGAACCTGTAAACCGTGCCGGAATAGGCCGAACTGATGTCGAAATAGTCCGGTTTTGGGGCCACAAACTGATTGGTAGCAATCTGGTACAAGAATTGATCGCTGGCGTTCCCCTTGCGGTTAAACTGCGTCAAAAATATGTCATCTTCATCCAGGCCAAAGGCAAACGTAGGTTGTGCGTCTGAGATGAGGTCAAAAGGGGCCAGATGATAATAGCTAATTGAGGAAAAATTGTTGATCTGCTGAATCGATTGAAGTAACTGCACCAGATTTAACTGCGCCTGAAAAACATAAATCTTGTCGGCCTCCTCGATGAGGGTGTGATTTAGAAAATCAGGTTCAAAATAAGAGCCGGGATCGGCATAAAATGGCCCCAAGAGCGTCAGCAGCTGCAGCTCGGCCGAGATGGGTTCGTTTTGCTCAAAGCTGAGTAGGGCAAGGATGGCATTTTCCTCCATCTGCGTAATGCGGCTGGCCAGAATTCGAGACGTTCTTTCTAGCTCTGACTGTTTGATAAAGGTGAGGTTACCGAAACTGGTTGAGCTAATGAAGAATGCCAGCGCCAATGTAAACAAGATGAATACAAGGCCGATAACGAACAGTAATTTGGTGCTGATGCCTAAACGTAACATGTTTAGATTGGACCAATTTCCAAAATTGGTCCAATCTAGAAGCTGCTTAAACGTCACTTAGTTACCCTCAATTGTCCAGATGCTGAGCAGTTCCTGATAATCAATCGTTTTAGGGGGATCTGGCTGCCGCTCTGCTTTTGGCGAGCCCGACTGAGCCAGCCAATATTCCTCATCCTGAGGCGGGCCTAGCATTGGCGAATATTGAGCCATGTTCATACGACTCATCCGTAAATCCATGGCTTGGGCAATGGCGTTCATCGCTTGCTGAGGCGACAGCTCGCCGTCTATGGCGCGGGCAATGTTGGGCCACCAGAGCGCGGACAAAGTGGGGTAGTCCGGCACGTTTAGGCCGGTACCTGTCCATTTGGCGCTTTCGGCCGATTGATAAAACTCAATAAGACCACCCCAACGCTCCTTGTTTTCCGCCACGTAGTCTGAATAAATGGTGGAGACCCGAACGGGCGTACCGCCAACCAAAAATTTGTCTACGGCGACAGTCTTGGAGACCGCAAACTGCGCCCAGAGCCAGGCCATCGCCCGGCGTTGGCCCCGCACGTTTTGCGGAATGGTCCAGCTGCCTGCATCCTGGTAGCCTACCTTCATGCCCTCATCCCAATATTGGCCGTGGGGTGTGGGGGCCACGCGCCAAAGCGGCAGGCCATCGGCCCCGATAACAGGGCTTCCCGGCTGGTGGTAGCCATCTTCTGAGAGCCAATTTACGTATTGAAAAATATTTTGGGCAATGTTGCCTCTGGAAGAGGCGATGTTGGCTTCGTCCCAAAGCCAGGTTTTGGCCTCGGGCGGCGCATAGTTTTCCAACCACTCAATATATTTAGTGAGCGCATAAACGGCCGCAGGCCCATTCACTTCTCCGCCGCGCGCTACAGAGGCGCCTACGGGAATGCCGTTGTCGGCGCGAATGCCCCATTCGTCCACCGGAGACCCATTGGGCAGGCCTACATCGCCCACACCGGCAATAGAGAGCCAGGCATCGGTGAAGCGCCAGCCAAGCGAGGGGGATTTACGGCCGTAATCCACATGCCCGTACACCTTTTGCCCGTCTATGGTGCCGTTGCCATTTACCTGGTAGGTGAAAAAGTGGGCAATGTCCTCATAAGCAGACCAGTTTACGGGGACGCCCAATTCATAGCCATAAAGCGACTCGAACTGCTGTTTAATGTCGGGATCGTTGAACCAGTCATAGCGGAACCAATAGAGGTTGGCAAACTGCTGGTCCGGCAGCTGCAGCTGGTTGCCGTCAAAGTCCTGGCCAAACTCCAGATTGAGAAAGTCATCCAAATCAAGCATTGGATTGGTGTACGGCTTTCCTTCTTCGGCCATGTAGTGGGTTAAATTCACAACGCCCTGGCTGCGCAAGTGCGTGCCGATCAGGTCGGCGTCATTGACGTAAATGTCATAAATGCGGCGGCCGGTTACCTGTTGTTCAACAAGACGCTCAACCACAGATCCTTCGCCCAATATCTCGTGCTCTACCCGAATGCCGGTGATCTCTTCAAAGGCCTGGGCCAGAACTTCGCTTTCCCAATGGTGGGTTCTTATGTCTTCAGCAACGGACAGAACAACACGACCGCGAAAGGGAGCGGCCGTTTCGGCAAACCATCTTAATTCCGCCACGCGCTCTGCTTCGGTTAGTGTGGAATGCTCAAAATAGCGCGCCCACTTCAAAATAGGATCTTCTGGCTCCGGCTGCGCAGACAGCATCGAGGAGGGATTTAGAAGAACAAACCCCAGGCAAAGGATACATGCCACTAGTCGACGCTTTATTGATTTCATGAAAGAAGAAGATAATTTAAGAATGCAGCTAATCGATTTCCGCCTTGCAAAACGTGTAATTTCACGTTCCGAATTCTGCGGGATGTATTGTAAAATAAATTCAACCTTTGACAAATCGCTCATTAATGGCTACATGTTGTACAGCTATCGCTCTTCGACAAACAATGTGTTTAGTTACACATAACAAAGGCTTTCGCCAAAGATTGCGCAGATTTACCCTATGACAGCTTCCGACAGTAACTTTTTGCTTAACCCCCCTTTTCCTTTTGAGGACTACACCATTTTGATCATTGATGATTCAACCACAAATTTAGGTGTCGTCTTTGAATATCTAGATGGACTTGGCTTTGAACTGATGTTTGCCCAGGATGGCGAGAGCGGCCTGAGCAAGGCTGAATATCAAAAGCCGGACATTATTCTTTTGGACGTGATCATGCCCGATATGGACGGCTTTGAAGTTTGTCGCCGCCTCAAAAGCCGGGCTAAAACCACCGATATTCCGGTCATCTTTATGACGGGCCTGACAAAGATCGAGGATAAAGTGCTTGCCTTTGATGTAGGCGCGGTTGACTATGTGACCAAGCCAATCCGCAAAAGAGAGCTGGTGGCCCGCATTGTCAATCATCTGCGCATTCGGGATTTAACCCAGCAGCTGCAGGAGGAAAATCTCGTTCGGCAGCAGGCAGAACAGGCGCTGCTGGAGTACCAGGAGCGGCTGCACGAGATCGTGGACCAGCGCACGGCCGAACTGAAGGAAGCGAACCAACGCCTGCGCTCGTTGACCCTGCGCCTGGCCGATGTGGAAGAGAAAGAACGGCAGCACCTGGCGCGCGAGCTGCACGATCGCGTGGGCCAGGACCTGGGTCTGCTGGACGTGCATCTCAACATTGTGAAGCAGGCACTGCCCGCAGAGGCCAGCCCACAGCTCGCGTCGCGCCTGAACGATGCGCTGCGTTTGCTGTCTGATGTAGCCACCCACGTTTACGGCGTCATGGCTGAGCTGCGCTCTCCGGTACTCAATGATTATGGACTGGTGGCTGCCTTGAACTGGTATGGTTCTCAGTTTACCCAACGGACAGATATTCAGGTTGTGGTGACGGGGGATGAAACATCGAAACGGCCGCCTCTAACGGTAGAAAACGCCCTGCTGCGGATCTTTCAAGAAGCGTTGACCAATATTGCCAAATATGCCCAGGCTTCCCTGGTGTCGATTCAGGTGGAGCAGAATGACGCACAGCTACGTTTGAGCATTAAGGACAACGGCGTTGGCTTTTCTGTTGAGCAGTGGCAAACGCCTTCGGAGGACGGCCGTGGCTGGGGAATATTGTCGATGCGGGAAAGGGCAGAAGGGCTAAACGGCCGTTTGCAAATCCTCTCTAAACCCTCAGCGGGAACTCAAATCATCGTCGAGGTTCCCCTATGAGCGTCTCTATTCTGCTGGTGGACGATCACGCCGTCTTGCGCGACGGGCTGAAGCTGCTGCTCAACATGCAGCCAGACTTTCAGGTAGTGGGGGAAGCCAGCAACGGCCGTGACGCAGTTCGCTGTGCCCTTCAGCTGCGGCCAGATGTCATCATCATGGACGTGCTGATGCCAGATCTGAACGGCATTGACGCAATCCAACAGATTGCCA
>JBHIWP010000236.1:0-9448 GCA_041987425.1 Promineifilaceae bacterium (SeqCode) | reverse complement strand
CCGGTTCAGGGCCTGCGCGAAAATTTACGGCGCGTCAGGTTCACCGTGCCTGCCGAGCTGCCCATTCCCAACTTGGTGCGCCCCGGCCACAGCCGCAACAACAGTTCGCTGCTGAAATTGGTGGATGAAAACTTTGATCCGGGCCTCACCTGGGGAGATATTGCCTGGCTGCGCAGCCTGACCAATTTGCCCATCTGGGTGAAGGGCATTTTGCGCGCCGATGATGCCCGGCGTGCCGCCGACGCGGGCGTGAACGGTATTGTGGTCTCAAACCACGGCGGGCGGCAGTTGGATACGGCCGTTACTCCCATCGAAGCCCTGCCCGCCATTGCCGATGCGGTTGGCAGCCAGCTCGAACTGATTCTTGACGGCGGCATCCGGCGCGGCACTGACGTGCTGAAAGCGCTGGCGCTCGGGGCCAACGGGGTCTCGCTGGGCCGCGCTCCGCTCTGGGGCCTGGCTGTTAACGGCGAAGCGGGCGTAAAGCACGTGCTGCAAATCCTGCACGCCGAACTGCGCAACGTCATGGCACAGTGCGGCTGCAACACTGTGGCTGACCTTACGCCCGACCTTATCTTTCGTCCATGAAGGCCTGCCGCGAGGCCGTAGGTGAAGGGGCTGACGCTCCTGGCTGCAAATGCGTATGAAACTTTAGCTGGCCTAGATTCTCGTATATTTTGCCGGTGGCAATGCCATCTTGATACATGGGGAAAATACCAGGGGGATGGCGCAGCTGCTTCCAGAGCTGGCATAATCCCAGATTACCATATTCGCGGGTCCGGCTAACGTTATCCAGGTCGATGATTTCCGTGAGAAACGTTTCCCGTTCGCCGGATTTTTGCAGGATACGGCCGTCTGGATCCACAATCATAGAACGGCCGCCGCCCCAGGGACCAAGGCCGTTGATGTCGATGAAGTAACATTGGTTAAAAATAGCGTTGGCCTGATTAAGCACCAACTCCAACTCTCGGTCCGAAGTTGGCGTCATGGTTGGGTGAATAATCACCTCCGCTCCCATCCAGGCCAGATTGCGCACGGTTTCCGGGAACCAGGAATCGTAGCAGATACAGAGCCCAAAACGGCCGATCTCAGGTACATCGAAAACGCAAAACTCACTGCCCGGCTCAGTACCGCCTTCATAGGGCAGCCAGGGAAACATCTTGCGGTATTTGGCAACAATTTCACCTTGCGGATTGATGACAATAGAAGTGTTGTACAGCAGCTGCTCATCCAGTTCATACATTGAGCCGGGGATGATCCATTTGCCAGCTTTTTTGGCTGCGGCACAGAGGGTGTCGGTAAGCGGTCCAGGAATCGTCTGAGCGCTTTTGCTGTAATCAGCCGGGTCAGCCGGGGGCGCAAACTGCACCAGCCCTGCCACAGCCAGCTCGTGAAAAATGATCATGTTCACCCAGGGAAAATTAAGGCTGATCTGGTGTATGGCGTCCGTAATTTTCTGAACGGAAGCGTCTGCATTCCACGGTACGACAGTCATTTGCACGCCGGCAATACCAAAAAGTCTTGACATAATAATTCCTTAGTGCGCACGCAGGCATGCTAATATAGGCCATGCGGGCTAAATCTTTAGTGTTGTTTCAATAAGATGACAGGCTGCAAGTTGATGGGGGCCAACCTGCCGCAGTTCGGGCTCTGACTCTCGACAGAGCGCCTCAGCCAGCGGGCAGCGCGTGTGGAAGCGGCAGCCTTTTGGTGGATTTGTCGGGCTGGGCACGTTCCCCTCTAGCACCGTCAGCTCCTGTCGGTGTGCCACGTCTGGAACCGGCACGGAACCTAACAAAGCCTGTGTATATGGGTGAGCTGGCTCATTAAAAATTTGCGCGCTGTCGCCAATTTCCACAATTTGCCCTAGATACATCACGCCAATGCGATCGCTAACATGTTGCACCACGCTAAGATCGTGGGAAATAAAGATGTATGTGAGAGAAAGGCGGCTGCGAATCTCTTCTAACAGATTTAAGATTTGCGCCTGAACAGAAACATCAAGTGCAGAAGTGGGCTCGTCTAAAATGAGCAGAGTTGGTTCCAGCGCCAGGGCACGGGCAATGGCTACGCGCTGGCATTGGCCGCCAGACATTTCATGGGGAAAGCGGTCCAGATGCTGCGCTCCTAGCCCAACTTGCTCTAGAAGTTCAATCACTCGTGCACGGCGTTCGGCCGCACGCATCGCGCGATGCGTCTTGAGCGGCTCAGACACAATATCAATCACCCGCTGGCGCGGACTCAGTGAACCAACCGGGTTCTGGAAAACTAGCTGCATCTGCTGCCGCAATTGGCGCAATTCATTGGCAGTGAGTTCAGATAGATCTTGGCCCTTAAAGCGCACGCTGCCATCAGTTACATCTATTAGCTTGAGAATAAGACGAGAAAGCGTCGTTTTGCCACAGCCAGATTCACCCACCAGCCCAAACACTTCGCCTTCGGCCACCGCAAAGCTAACGCCGTCAACGGCATAGACGTAGCGCCTGCCTCCCAGCCAGCCACCGGGCAGCCGGAAATGTTTCTTGACGTTTTGCAGCTGAAGCAACGGCCGTTTTTCCTCCGTCACCCCGTTTACAGAAAAGCTCATGCCCGCTCCTCCGCCACAGTTTGCTCCAGAAAGCAGGCGCTGCGGTGATTGGGGCTGACGGGCATCAGCAACGGCCGTTCTTCTCTACATTGCTCCATCACAAAAGAACAACGCTCGGCAAAGGTACAGCCCACAACGGCACCAGGGTTAGCCGGTACGCTGCCGGGGATCGCCGTCAGCGCTGCACCTCTGCTGCCCGGACGTGGGATGGCAGCCAGCAGCCCCTGGGTGTAGGGATGGTGCGGATCAGCAAAAATCATCTGCGTGCTGCCCGCTTCCGCTACCTGCCCCGCGTACAGCACCGCCATACGGTCACACACCTGAGCCACCACACCCAAATTATGAGTGATAATCACGATGGCAATATTGAACTGGGCGCGCAAATCTTTGAGCAGGGCCAAAATCTGCGCCTGAATCGTCACGTCAAGCGCCGTTGTTGGTTCGTCCGCAATGAGCAGCCTGGGGCTGCACGAGAGCGCCATCGCGATCATGGCGCGCTGTTTCATGCCGCCGGAAAGCTGATGGGGGTAGCTCTTGCGAATGCGCACAACATCCGGCAGGCCAACGGCCGTTAACATCTCCTCTATCTTTTCCCGCGCTTGCCGGGCAGACAGCTTCATTTGGGTACGTATTACCCGCTCCATCTGCTGCCCGATGGTAAAGACGGGGTTGAGCGAGGTGGTCGGATCCTGAAAAATCATGGCAATCTCGCGGCCGCGAATGGTCCGCATTTGCGCTTCAGACTGCGCCAGAATGTCGCGCCCGGCGAAGCTAATTTGGCCCTGTGGAATGGACGCTGTTTCCGGCAGTAGCCGCATCACAGATAGTCCCGTGATCGATTTACCACAGCCTGTCTCGCCTACAATGCCAAAGATCTCGCCGGGCTGCACGTCAAAGGAAATGCCATTGACAGCCCGAAGCGTGCCGCGAGGTGTCGCAAATTCGATGTGCAGGTCGTCAATTTTGAGAATTGGTTCACTCATGACAAAAATAGTTTTATCTGCCCCTATTGGTATTGTCGCGGATCTAAAATGTCGCGCAGCACATCACCAAGCAGGTTAAAAGCTAGAATCAGAACAAAGATCGCCAGGGCCGGAAACAGAGAAATCCACCATTGGTTGAGAATGGCCGTTCGCCCGGTACTAATCATCAGCCCCCAATCGGCATCAGGCGGCTGAGTGCCCAGGCCAATGAAGGCCAATCCCCCGGCTACCAAAATAACGGTGCCCATATCCACCGTAGCCTGAACAAGAATGGGAGAAATGCTGTTGGGCAGAATGTGGCGCATGATGATAACGGAGTCGCGCACCCCAATTGAACGGGCAGCTTCCACAAACGGCCGTTCGCGCAAACTTACAGCAATGCCGCGCACCAGCCTGGTATACCAGGGCCACCAGGAAATTATCAGGGCAATGGCGGCGTTTTCCAGACCCCGACCCAATGCGGCCGTTATGGCCATAGCCAACAGCAGCGAGGGAAAGGCCAGAAACAAATCCGTGATGCGCATAATGATCTCATCCAGCCAGCCGCCCTTGTAACCGGCGATGGCTCCCAACGGCGCACCAATGAGCACCGCCAGCGCCACCACCAGCAGCGGCACCACAAAGGCCGGTCTCGCACCATACATTACCCGGCTCAGCACATCCCGCCCCAGCTCATCCGTACCAAACAGGTGCGCTGAAGATGGCTCTAGATAGAGCGTTTGCGGGCTGCTTTTGCCCGCCCCCTGTTCGGGATAGGGCGCTAAGAGCGGCGCAAAAATAGCCACTATCAAAAAACCCACAATTATGATCAGACTGCCTAGCGCCAGCGGATCTCGTCTGATGACGCGCCAGGCGTGAGCGCCACGCCGGTACTCAATCGTGACCACATCTGTTTTGGGAGAAGTAATGGCAGCCATAACGTTACCGTTAATGCAGGCGAATGCGCGGGTCTACCCACGCCTGCAACAAGTCCACCACCAGGTTAATAACCACGTACATGACGGCGCCAAAAAGAGTAATGCCCATAATGGCCGGATAATCAAGGTTTAACAACGAGCGGACGGTAAACAGACCCAAACCGGGCCAGTTAAAAATGATTTCTACAAAAAATGTGCCCGTAATGGCAAAGGCGAAGGTCAAACCGATAACGGTTAGCGTGGGGCCAATGGCGTTTTTTAGGGCATAAGCGTAAATGATGAAGCGATCTTTGACGCCGTAGGCCTTGGCAGTGCGGATGTAATCCTGCGTGAGCACTTCTAGCATCGTGCTGCGGGTCATGCGGGCAATGAGCGCCAGGGGATAAGCGGCCAGCGTAAAGGCGGGCAGAATGATATGCCAGATCGAATCTTTGAGGGCGACCCAGTTTTGGGTAACGGCCGTATCAATCAGATAAAACCCCGTAATCGCTTCCACCGGACTGACAAAACGCATATCGCTGTCAATGCGCCCGGACAACGGCAGCCAGTCAAACGTGCGGAAAAAGATAAACTGCAGCAGCAGACCCAGGGCAAATGCAGGCACCGAAACGCCCACAATAGAAATGACTCGCACCAAAATGTCTGAGCCCTTACCTTGTCGGGAGGCACTAATAACGCCCAGCGGAACCCCCAGGAAGATGGCAATCAGCATTCCGACGAAAAGCAGCTCCAGCGTAGCAGGCAGGCGATCCGTTAACTCCTGGGTGACGGGCCGCTTACTGCCAATAGATGTGCCCAGGTCGCCCTGCAACACATCGCGCATATAGACCGCATACTGAACCGGCAGTGGCTCGTTCAGCCCCAGCTGTTCTTCCACACGGGCTATGTCGTCGGGACGCGCCCGCGGCCCAATGTATAGCGCTGCGGCGTTGGAGGGCACTACCCGGGCCAGGGCAAAGGTGATGACAGAAACGCCCAGCAGCACAAGCAAGGCCCCCACGACTCGGCGAATGATAAATTCAAGTTTACGCATGTGCTTTAGTCATCGCGGTGGGCATCTGGCAACCAGATGCCCACCGCAATATTACATTTTACTGACTGTGAAGATTGTAAAAGAAAGTGGCAAACGGATAATTTAAATTGTACTCGAACCCACCAATGTGATCCGGCACAACAAACAGCGCCCTTGTATCGAAGAAGAAGATGCCCGGCGCTTCCTCAACCAGCAAGTTCTGGGCGTCCTCGTACATCTGGAAGGCGGTATCGGGGTCAGTGACGGTAAGAACGGCCGCTTCATCAATCAGCGCGTCAAATTCCTCATTAACCCAATAGCTCAGGTTAAAGAAAGGCGCTTCGCTGCTGTGGAACATCGACCACAAGTTATCCGTCCCGGCGTCGCTGTAGGTGGGCCAGTAGAGCAGCAGGAAAATGTCTTGAGCATTTGCCGGATCCGTTTTGGCCTCTTCCCACTGTTGGTTAAACAAAATCGGCTCGATTTCCACATTCACGCCAATCTCAGAAAAAGCGTCTTTGATCAGTGGAGCAAAACGCTCTTCAATCTGGTTTTCTGCCGCATAAGTCAGGCGCAGATCGAAGCCACCGCCTTCATGCCCGGCCTGAGCCAGCAAATCGCGGGCCATTTCCAGGTCCTGAGTGTACTGCATCACGTCTTCAGAGTAGGGCCAGATGCCCGCGGGCACGGGTCCGCGCGCCTGTGTGGCTTCGCCAAAGGTTGCCACATCAATGATGTCCTGGTAGGGAATGGCATAGGAAAGCGCCTGGCGCACCAGCGGATCATCCAGCGGCGGCCGCAGCGTATTGAAAAAGCCAAGGTAGTTAAAGAAGGCCGGTTCGCTCACAAGCGTGAAGCCATCCCGGTCGGCAAAGGTGGCGTAATTTTCTTCGGGAATACGCAGCGCTAAGTCAACCTCGCCGCCCTCCAGCATTTGCTGCTGCTGCACAGCCTCAGGCACAATCTGCACCAATATCGTATCGTACTGATCGTCCGCCCAGCCGCCCCAGTAATCTTCGTAAGCGGTCATAAGCACTTCCTGGTCCGGGACGTAGGAGTCCAGCGTGTAGGGGCCTGTGCCAGCTTCGATGCCCGCTTCAAAATAATTCTCGTCCTCGGCGGCAGCGGCCAGCGCATTGGGGCTGACAATCCAGGCACCGTACAGTGAAGAAGCGATGAGGTCGACAGAGGCTGGATAGCTGGTCACGACCTCGACGGTCAGGTCATCAACCACGTTTACGCTTTCCAGAGGGAACCAGATGAATGACGCACCGGCCCGTTCGGCAGCGGCTTCCAGGGACATCTTTACGGCTTCAGCGGTAAGTGGTTCGCCATCGTGGAAGGTGACCCCTTCACGCAGATTAAAGGTCCAGGTCAGGCCATCGTCACTGGTGGACCAGCTCTCGGCCAAAAGAGGGGTAAAAGGCTCAGCAGCGCCCGGCGGATTTACGCGCAGAAGCGTTTCGTAGAAGTTGGCTAGATAGAGCGCTTCTGTTGAGAAAGATTTAATTGGATCCCAGGTGGTGATATTGGCGGTGGCCGCTACTTTTAGAACATTCGGCGTTCCTGTATCAGCTTCCGCAGCGGGTTCTTCGGTGGGCGCTTCGGCTTCAGGCTCTTCAGCTGGTGCCTCTTCGTCAGCCACTTCTTCTTCGGCCGGATCAGCCTCTTCTTCAGTTGCGGTTGTGTCAGTCGTCACCTCCTCGGCTGGAGCACTGACATCATCGCCGCTGCTGTCTGCGCCACCACAGGCGGCCAACAGCAATGCCAGAATAAGGAAAAAAGCAAATAGTTTCCGTTTCATTGATTTTCTTCTCCTTGATACATAGGGGAAACGCGTTTCTCAAGCACATTTCCCATTGAACGAAATTTTTTATCATTCATGACCTGTCGTGGACGGTAGTTTAAGGCCATTCATTCGCAAAATATTCGCAAGGCGTTCGGCATGGGCATTAAGGGCAGTTGCTGCCAATATGATCATGCGATTCCTGCACGACGTCGTACCAGTTGAAGTCGCCGTTGTCGCTGAACACGTAAAAGGTAGACCCGTTTGGCATCATGATGACAGAGATACCGCCATAGCCAGACATGAAAGGCGTCCAGAAGCTGCAGGGGTAGCCGTCGCCTGTGGTAAATTCATGGCCCCAAAAACCGTTGTTATAAACAAAGGGTTGGTTGGCAGTGGTCAAACCGCGATCGCTGCCGTTTTGCTGCATAGCGGCAGCCAAGACAGCAGCATTGAGCAGCTGGTTGCCATTATGGCTGCCGTTTTCATTGTTGAGCAAGGTAACGATTTTGGCCAAATCATCCTGAATGAGCCAGAGACCATAACCGCCAAACGGCCGTCCTTGCCAATTATTGTCTGAAGTGCGCAGCGTGGTGTGTGCGCCCGGCCCCACCCCAATTGGTATCAAGACTTCGTTGACCAGCATCTCATAAATGTCTGCTCCGCTGCCTTCGCGGCTTTGGAGATAGCTGTGCATCGCCTGCGTCACAATAAACGTGTCGGACGTGTGGTAAACCCAGGTGGTGCCCGGCGCCGCTTTACTAGGCCAGCTAAATGCCTCGGCAATGCGATTGGCGTAAGTCTCTGCCGCAAAGAAGTCTGCCATCTGGGCACCGTCTTCATCTCGCATGTATTGGCTAAACTGATAATTGCCGCTGGCCATGTCTAACGTGTCGTCAAAGGTGACGCTGGTCCAGTTACCAGAAGCAGAGCTGGCTTCCGGCACATAATCTTTCACCAATAAATTGGGCACACCAGCCCCATATTTTTCCGTCAGGCGCATGAGCCCCATACCAGCAAATATAGATTTTGCGGTGGAATAAGAAGGCACGCGCAGCCATTGGCAGAAGTTGTAGGCCCCAAAGCGCGTGTCGCAGCCGCTGACGTAATTGGTGCCGTTGACCACCATGCCATACAGGGTGATATCACTGATGCCGCTGGTGAGGGCAGCCAGATTAAAGCCCGGATAATCTACGGCCAAACTGGAAATGTCTTTGGTTGGCATTTTGTTGCTGACTTCCTGAATGTAGTCAGATTGCAGCTGGGCGCTGCCAGATACGGTTCCCGGCGTATAGGTGGCGTTTAGCTGCCCCCAAAAATTGCCCTTAAAGTAAAGGCAGGTCTCTTGGGTGATCTGATACCACACTTTGGAAACGGTACCGCTGCCGTCAAACAAAAAGGTCATGGTGCCGTTGTGGGTGCAGTTGGCGTTCTTTTGCAGCAGGGCAAAGGGGAATGCGGCCCGGCTGGTGCCGTTGTCGCTGCTCTCTTGCCAGACGCGGCCCGGCCCCACCAGCACGTCCCAGAACGGGTGAGCGGTGACGATCTTGCCGCGCTGCGCCGGGATGAGATGGCTGCCATTTTGTACAAATTGAATATCGATCTCCGGCAAATGCAGCCGTTCGGCATCGGCATCATAATTGTAACTATCGACAATCTTGGTGAAGCTGCCGCTGCTGGCTTCATCAATAAGTTCGAGGCGACCAGAAAAAACGTTGCCTGGGTGTGCGGCATTGGCTGGTAGGGCAACGCCGCTTCGCTCACGGGCGAGCTGGTGCTCGCGCCATTCATCATCTCGCTATAGGTAAGCAAAGTGCGGCTGACGTTACCGCTGCCGGTAAGCGGATCACCAGGAACCCCGGAACCTGGATTGGGCGTCGGCGAAGGCGTTGGCGTGGGGCCGCCTGGGGTGTTGGTCGGCTGGGGTGTGGACGTTGGCGTGTTGGTGGGAATTGCGCCAGACGTGCCCGTAACCGTAGTATCTTCGGCATAACAGTAGTCGCCTAGGGCATTGGCCACAATTCGGTAGCGAATCTGGAAGTTGGGATTATTGCTGGCCGCACTGCTAAGGCTGACGGTTCCCGAATAGAAAGTGTTGTCGTCCTGACCATTGGTGAGAGAGGCAATAACGCTCCAGCCGGAACCCGTGTTTATTTCTACGTA
>JBHIWP010000235.1:0-9453 GCA_041987425.1 Promineifilaceae bacterium (SeqCode) | reverse complement strand
GAGGGCAGCAAGCTGGAGACCAGCAATCCAGCCTTCGGTACGATCTTCAAGGGTGGCAATATTTTCTTCGGTGAGGGTTATCCCCATGATTTGTTGTAGAAAAACGGCCGTTTCCGCCAAACTAAAACGCAAATCATGAGCCCGTAATTCAGTCAACTGGTTGCGCACACGCCAGCGAGCCAGCGGTAAGTTGGGATCTTCGCGGGTGGTGATGATCAAGTGCATGTGTGGCGGTGCTTGTTCAAGCAGGAATGTAAGCGCTTCGTCGATCGGTCGCGCATCAAGAACATGGTAGTCATCCAGGACAAAGAAGAAATGCTTGGGGATGGTCATGATGTCGTTGAGCAGCGATGTCAAAATTGAGTTGGTGGGCGGCAATTGTGGCGATTGCAGTGCCGTTAACACCCCTGCGCCCACATCGGCGGCAACCGTTTGTAAAGCCGCAACGAAGTAGGTTAAAAAGCGGACGAGGCCGGCATCGCCTTCGTCCAGAGAGAGCCAGGCGACGCGGGAAGGATGAGGAATGAAGGGTGAAGGGTGAAGGGTAGTTTCGTTTTTTTGCTGACTTTCGCTACGGGTTTGATTTATCCATTCAGTGATTAATGTGGTCTTGCCGAAGCCTGCCGGGGCAGAGACCAGAGTGAGTTTGTTCTCCTGTTGCAGCCCCTGATTGAGTCTTGCAATCAGGTGTTGACGAGGAACGAGAAACGGCCGTAATCGTGGCGCATATAGCTTGGTTTTTAGCAAGTCGGCGGACATGATTTGACGTAAACCCACTTTAGTGGAGACTAAACTAACTTAGTTTGTTTTGGAACTAAATGAAACTTATTGAGCGTCAATAACATGACGTAGGTTAATCATCGCAAATGCGATGTGATGTCCACCCAGATAGTAGGCATCACGTCGCTCGCACCTTAACAACAAAGCGCGGAACTTATCAATCTAGGCAAACGAACGCTCACTGGTAAATCGCCGCTTGTACACTTCGGCATTGAAATAAGCCCGAGCAAAGACTAAGCCTAGCCGTTTCATTGATTTGAAAACCGTTTGCAAATGCTGCGTCAGATTGAAAGCGTCGTTGTGATTGCCAGCAATCAACCCAGTCGAAGCAATGATGAAGCCCTTCCCATCTGTAACCGGCAAGATATTCGTGGTCTTAGCCTTTTTACGTTCTTGATAGGCCACCAATTCACTGCCTTTCTTGGCAACAGCATGGCTGCCGTCAAGATTCAGTTCAGATAAATTCAACTGTCTGGCTATGGTCACGATGCTGCCTTGCCACACCTTTTCCAGAGAACCGTCCCGACTCCACTTGCGAAAATGGTAGTAAACGGCGTCATGGCTGATTTCTTTTTTTCTGAGTCGTCCTTAGCCGAGTCGATGGGCAGTTTTTCCCACTGACATCCTGTATGCAGTCGATACAAGATGTAGTTGAATACCTTGTAGAGTGCAATCTTGCCCGCATAGCCGCGCTTTGCTATCGAGATAAAGGGTCGAAAATGTTTTCAAATTGTTTTTCGGTTAAAGTTGAGGGTATCGTGCTCACGATTGAACTCCTTTTTGAAAAGTCTCAGCTACTTCATCGCTATGGCTTGACTACGGCCGGTGTTAAAGGTTTGACACCCTGAGCCAAACCACCTTTATAAAAATTTGCGGTAATTCATGCTATGGTATGGATAGTTAACAACTTTCGACTGGAACAATAGCAATGGAGGATAGGTAAAATGATCACTATGCCGCTAGTTTACCTGGTTATCGTTATACTTGGCGCGCTGATTGTAGGGATCGTCCTGGGCAGTCGTCGGCCTGTTTCATAACTGGCTTTTAAAGCCAGACAAAAGAATTCTAAGCAATTGTTCGAGGGAAAAGACGTACCCAGATCCAGGCCAGCGTCATCGTCGGGATTGCCTGCGTGAAAGGCACGAGCGTCTCTACAACGGAGACGCCGCGCAGCGCTTTTAAGCCCAGCCGGTCCAAAATTAGCCAGGAGATAGGCGCAGCCAGAAAGTCCAGAGCAAAGTCCAGCAAATCAATCATGACCACAACCAGAAAGGGGGTCAGGAGCAGCGTTTGGCCAAAGGTGGCGTCTGGCGGAATATGGATACGTTTCACCTGCCGCCAGACAATAGCCAGTAACATCAAGGATAGAATAAGGGCGATCCCCATCACGGTGAGAAGGGTGAGACCAAAATTGCGTAAAAATTCAGTCAAGTCCATAGAAGTTTGGTAATTGCGTAATTGGACAGTTAACTAACGCGCCAATTACTGAATGACGTAATTGCCAGTTACAACTTAAAAAAGCACCTGTACTAAAAAGATCACAAAAATGAACACGCCGCCAATGAACTGAATGATAGTCGCAATGCCCCATCCCGCCAAGCCCCCAAAACCCGCTCTTTTGGCTGTTTCCCAGTCACCATGCTGCCAATATTCTCCCAGCAGCAGCCCGGCAATATAGCCAGCAATTGTACCAAGAATCGGAAGAACAAAGGACCCAACAACGGCCCCAATGGTGCCAACCAGCATCGATTTAAGGGAGGCGCCCCCTTTCTTGGCGCCAAACAGCGTCAGCCAGATATCTGACGTGCCGGTAACCAGGGCAATGAGGCTGACGAAGATAATTGCCGTGGTGGATACGGCCGTAAATCCATCGGCCCAGGCATAGACAAACACAATTACCCACATCAACAATACGCCAGGAATAATGGGAATCAGCGTGCCGATCAGGCTAAGAAACAACAAAAAGATGACAAATCCAGTCGATACAGCTTCAAAAAGTTGGGCCACAATGCCTCCAACTACGGTTTAATTTATCTAGAGAACAATAGATTTAGGGTAAGGTGGTTTTGTTCTCCTTGACGACAGACTGTACGCGGGGAGCGGGGAATGGTCGCAAGAATTAGAGGGAACGATATGCCAGCAGAAAACGCTCAAATACGCCGGAAAGATACGGCCGTAATTTCATAAACCCCTGCAAAGGCGTGTTTACGAAATCATTCTCCGCCATCCGGTTTATCTTTTGCCACGTATATCTGTTGGGCATCTCCTCAAACCAGGTGGCAAAATGTGGAAACCAGCTGGTAAGTACGTATAGGCAGCGCGCGGCCGGGATTGCCTGGCGCATTGCTCTGGTATTTACCCGGTTGCCCAATCGTTGAGATAGGGCCAACATGTAGCTGTCAATAATCGTTTCTTCGTTGACCGGCCACAACGGCCGTGTTTTCAGATCGGGGGCGCTTTCAGCATCATCCAACAGGCTGAACTGCTCAACAAAGCTGACCAGGTCATAGATACCCGGGCCGACTGCGGCCATTTGCCAGCCAGTTAGCCGCTGATCGTCAAAAAGCGTTACGCGCCAGCGACGATTGTTCGGATCGCCGTGCAGCAAGGTGAGAGGCAGCTGGCGCAGTGGCTCCAGCAAGGGAACCGGATCGTCCAGAAGGTCGGCAGCGGCCGTTAAGTGCGACTCGCCCAAAATGCCGGGCCAGCCGCCCAAATCGCGCATCACAACCAGGCCATTGGCCGCCTGCAAGAAAAGAGGTGCCAACTGCCCCGCCTGCGTTAAGGCGTGTTCAGACAAGATGGCTGCTGGGCCTTCCTCAAAATACACTGCCTGTTCTGCGACCAATGCTTCCCATTGGTACGCCGTTCGATCCAACAGCAGGTTAATGCCGCTGCTGGGCAGTTCCTTTGCCTTGTCGGTGAACAGCGCGTGTAAATGGGCCAGTTTTTCCACAATAGCACTTACATCTGAGGCAGACCATTTTTCTGCTGAGATGTCATTGGGCACGTCGTCCAGCACGGCCCAACCGCCGCTGTTGGTTTCCGTTTGGTGCAGAAAGAGGCAGCCGGGCGTCAGTCCCGGCAAGCGAGGTGCAATCTCCGTGTAAAACGCCACTTCCACTGCATCAACATGACGCCCAATGAAGGTGATGGGGTCAGAATGTCCGGCCAGCGACAAATGGTAGCGCGACATGCGCCGACTGTTCCGGGGAAGCAGGTTGATGGGTTTGGCAGAAACGGCCGTCACCACCAGTTCATCCACTTCCAGGTGAGCGCGCAAAAGCGCTGTCCAGGCGTTCGGATCGCGTCTTTGTAGTTGGGTTGCCAGTAGTTTTGATTCTCTCATTGCGAACACATTGTAAAAGCTAAGCGGAAGGCTGACAAGCGACGAAGGGATAACGACGCTGGTCCGCTTTGCCTATTTACAATATTTTTAGGCAGGTGCGACCCCAATTTGACACTAATTTACCTCGAAACGGAACTTTTTACGGCCCAGGCTCGTTTTCCCCCATAACCCGGGTTCTTACAAGCAACAAATCAATAAAGTCAGGAGAAAGAAAATGAACGCCAAACATTTATATCGGCTGGCGGTCGCTTTGGCCGCCACGCTGCTTGCCTTTTTGCTATCCGCCTGTGGAGGGGCATCGCCCGCAGCCGAAACTGTTGAGGTGGCCGTGACGCGTCTCGTTACCGAAACGGTGGTGGTAGAAGGAGAAGCGGCAGAGGTAACGCGCGTCGCAGCAGAAGTTGACTCAGCATCCACAACGGCCTCGCTGCCCAACGCGCAGCCGCAGGCCCGGCTCATTATTAAGAATGGCGAGCTGGCGATAACGGTTGCAGATACAGAAACGGCCGTCTCCTCCGCCACCCAACTCGTTGCGGACCTGGGAGGCTACATCATTAGCCAACAAATTTTTGAAGCAGACTTTGGCTTTAGTGCCGCCACCATGAAGCTGGCCGTGCCGGTGGCCCAATTTGAAAATGCCCTCAACCAACTGCGCCAGCTGGGCGAAGTCACCAACGATTTTGCCGGGGGGCAGGACGTCACCGACGAGTATGTTGATTTAGGTTCGCGGCTGGACAATTTAATTGCTACGCGCGACCGCCTGCGCTCCTTCTTGGAAGACGCCGAGACCGTGGAAGAAGCCCTACGCGTCAACGATCAACTCAAGCAGGTTGAAGAGGAAATTGCCATCATCCAGGGTCGGCGCAACTATCTGAGCGACCGGGCTGCCTTCTCCACCATCGATCTTTCGCTCCAGCCGCTTTTGCCCACGCCTACCCCTTCGCCCATTCCCACGGCCGAATCATGGCAGCCGGGCAACACCGCCCAGCTTGCTGCGGTCAATCTACAGGAGTCCGCCCAGAAAACGGCCGATTTTTCCATCTACTACGGCATTGTGTGCGGTCCCTGGATGCTGCTGCTGGCGCTCTTTAGCTGGTTTGGCTGGCGACTAAAACAGCGGTTTGGCTGGCGACTCGACTAATCAGCACCAACGCCGCATTTTAATTTTGAATGGAGTTTCCATGAGCAAATGCTCACCGATAGCAATGAAAATCGGCGGATTTCGCAGATTGGCACAAATGCGCACAGATTTTAATCTGCGTTTATCAGCGTTAATCTGCGTCCTACTATTTTTGGGAGAGGACTCTCATGCCAAATAGATACTTTATGTTAATAATTGCACTTCTAACGGGTCTACTGCCGCTCTGGCTGCTGTGGCCGGGCAACGACCCGGTGCAGGCAGCCCAGAACGATAATCGACTGGTCATTAAAGAAGCCGATCTTTCCTTAACGGTACCGGACACCAGCACGGCCGTTCAAACGGCCGTACAACTGGCTACAAGCTACGGTGGCTATGTGCTAAACCAGCGCCAATGGGAGAGCGGCAGCGCCACAACCTATGGCGAAATCACTTTTGGCGTTCCGGCAGAGCAGTTCGAGACGCTGCTCAATGACCTGCGCAGGCTGGGCACCGTGGAGGATGAAAAGCTTAGCGGTGAGGATGTGTTGGATACGGCCGTTGACCTGCAATCTCGTCTGGACAACCTCACCAGTAATCAGGCGCGGATGCGCACCTTTCTGGAACAAACCCGCAGTACAACCGAAACGTTGGCCGTGCACCAGCGGCTGGTGCGGGTTGAGGCGGAGATCAACGAGCTGCAGGGACAGCTCAACTTTTATACCGAGCGTGCCCATGCTGCGCTTATCACCGTGCGGCTGACCGCGCTGCTGCCAACGCCTACCCCGACGCCACTGCCAACGCCGCAAGGCTGGTCGCCAGGCAATACGGCCAAAGCGGCCACGGTTCGCACCCAGCAAAACGCCCAAGCCGTAGCCGACACGGCTATTTACTTTGCAATTGCCTGGGCTCCGTGGCTGCTGCTTTTGGGATGCGGCATTTGGGTTTTCCAGCGTATTCAGCGCCGCTTTGGCCCGGCTATTCCTCAGTGGGAGAACAATGCTGCAGACAGCGAAACGCGGGAATCGGGCTGAGTCTGTTACGTTTGTTGCTGCTTTGTTTGCCTGGTGTCAGGTTTGTGAAAGCGTGATAAGCGTCAGGCATGATATTCTAAAAGCGTATCGAGCCTGAACTGTGACGTACACGTAGGAGGTGCAACATGATCGCAATTCAACTCTCAACTATCATCATTATTGCGCTAATCGCGCTCATCATTGGCATTATTGTAGGCGTATCGATGAGCCGGCCAGTTTCCAGATTTTAAGCAGAAGGGTGATGAAATGCCGTAATCGGCCGACATAAATTGCGCCCAGGTGCTTGATTCCTATTCTTAAATACCGTACCTTCTCCCGCAGGTGGTTGAGGCTTATGGCCTCAACCACCTGCGGGTTTTGTTTTTCCCAAAGTACATCGTCTGCACCACAAGCCAGTTTAACAAAGCCAAATTGCAGAAAGCACGTCGCTCCGTTGAGTAAAGAAAAGGATTGTGCCAAACAAACTAGACCAGGCAGGTTAAAAATCGTTATGGAGTTCTTAACCAAACGCGGCAATCCTATATACAAGGAGGCAATTCAATGAAAAAAGCAATTTTTATTTTGGGCGTACTTATTCTTACAACTGTCATTATTTCATATTCTGACAGTATCCAACTGTTAGCAGCTCCCACAGCCGCACAAGCACCCACACCCGCGGACCCGATATTTTCAGGATTGGGCCTAATTACTAGCAGAACGATGGAGGACGGCCGTATCGCGACTGCGAACCAGGCAATTTTAGGTCCAAACAGTTGTATATCTCTGGGCGATCCCTACTCTCCATTGGACAGCACCTGGGCTCCAGGGCCCTATACCTACACCTACCGCATTTACATTCCCCCAACCTATGCGCACGATGTCGTGCGCGTTGAGCTATTCGACCCAGACTCCATAAACACAGCCACCAACTCCGTCACTATTGAACGCTCCAACATTGCTATTAACAGTGGTCTCTCACCAAGTGGCTCTAAATCCTGCGGCACAGATGGAGGCAGTTCAAGCCAGATTCAACCCTGCCTGTTGCGTACTGATGAATTGGACCTCGTAGATACCCCCCCAAACCTTAAGCTGGATCAAATTAACCCGTACTGGTTCGTGCGCATTGATGAGAACCGCATTCGAATTTCAGAAACGGCGTGTGGCAATCCCGCAGGCTATACGGCCAGCGCAAATACCCAAACGCGATACAGCCTGTCCTATTTTGCTCAAAATCCGGACAGCACCCTGCAAAAGGTGCCTCTGGTTACCTACTTTGGCCAAACGGGCGACGGCGTTCGCGACAGCGGCGACCACCAAACCGATTTGCGATGGGTTTCTCCAGGTGCAGACGTGCCCTTTTCCAACTTGGATGGACCCGGCGTGAGCGTCCCGGCAGTCGCCCAGACCGTAGACAGCTTTGAAATAGATCTAACGACGGACGTGCCCAACATCTTTGTCGATGAGGAGACTGGTGCCCGCTATCTTTATTTGGACGTGCAGGCCATGAGCGGCGCGTCTGAAAATGGGTATGAAATATGGGCAGGGCCACCTGATTATGTTAACAGCGTGCCCAGCGATGCGAATACTCGTAACCTTCACCTGCTCAACAATCCAGGGTCGCATGATTCACAAGGGGTGGAGATTACGGCCGTTAACACCCTCGTCCAAAATTCCAACTTCACGTCCCCTTTGGGAATCCCGTTAGGCTACGTTGGCCCAGAACTGGCGGGCCAAACTATTAATGTTCGCCTGTTCGATACCGATTCCGGCTCCCAACCGCCGCTCATTTTCTACTTCGACACCATCGCCTTCACGCCAGACGAAAGCAACCCGCTGGGCTATGACCCCAACCTGACAGATTGGGCACTGGCTTTTGCCGTGGCCGGGCAAGCCGATCCAGATGGCGTGGCTGAAGGTGTTCGCTGCATGCTAGGGAGCTGTAATAATCAATGGGTCGACCCAGCCTATCAGATCAAGATTCCAGGCGATTTAAGCGGTTGCGACTGGCAAAATCCCACTGTGGAGCACTGCACCCCCTTTTATGGGGGACGCCTGATGGCATATTACGATGGCGGCTTTTCAGACACCTATACCTGGGAGCTTTTTGCCAACGAGATAGAGGTACCAAACAACGCAACCGCTGGCTGCACCGCTTTCCCCATTACGCTTCATGAAGGCGCGCGGTCCGTTACGGCCCCTGGCACCGGCAGCAATCCATATCCAGACGCGGCCGAGTTTACCTATCCAGCTTCTCCGCCAACCTACAACAGCTTCCTGAAACATCAAGACGATGTGCCGCTGGTAGACGCCACGCCTGGCGATATTTACCGCCTACAGAACGGCTTTGGCAGCGGCGATTTTGGCTGGCTGGTGTGGAATACGGGCGTTACGGCCAATGCCAATACGCTGGCAAACAGCCTCACCTGGCCCGGTGATGCCACGGATTACACTGATCACGGCGACGGCGGCTCCATTATTCCTGGGGCGGGCTTTTCGCATACTGTGCGTGGCTATATCGAATACATGAATCCCC
Source organism: Promineifilaceae bacterium (SeqCode) (assembly GCA_041987425.1). GTDB lineage: Bacteria > Chloroflexota > Anaerolineae > Promineifilales > Promineifilaceae > Leptofilum. Next base: position 661 of record JBHIWP010000235.1, on the reverse strand, counting down.
TGGACCAGGAGTTGCATATTGGCGACTGGATTGCGGCCAGCACGGGCAATGTCAATTCAACAGCCGTTCGTGAGCAGTTAGAAGAACACATCGACCTGGAGCGTACGCTTAGATTGCCTGTTTGGAACGCCAGCACGGGCACAGGACCAAATGCCCGATATCAAGCCGCTCAGTTCGCCGTCTTCCGCCTGATTGGCTACAACCTCTCTACGGGCTGGCTCCTGCTCGAATTTGTGCGTTTTGATGCCAGCTGCGGCCAGCCACCCGTTGCACCGACCTCGGTTGCCATCGCTGGTCCGGCAGAAGGCGACGCCAAAACAAGCTACAGTTTCACAGCGACCGTGAGCCCTGATAACACCACAACGCCTCTTACCTACACCTGGGAGATCACTGATCATGAGACGATAACTAACACGGACGGCATCAGCAATACGGTCGTGCTGAATTGGAGCAGTGGCGGCAGCAAGACGGTGACGGTAACGGCCGTTAACAGCGCTGGTTCCTCCGTTAGCCAAAGCCATACAATCAACATCACGCCAACGGATAGCGCCGATACAGACCAAATGCTCTATTTACCATTCATCAACAAAAATTAGGAGAACTTCAACGCTGCATTTTGTTGGGACTGGAGGCTGGGGAGTTAATACAATCTCCAGTCTCA
>JBHIWP010000234.1:0-9457 GCA_041987425.1 Promineifilaceae bacterium (SeqCode) | reverse complement strand
CTGCGCGACGAACTGGCTACGGTTTTTGGCGTCACGCAGAAACTCAATGGCGAAACGGCTCAGGGCATCTACGATCAAATTGACGAAAAGCTGAAGTCGCCTGACTTTAAGCCGCGCAGCCTGTACGACCGCTTCAACATCGAGGTGCTTTGCACGACCGACGCGGCCACCGACACGCTGGAATCGCATCAAGCCATTCGGAATTCTGGCTGGCACGGCCGTATCCTGCCTACCTTCCGCCCCGACGCCGTTTTGAATTTGGACACAGAAAACTGGAACGGCCACATTACCGCCCTTAGCCAGGTTTCCGGAATTGACGTGATAGATTATCGTTCTTTCCTGCGGGCGCTGGCCCAGCGCCGCGCCTTTTTCCAGGAGATGGGCGCCAAAGCTACGGATCACGCGGCGCTGACGGCCTACACAGGGCTGCTGTCTGACCGGGAGGCCGATGCCATTTTCCAGCGCGCCTTGCAAGAGGAGACTACGGCCGAAGACGCTACCCAATTTACCGGCCATATGCTCATCCAAATGGCCCAGATGAGCGCCGATGATGGCCTGGTGATGCAGCTGCACGTGGGCGCTTACCGCAACCACAACGAGCAGATCTTTAACCGCTTTGGCCGCGACATGGGCGCAGACATTCCCATCGCTTCTGAATTTACGCGGGGGTTACGGCCGTTACTCAACCAGTTTGGCAATCATCCAGACTTTCGGCTCATTCTCTTTAATTTGGACGAAACGACCTATGCTCGCGAACTGGCGCCGCTGGCCGGGCACTACCCGGCAGTGCGACTGGGGCCGCCCTGGTGGTTCCACGACAGCCTGAACGGCATGCGCCGCTACTTCGACCGGGTGATGGAAACGGCAGGCATCTACAACACGGCGGGGTTCAACGATGACACGCGCGCCTATCCTTCTATCCCCGCCCGCCACGATGTCTGGCGGCGCGCGGCCTGCGACTGGGTGGCCGGTCTGGTGGTGCGGCACATTGTCGACGAGGTAGAGGGGGCAGAGATGGTACGCGCATTGGCTTACGATTTGGCGAAACAGGCTTACAAGCTGTAGTGTAATCGGCAAAAATATGGCGTAAACGTTTAGAAAAGGCCGCGCTCTTCGCGGTGAACGCTGGTAAAGGTGTTGGTGTTGAATGGAAGAAAGAGTGACGATTTACGAAGATTCGGTGGTGGTGCTGGATGGCACGACGTATGCGCTGGTGCGGCTGGGCACCGGCGAGAAGCGGTTGCTGGTGGAGGGGGATACGGCCGTATTCAACGGCACCCTTCACGATAACAGACTCATTGGCGAACTGACGCCAGATAACGCAGCCGCCCTGCGCACCCGGCTGCCCTGGCTCAATCCAGTTCCGTTAGGGATACAAACGTCGTTTGGCTTTGGCGACCGCATTGGGCTGGCTACACCGGGCCACGTAGCAGCGCTGGATTCTGTGCAGCGTAAAGTCGCGGAGTCGCAGACCAACCGGGAAAAAAATCTGCAAAAATCTGCGGATTCTATAGAAAAAAGGATTTATCCTATTTTTGCCCAGCAGTCGGTGCGAGAGAACGCCCGTATCGGGCGCACGCCGCAGCAGGTGCTGGATGACGCCATGTGGGGGATTTTTGCCAAGGGCTGGAACGGCCGTTGGGGGGCCGATGCTGATCACGTAAAAGAGATTGCGGATGTTGCCTCTTTTGTGCAGGCAGGCTACACGTTTTATACCATCGATCCCAGCGACCACGTCGATAACGTCGCCCAAACCGATGATCTGGAAAGCTTGCGCCAGAAAAGCAGTCGGCTGCCCTGGACGCAGTTGGGCACAACGGCTGAGGCGCTCACCGGAGAATATTTTGCGGGGCCGATTGTGCTGGAGGGCGTGACGCTGCACTTTGACGAGGCGACGCTGCTGCGGGCTTTGGCTAAATACGGCCGTGCCCTGGCCCACACCCTGCGCCTCACGACTGAAATACGGCGGCAGTCAGGAGAACGGCCGTTTGACCTGGAAATGTCCGTAGACGAAACCGACACGCCAACTTCTGCTGAGGAACATTATTTCATTGCCAACGAGCTGTTGCGGCGGAACGTGCCTGTGGTCAGCCTGGCCCCGCGCTTTGTGGGCAAGTTCCAAAAGGGAGTAGACTACATGGGCGATCTGGCCGAGTTTGAGGCGGAGCTGGCGAAACACGCAGCCATCATGCACCATTTCAACGCCTATAAGCTCAGTATTCATACCGGTTCGGACAAGTTCACCATTTACGAGATGATCAACCGCTATGCCAACGGCCGTGTTCACGTCAAAACTGCCGGAACCAGCTACCTGGAGGCGCTGCGCGTCATCAGCCAGACAAATACGCCGCTGTTCCGCAGGATTTTGGACCTGGCACATGAGCGGTTTGCCAGGGACCGCAAAACCTACTTCCTGGACTGCCGCCCGGAGCGGGTGCCTGCTAGCAGCCAGCTAAGTGACGCGGCGCTGCCCGGCCTGCTCGATGATTTTGATGCGCGACAGCTGCTGCACGTCACCTTCGGCTCGGCGCTGGACGAGTATGGCGACGCGCTTGAGGCAGAGTTGCTGCAAGATGAGGCGGCTTATGAGGCGGTGCTGGTGGCCCATTTTGAGCGGCATTTACGGCCGTTTTGCTGAACATTGGCCACAGAGAACCGAGAATTCTGAGCTATTTTTAAAAGGACAGTATGAATTTGCAAGATGTAACCCAGTGGTATGATTTCACGGGGAAAACGGCCGTGATCACCGGTGGTACGGGCGCGCTGGGTGGCGTCGTGGCCCGCGCCCTGGTAGGCTGCGGTGCCAATGTCGTCGTTCTGGCTCGCAACCCTACGCTGCCCGATGAGTTGAAGCGAGCGCTGGACACGGGGCCGGGCACCTATCTGGGCGTTTATGCCGACGTTTTGCAGCGCGAACTGCTGGCAGAAGCTGCCCAAACCATCCTAGATCGGTTCGGCACTGTGGATTTCCTCATCAACGCCGCCGGGGGCAACCATCCCGAGGCCACGACCAACCAGGAGCAATCCTTTTTTGACCTGCCGCCGGAAGCCTTACGCTTTGTCTTTGATCTGAACCTACTAGGTACCATTTTGCCCTGCCAGGTATACGGCCGTATCATGGCAGAGCAGGGCACAGGCGTTATCCTCAACTTTTCGTCAATGGCCGCTATCACCCCGCTGACTCGTGTAGTAGGCTATGGGGCGGCCAAGGCCAGCGTCAACAACTTTACGCAGTGGCTGGCTGTGCACATGGCTCAGGAATACAGCCCGCGCATTCGGGTAAACGCACTGGCTCCCGGTTTTTTCATAGGCAAGCAGAACCGCGCTCTGCTGCTCAACGAGGACGAAAGCCTGACGCCGCGCGGACAAACGATTATCGATCACACACCGATGGGCCGCTTTGGTCAGCCGGAGGAGCTGCTGGGCACGGCTCTCTGGCTGCTGTCGCCAGCCTCGGCTTTTGTCACTGGCATCACCGTGCCCGTTGATGGCGGGTTTTCGGCCTTCAGCGGCGTTTAATGTTTGAAAATCCATTTGGAAGAGGATAAATGAGACACGTTCAGGCTGCTCCTAGAGCGCTTCTTGATGATGATGTGATACGGCAAACGCTAACGGCCGCTTTGGAAAAGCAGCATGGCGGGCAAAAAGTGCTCGTGCTCATTCCCGATCATACCCGCACTATTCCCCTGCCGCAGCTGTTTCGCAGTCTGGTAGAGATTTTGCACGACTGCCAGCAGCTTGATTTCATGGTGGCCCTGGGTACGCATCCGCCCCTAAGCGAGGCGCAGCTGTGCCAGCTGGTGGGCATTACGCCTGAAGAGCGGCAAACGGCGTATCGCCACGTGGGCATTCTGAACCACGCCTGGGATTCGCCAGATGCCCTGACCCAAATCGGCACACTGCCGCAGGCGCAAATTCAGCAAATTGCCGGGGATCGCTGGCACCCCACCCTGGGCGGCGACGTGGCGGTGAATATTAATCGCGCGGTTCTAGACTATGATCACGTCATCATTCTGGGGCCAACCTTTCCCCATGAAGTGGTAGGTTTCTCCGGCGGGGCCAAATATTTCTTCCCCGGCATTTCCGGCGCGGACATGATCAACGTGACGCACTGGCTGGGGGCGCTGGCCGGGGTGCGCGGCACTATCGGCGTTAAGGAGACGCCGGTGCGGGCCATGATCCACGCAGCGGCCGAATTTGTGACAACGCCCACGACGCTGGTTGCCCTGGTGGTTGTTGGCAAAGGGCTGGCTGGTATGTTCGTTGGCGACTATCTTTCGGCCTGGAGCGCGGCGGCTGACCTGTCGTCAGCACGGCATATTGTGTGGGTGGAACGGCCGTTCCGCCGCGTGCTCTCCTGTGCCCCAGCCATGTACGACGAGCTGTGGACGGCGGGCAAGGCGATGTACAAGCTGGAGCCAGCGTTGGCCGAGGGAGGCGAGCTCATCATTTACGCGCCGCACCTGGACGTCGTGAGCCACGTGCACGGCAAATACATTTATGAGATTGGCTACCACGTGCTGCCCTACTTTTTGAAGCAGTGGGAGCAGTTTAAGCATATTCCTCTGGGGGTGCTGGCCCACAGTACGCACGTGCGGGGAGACGGCCGTTTTGAAAACGGCGTCGAATATCCCCGCGCCAGCGTTGCATTGGCGACACAGCTTTCGGCGGCAGCGTGCCAGCAGCTGGCCCTGGGCTACTATAATCCCGCGGAAATTGACGTGTCTTCCTGGCAGAATCGAGAAGATGACGACATCTTGTATGTGCCCAAGGCCGGGGAGATGCTGTACCGGGTGAAAGAGAAGACGCCATAATCGTCTGTACTGCGAAGAGATTGGACCAATCTTTCTCAGCAATCATCTGGCCTGGCAACAGATTGGCCCAATCTGGGCCTGCAGAGAAATGCTTTATAAGATCGCCTCAGCCGCGCCCAGCCGCTTGCCGCCCCATCGCTGTTTTGTCTCCCGGTGGATCAGCCAGATATCTTCTTCAGACAGGGTAATGGAGACGACCTCAGGGAACGCTTCTTCAAAGAAGGTGTAGGGTGGCCGGGTGTCGAAGTTTGCCGAATGGTAGTCGAGCGAATCCTGCCTGCCGTGCAGGCGGGCGATTTCTGTGTTGGGGTGGTATGTGAGGATGTTGGGGCTGGCCATGTATATCAGGTCTGCGTTTACGAGTGCCTCTACTCCGGCGATTGTTTGTTCAATGGTTTCCTGCGTTTCGCCATCTAGGCCAAACAGCACCGATGTACCGGCGCGGATGCCTGCTTCTTTTAAGAGCTGCAAACCCTGCCAGATTTTGTCTGACCAGGTACGGCCGTTCGCGCGCTGTATGTTCTTGTGTATCTTGTTCATCACCGTGGAGGCCAGGCTTTCCAGGCCAATATAAATATAGTTGCAGCCGGCGGCCTGCATTACGTCTAGCAAGGTGCGCGCTTTTTCGCTGGTCATCAGCGTGGTCAGAAATTCCACCGTGAGCTGCGCCCCCCACTGTAAGCCCACCAGCCGCCGATGGTAGGGGTCTGTTTTGCCGCGTGCTTCTTCACGTGCCTGCGCCAATCCCTGGCAAAGCCCCAGCATCAGGGGCACGTTGCCGCCCAAAAACACGGAATCGTCGAAGAAAAGCGCTTCGGCCCCATACTGAACGTACGTCAGAATGCGCGCCAGCCCGTTAGCAACCGGATCTTCGTTAAACCGCTGCATTCGCCCCATGACCAAAACGCTTTCGGAGCAAAAGTTGCATTTGTAGGGGCAGGCATCAACCAGAAGCACATGGGCCGTGCGCAGGCTACGGCCGTCCTCATCGGCAAAAATGGGGAAACGGGCGCGAATGGCAAAGGCCTGGTAGGGATTGGGCAAGCTGGCCAGATCGATTTTGGGACCGGGCATGGGAAATACGTGGGTGGTTGTTGGGGTGAGGCCGCAAATGAAGGCGTTGCCTGGCGTATCATGGAATTCATGCGCCAGCGCCTGAAGTAGCGGCACGATCTGCGCCGTTGTGGCCACCTTTTCAGGGATGTTCATGGCTAAGGCGATGGCTTTGAGCAAACAGTCGACGGCGTAATAGGCGTCGCCGCTCACAATAAAGTCGAATACGGGCGGGATACGGCCGTCTGCCATGGCTGCCAACGGACCGCTGTACAGCAGATCAAGGGATTGCGTTACGTAATTAAACCGCACCGTTTCGTCGATGTGCCGCCCGCCGAGGATTATCAGCGCCTGTGGGCAGTGGGCGCGGACGGTTTTGGCCATGTCGATGGCGTAACGAAAGCCGGGGGAGACGGTGCTGATCAGCACCACGCGCGGCTGCATCGGCTCCAAAACGTGTTCAATGAAGTGCTGCCTGATTTCTGTGTTCCAGACGCGCGGATCGTAAACTGTTTGATCCGTGTTCGGCTGCGCCACGCCGTAGCTGGCCCGAATGCCGCTGTCTTCAACCTGCTGGCGGTATTCGAGTGACGGAAACGGCCCCCAGCGCGGGCAAAGATCGTTGTAAGGATCCTCGGGTGCAAAGGGACTGTTGTACGCTTTATGCGCCTCGGCCACCGCCACGCTTAAAGCGGCATACAGGCACATGGGGTCGCCAGGGTATTCGATAGTCTTCTCAGCCGTGGTCATAACCGGGGCCAAAATCGACAGCACGGGAAAGGAGCGCGCCAGCCACTGCTGCTCAGGCTGTTCGGCCGTTGCCCCTTGCTGCTGCATATACGCATTTAGGGCGTCTCGCCGCTGCTGGCGCACCGAGGCAAGCTGCTCACGCGCTTCGTCTGAGGCCAGTGTATCATTCGTATGAATGAGTACGTCACTCACGAATTGTCTCCATTTGCTTACGGCCGTATGCCAAAATAAGGGTGTCGGTGAGCCAATAATCAATTGCGTGCCAGCCGCCTTGCTGCAGCAGGGCACCTATCTCCGCCTGGCTGCGGGCCTTGTTAAAGCCCGGTGTCGCCTCCATGAAGCTGGTGAAAGAGAGGCCGCGCTGTTCGGCATCCTGCCGGATTTGTTTGAACCAGTTGTGGGGGTGAATGGCGCCTGTAGCGTTGAGCAGGCTGTCTAACGGACCAACGCGCTGCCGCCAATTGTCCATCCGCAAGATAAAGCGGCGGTAAGAGCGGTCGCCGAAAACCTTCTCGTAGTAGTAGGGGAATGAACCGGCCGGGCTGGGCAAATGGCCAATAAACACGTACCCACCTGGCCTGCAGACGCGGTGAAACTCTTGCAGAATGTCGATAGCGGCCGTATCTTCAACAAAATCTACAATCCCGGTTTGCGCAATGACCACGTCAAACTGATCCGCCTGGATCGGCAGCTGGTGCCCCCAGGCCGTGATGTTGACAAATCCATTGGCCTGCACGCACAGGCGAGACATATCCCAAGAAGCATCTGCCACCACGATGTCTTCGCTTAGTTCGCGCAGGGGGAGCAGCGTTTTGCCATTGCCTGCTCCCAATACCATGATGCGGTTGGCCTGCTGCACCTTGTCCCGAATAAACGCTGATGACTCTGCCGTGTAGCCCCGGTCGCCAAAGTGATCAATGAGTTGAGTTAAGACATCCCAGTCTGCCATAAAGGTTTACCTTTTGTTTTGTTGCGTTTCACCTGGAAACGAAAGCCGTCATTGCTCTAGCCAAAAGTTCCCGGAGAAAACTGTTCCGTTTGTGCAAAATGCCTCCGTACTTCCCACAAATCAGGGAAGTGCGGCCGTATGGTTCTGCGCAAATAATTTAGATTTGTGCCGTGCGTGCCGGACTGGTCGCCAATTAACCGCTCGGCCAATAAGAGATGCTGCCGCCGCCAGGTTTGTACCAGCTGGTCCAGATCGAGCAGTCGCTCGCAAACGTGGCGCGTCGCTGGATCGTCGTAATAGATATGCTTCAAGATTTCTTGAATCTCGCCAGATGGCTGGATCGGTTCAGTGACATCACGCTCTAGCTGCTGAGCCGGCACACTGTAGGCAAGCTCTTGTAGATAAGCCAGAAAAGCATCCCATACCGTTGGCGCCTGGTAACGCGCTTCTAGCTGGCTACGGCCGTAATCATTCGCTGCGATCTGGTCTATGAGCGAAGCCCGCTTCATGCCCAGCGCAAACTCGATTTGGCGGAACTGAACCGATTGAAAGCCGCTGGCATTGCCAAACTGGGTGCGGAAGTTGGCAAACGCCGTTGGCGACAGGGTCTCCAGCACTCGAAACTGCTGATTGCATAAGTCGAGGACGGTCAGAATCCGCTTAAGCGTATCTAAAACGATGCCCAGCTGATTTTGCCGCAGCGCCGTTTGCAGCCAGTCAAATTCATGCAGTATTTGGCGGAACCACAGCTCAAACGACTGGTGCGTGATGATGAACAACAGTTCGTCGTGGACAAAGGGGTGATCATCCAGGCTCAATAAACGCTGGCTGGTTAAAAGCTGTTCCAAATTAAGATAGGTGGAGTAGGTTAAGTTGGTCATTGAGCCTCATATTTTGGCAAAAAGTTTCGGGCTATTTCCTGCTGTGCGATCCATGCTTCAATCACGTTTCACGCTTCACTTTGATCGACAACAACAATGCGCAGCTCACTAGTGTAACAGTTGCCTGCGGCGTCCGGCAGCCAGACCTGATCGGTGCGCGGCACCATTTCGGTAAAGGTGAGGCCGGTTCCTTCTGCTTCATCTTTGTTTTCGGCCGTTTTTCGCACCACCTTGGCAAAGTTTTCCACCAGGGCCGGGCTGTCAAAATCCAGATAAAATGGCTTCCACTCCACCGGGCTTTTTACAAAGACAAAGCGTGGCAAGCCGATGCCCTTAGCCCAGCGCCGCACGGCCAGGAACCGCTCTGCTTCTGTCCTTTCGTGGGCAAAGGCCATCTCACTGGCATCCAGACGCCAGGTTTCTCGGCAGGCTATCAGTTTGTCGATGGTTACGCGGGGCGTGTGTGCCGCCCCCGGCAGCATGGAGAAGCCGTTAATCACCTCGACGGAGAGCGCCGTGGCAAAAAAGCGAATGATGTCGGCACGGAAACGGCCGTCGCGCGTGCGCACAATCAGGTCACCATCGCTCTCTTCGACAACCAGCTCCCCAATAATGATAACCTGGGCCCCCGGCGGAGCGCAGGCATCGTCGGTGAAGGCCAGGCGGTAATCTTTGGTCCGCCACAGGTAATCGGCCGTGCGCGCAGTGACCCACTGCCACTTGCGCGGGTTAATGTTGATAACCTGCGGCTGGGGCAGGTCGCGCTCATTGGCCTCGATGACTTTCTCCGGCTCGGGGTGCAGAACGACAAAAAATGGGTTTTGCAGCGTGTTGAGCGACATATGCATCTCGCCCAGCACAAACTGGTAATCTCCCTGATTAATTGCCTCCACGCTGCTGGCGGCAATCATCACGTCGGGCGTATGGTAGAGTGCCTCCAGCCAGCCGGGCGCTGGAGCGGCAAACTGCTTTTCTACCTCAGCGCGCAGCGCGTCGCTGGTATAGTTTAC